>JANXTM010000114.1 GCA_025352405.1 Polaromonas sp.
CTGGTCAAAGCCGATGCTGGCGGCCAGCCCCAACGATGCGGGCGTGAGTCGTTCACCGCGCCTGAGCACCACATCGCCCAAGGCCACGTCTTCACCGCGGCGACGAATCCACTGCCCGGCCCGGGGTTGAAGCTGAAACTGCACCGTAGGACAGGCGGCGCCTGCCCCGGCTAAAGCGGGCAGCGGTGTGCAGTCTTCCTGCATCACCACGGCATCAGCGCCCGGTGGAATGGGCGCGCCTGTGAAGATGCGGGCCGCAGAACCCAAAGCCAGGGCCTGTCCGCTGCTGCCAGCGGGAATGCGCTGGTTGACCTGTAGCACGGTAGCAGGGCCCAGCCAGTCTGCGCAGCGCAGCGCGTAGCCGTCCATGGAACTGTTGTCGTGTGCTGGCACGTCGAGGCTGGACAACAGGTCTTCCGCCAGTACCCGGCCATCGGCGTCAAAAGTGGAGACAGTTTGCACCTCTGCCAATGCCGCAGCGTGGCTCAACAACTCGGCTAACGCCTGGTCAAGCGGTTTCAAGGGCTGGCGGGCGGCGATTGGCTTGGGGTCGGTGGACATGGCAAGTAAAGAGGGAAAAGAGGAACAGACTAATTGGCCGTGGGCGGCGTGATCACACGGCTTTCAGGCTTAGCTGAGGGGGTTGTCAAACGAGTAAAAAAACTGTTTTTGATTGTTGACTAAATAATCGGCCACAGCGTTGGGGTTGTCCAGATCCAGCACGGGGCGCGAGGTTGCTTCCGGCAACTGGTCCGGCGCGTCAGTGGCGATGGCGACGATGAAGTCGTCAAGCATGTAACGGGCCGGCTTGCCTTCATAGCTGGCGCTGGGCGCACGCCAGATTTCAATTTTGAGCAGATCGCTGTCCTTGAAACCTTCAACCAGTACCCAGTCAATGCCACTGGACAACTCTGCTATCAGTTGGTGCACAGTCATCTTGGTGGGTTTTTCAAACTCGCGCATCAGCGCCAGCCGGTTGCTGGAAGCCACCACCACTTCGAATGCACCGGCTTCACGGTGGCGAAAGGTGTCTTTGCCAGGGTGGTCAATGTCAAACTTGTGGTGGGCATGTTTGACCACCGACACCCGCAAACCGCGCTTTTTCAGCGCCGGTATCAGTTGCTCCACCAGTGTGGTTTTGCCCGAGCCTGAATAGCCGGAAAAGCCAACAACATTCATGAGTCAGCTTTCTTCAGGGCAAAAATGCTATTAAATTGATAGCTATTAGCCCCCGTAAAATATACCCGGGATGCCGATTTAATGCACATTTTCAACAATATAACGCTTGATAAGGGCGGCATCTGGAGGCATGACCCTAACGCGTTTTGGCAACGCCTCTATGCCCTCAAACCGCGCCGGCCGCGGCGGCAGCTGGCCCAGTGCTTCTTCAATGGTTTCAGCAAATTTAATCGGCAGGGCTGTCTCCAGAACCACCATGGGCGTGCCTGGCTGAAGGTGCTCGCGCGCCACTTTCACGCCATCGGCGGTATGGGTGTCGATCATGCTGCCGGTCTGCTTGTAGACGCTCTTAATGGTGGCCAGCCGGTCCGCGTGCGTGCTTTTGCCGCTTACAAAGCCGTAGATTTTGGCGGCAGATTGAAAGGCACTGGAGGCGCTTAAATCAAACCTGCCAGTGGCGTTCAACTGGTCATGAAACAGCGCTTTGGTTTGCGCGCCGTCGCGGCCCGTCAGGTCAAACACAAAGCGCTCAAAGTTTGACGCTTTGGAGATATCCATCGACGGGCTGGAGGTTTCATGCGTGTCACGGCTGCTGCGCACGCGGTACACACCGGTACGGAAAAACTCGTCAAGTACATCGTTTTCGTTGGTAGCCACCACCAGCTGTGCAATCGGCAAACCCATCATGCGGGCGACGTGGCCCGCGCAGACGTTGCCGAAGTTGCCCGAAGGAACAGTGAAAGAAACTTCTTCAGCGTTTGATGCGGATGCTTGAAAGTAGCCCGCAAAATAGTACACAACCTGCGCCATCAAACGCGCCCAATTAATGGAGTTGACTGTACCGATCTTGTATTGGCGCTTGAAGTCCAGGTCGTTGGACACCGCCTTGACGATGTCCTGGCAATCGTCAAAAACGCCATCCACCGCGATGTTGTGGATGTTCTCGTCCATCAGACTGAACATTTGCGCCTGCTGAAACGGGCTCATGCGGCCATTGGGCGAGGTCATGAAAACGCGTACACCTTTTTTGCCGCGCATGGCGTATTCGGCTGCGCTGCCGGTGTCACCGCTGGTGGCGCCAAGAATGTTGAGTTCTTCGCCGCGCCGGGCCAGCTCATACTCAAACAAATTGCCTAGGAGCTGCATGGCCATGTCTTTAAAAGCCAGGGTGGGTCCGTTCGATAGGGCTTGCAGGTACAAGCCCGCCTCAAGCTGCCGCACTGGCACGATCTCGCGCGTGCCAAAAACCTCTTGCGTATAAGTCTTTTGGCAAATCGCTTTCAAGTCTGCAGCGGGAATGTCGTCGATGTACAGCGAAAGCACTTCAAATGCCAGGTCGGCATACGGCAATCTGCGCCATGCCGAGAGCGTAGCGGCACTGACTTGGGGATAGTGCTCCGGCAGGTACAAACCGCCGTCTGGCGCCAGACCTTCGAGCAGAATTTCGCAAAATTTGCGCGGCGTTTTGTCGCCACGGGTGGAAAGGTAGTTCATCAAAAGTTTTAATGGTTTGAGTCAAGACCTAATCGTCTATGAGGAAACGAAGTTTTCAGAAAGTCGTTGAAGGCGAGTGCAAGAAGTTCTCGTCGGTTGTCCCAAAATTCTTGCGCAGCGTCAATCTTCCAAAGGGATTCGTCAATTGGTATGCACTGACTTTTCAAAATTTTTGGAGCAATTTTTTTCAGGTAAACCTCTGGGCCAGTTAGCCCAAGAGACTTATTTGCCTCACCAGAAATGAACGCGATATTTGCCAAGTTGTCAGAGCGATGGCGAAGCAATTCAGCAAACTGTCCACGCGGCAATATATGGTGCTTGTCAACGTTCCCATGCGAAAGAATTTTTGCTCCTGAGAAAAAATCAAATAGACCGCGATGTTTACAAGCTATGAACAAAGCCAGCAGGCCGCTACGGTCAGCAAGAGCGCCTGAAAAATCAGATGAAGTAGCTTTCAACGATGTTCGCGCTTCTTTCAAATTTTTCAGTAATGCACCAATGGGGTCAACATCCTTGCAAGCACGTAGATCCTGGTCAAGTGCAGTCTCACTGGCCTTGCTATACCGGTGACATAGCGCAGCTAGTGCTAACCACCCCATCATGCCTTTAATGTCCCGTTCGCGAGGACTCTGTCTGGCGCAAATCGCAATCAATGGAACGAGCAAACTTCCGGACCAAAGAATATCCATATTCAGCAAGCCTAGTTCGCTACGAATTAGGCCAACGGCTTGCTCGGTCGCCGCTTTCGTTTTTTTCCACGCAGCGTTGATCTCCTTACTTTCAAGCTCATGCAGTGGTGTTTTATTTCGCCCGTCAGGCGTTGCTACGAAAGCGCAAGCGCGAAACAAATGCATAACGTTAATTCGGGAAAATCCAGCATCTCGTAGTGTTTTAAGAAATGGCACGACTTCACCTGCTATGAATCCAGTGTGCCTAGCGGCGACCTTTGCACTTTGGATGTCTTCGTTTTTGAGTTTTGATCCCTGCGTATTAATTCGCTCAAAAACATCTACGGCCTGGTCAAAACTGTGTCCAGTCATGCAAACGGCGGGAACTTCATAATTCAAAATATTCCGGACACCTTCTAGCTTTTTTTCCCATCGTTCAGATGCGCCGCTTCCATCTGAATTGCGAATTAATTGGCGGTACACCGTCTGATCCCAAATATCAGCCACGCGGATCCAACTTCGATCTTTACCAGTAGCTGCATTGGCTAACTGAAATTTATTTAAGTCTGGGTTAAAAACAACTTCTATTTCATCGCCAGTAAAAATTTTCTCCAAGGTACGCACCCGCTGCTGGCCATCAATCAACCAGTTGACTTGGGATGTACGCGTTGGATTAGGTACGTTGGGTCGTTGCTTCACGGCCTCATCACTTTGCCAAAGAAGCAGAGATGAAATCGGAAAACCTTGATACAAAGAATCGAGAAGTAATGCAGCCTTGCTAGGCTTCCAAACATAGTCCCGTTGGAATTCTGGAATCACAATCTTCCCGGAGCGATAACTTTCTATTAGGTCACCTATTTTTAGCGCTTCATTTTTAAGTTGTTGTGGCATTTTTTGTTGGCTCTTCAAATCAACTATTGGTAATGGGCGTGATCAATTGCACGTCGGGGAAGTAAGTTTTGAAACGCTGGGGATCTCTGGTCAATATTGGACAGGCCAATACCTGGGCATGCGCACCTATAAAAAAGTCCGGTAATGCAGTTTTAAATTCACCTTTGTTTCGTCTGTAGCGCTTGAACGCACCGGCGGCCAGGTAAGCCGCTTCCATCGGAATGTCCTTGATTTCAAGCCGCCCGTGCTTGACGGCTGCGCTCACGTCTTGCGGCGTCGCAAATGACCCTGAGATCTCAGCATAAACAAGCGCGTTGATGCACAGGCCCTGCGGTAGCGCCTGTGTGATCTGCTCAACAGACCACGACTTCCATTCGGCATCATCGTTAAAGATATCAAGCAAAACGCAACTGTCGACAAAAATCATCGCATGGAGTCTTCACCGCGAGTTTCACGCATGACTTCTTCAGTGGGTTGCCGACGGATGCCAATGCCAACCAAAGCCAGGAAGGGATTGACTTCAGCAGATTTTTTCGCCGCCGTCATGCGAACGCTGCCATCCGGCAAGGGTTCGTAGTCGATGGATTGGCCGGGCACGACATGCAAATGTTGACGAATGGCTTTTGGCACAGTGACTTGGCTTTTGACGGTTAGTGCGTAACTCATGTAAACCCTCTCATTCAAACAAGTAATACCTAAAAAAGTATTACTTATTGTATTGCAAGACAACGCATCAAGCCAGCTCCTCCTTGCGAATGCGCGTGATCGGGGCCAACACCGTCGGCAGTGCCTGCATCTGTGCAAGCGCCTCATTCATCTTCGCTTCAACACAATCGTGCGTCAGGATGATGAGGTCGGTCTGGGTTGAGCCTTCGCCGCCGACTTCATCGGCCTCGCGCTGCAGCACGGCGTCAATGCTGATGTCAAGCGCCGCCAAAATGCCGGTGACTTTGGCCAGCACGCCAGCTTCGTCGGCCACCTTCAGGCGCAGGTAGTAGCTGGTCACCACATCGCCCATGGGAAGCACCGGGGTGTCGCTCATGGAATCGGGCTGAAAAGCCAGGTGCGGCACGCGCTGGGCCGCGTCTGCGGTGTGCAGGCGAGCAATGTCGACCAAATCGGCAATCACGGCGCTGGCCGTCGGCTCGCTGCCCGCGCCTTTGCCGTAGTACAAGGTGGTGCCAACCGCATCGCCATGCACCATCACGGCGTTCATGGCGCCTTCCACATTGGCGATCAAACGCTTGGCCGGGACCAGGCTGGGATGGACGCGCAGCTCGATGCCTTTGGCAGTCTTTTTGGTGATGCCCAACAGCTTGATGCGGTAGCCGAGTTGCTCGGCGTATTTGATGTCTTGCGCGCCGAGCTGGGTGATGCCTTCGATGTAGGCCTTGTCAAACTGCACCGGCACCCCAAATGCCATGGCCGACATCAGGCTGACCTTGTGGGCAGCGTCTACGCCTTCGATGTCAAAGGTCGGGTCGGCTTCTGCATAGCCCAAGCGTTGCGCTTCTTCTAGCACTACGTCAAAGTCCAGGCCCTTGTCGCGCATCTCACTCAAGATGAAATTGGTGGTGCCGTTGATGATGCCGGCGATCCATTCAATGCGGTTGGCGCTCAAGCCTTCACGCAGTGATTTAATGATGGGAATGCCGCCAGCCACGGCTGCTTCAAAAGCGACCATCACGCCTTTGCGGCTGGCTGCAGCAAAAATCTCGGTGCCGTGCACGGCCAGCAGGGCCTTGTTAGCGGTCACCACATGCTTGCCCGCTTCGATGGCCTCCAGCACCAGCTGTCTGGCAATGCCATAGCCGCCAATCAGCTCGACCACGATGTCAATGTCGGGGTTGGCAATCACGGCCCTGGCGTCGGCCACAACCTGCACGTCTTGCCCGACCATTGTTTTGGCTCTGGCGGTGTCCAGGTCGGCGACCATCGAAATCTCTATACCGCGGCCCGCACGGCGCATGATTTCACCGTGGTTGCGCTGCAATACGTTGAACACGCCGCTGCCGACGGTGCCTATGCCCAGAAGGCCTACCTGAATGGGTTTGAGAGTTGCTGGTTTCATGGTCGCTTGAATCTTTGATGCTTGGTCTTCGGGGTCATTAAGGGGTCGCTTGCGGGACAGGGAAAATCTTCGCTCAGGCCCGGTTGTTGCGGTAAGTCTCAAGAAACTTCGCAATCCGTGAAATGGCTTCGCGCAAGTCGTCTTCATGTGGCAAAAAGACGATACGGAAGTGGTCTGGCTGGCTCCAGTTAAAGCCCGTGCCCTGCACCAGCATGACGCGCGTTTCTCTGAGTAGCTCCAGAAAAAACTGGCGGTCATCGGTGATGGGGTAGATCACCGGGTCCAGCTTGGGAAACATATAAAGCGCAGCCACCGGCTTGACACAGCTGACACCCGGAATCGCCGTGATCAGCTCATACGCCAGGTCGCGCTGGCGGCGTAACCTGCCACCCTCACAGGTGAGGTCGTTGATGCTCTGGTAGCCGCCCAGCGCCGTCTGGATGGCCCACTGCCCCGGCACGTTGGAACACAACTTCATGTTCGACAGCATGTTCAGGCCTTCGATGTAGTCACTCGCCGCGCGCTTGTCGCCCGACACCACCAGCCAGCCCGCACGGTAACCACAGGAGCGGTAGCTTTTGCTCAGTGAATTGAAAGTCAGCGTAAATACGTCGGCAGACAGGCTGGCGATAGCGGTGTGCTTGACGTCGTCGTACAGCACCTTGTCATAAACCTCGTCGGCCAGGATGACCAAACCATGCTCGCGCGCGATCTCAACAATGCCTTTTAGCAATAGTTCGGAGTACAGCACGCCGGTCGGGTTGTTGGGGTTAATGACCACAATGGCTTTGGTACGCGGCGTGATTTTGGCGCGAATGTCAAGCAGATTGGGCATCCAGCCATTAGCCTCATCACACAGGTAGTGCACTGGCGTGCCGCCCGACAGGCTGGTGGCCGCCGTCCACAAGGGGTAATCAGGCATGGGCAGCAGCAGCTCATCGCCGTTGTCAAGCAGAGCGTTGGTCGCCATGGTGATCAGCTCACTGGCACCATTGCCCAAATAGATGTCGTCCAGCGTCACACCTTTGATGCCCTGCTTTTGGGTTTCGTGCATGACCGCCTTGCGCGCCGCAAAGATGCCTTTGCTGTCTGAATAGCCAGCAGAATTGGGCAGATTACGAATCATGTCCTGCTGGATTTCTTCAGGCGCGTCAAAACCAAAAACGGCCAGATTGCCGAGGTTTAACTTGATGATTTTCTGGCCTTCATCTTCCATCTGGCGGGCAGCATCCATGATGGGACCACGGATGTCATAAAGCACGTTGGCCAGTTTGGCGGACTTGGTAATCTGTTTCATGGTTTTCTCTTCAGGAGCCAGGGCTTGGCCGCGCTGTATGTGTTCCCAAGCGCTGCGCCGGGCTCTCTAAAAAGAACCAACACGGCTGCGGGCTTTTTGGGCGGAATCTATAATTTGACCACACAAAACGCTGTTTCCCCTGCCAGGTAGCCCTTCCCACCGCCGTTTTACAACGCCCAGCCAGCCCTACAAAGGTACACACTGCATGAAACTCCAACCTGATCGTCTCGATGTTCAATCCATCCTTGGCTACGGCGCCGGCTGGGTCGGTCTAGGCAGCCAGGGCGTCGCTGAAAAAATAGAACGCAGCATTGTGATTGGCTCGCGCGGTGAAAAATTTGACTGGCACTGCTCACGTTTTGACCAGCTCACCGAAGCACATTTCGACCTACTCGCCGAAACACAACCCGAACTTGTTATTTTCGGAAGTGGTGCGCGGCTGCGGTTTGCACCGCCCTCGTTCATGCGTGCGCTGATGCAAAACCGTATCGGCATAGAAACCATGGACACTTTAGCCGCCTGCCGCACCTACAACATTCTGGCAGGTGAAGGGCGCCATGTGCTGGCAGCGCTGCTGATTGAAGGGGACGTGTGAGGGCCTTGCCCTTTCAGGGTAAAATCCAAGGTTGCTTTTGAAGCCACCTACCTTATCAGGTAGTGGACAAGTGCAGCGGTTAATTACAAACACTTTCGTCAGGGTCCACCAAGTATGGCAGTTGTCGTCAATAAACTCCTCCCCGAATTTGAAGCGAACGCCACAGGCGGCATCAAGGTTTCCAACCAGACGCACATGGGCAAGGTTGTGGTGTTGTATTTTTACCCCAAAGACAATACGCCCGGTTGCACCACCGAGGCCATGCAGTTTCGGGACCGCTACAAGGATTTCGTCAAGGCCGGTGCTACTGTGTTCGGCGTATCGCGCGACAACATGAAGTCACACGACGAATTCAAGTCTAAACTTGAACTCCCATTCGAGTTGATTGCAGACACTGAAGAAAAAATGTGCCATATGTTTGGCGTGGTCAAGAACAAGATCATGTACGGCAAGAAGGTCAAGGGCATTGAGCGCAGCACCTTCCTGGTTGCGCCTGACGGCACGCTGGCCGAAGAGTGGCGCGGTCTGAAAGTACCAGGCCACGTTGACGACGTCCTGAAAGCCGTTAAGGCACTGAAAAAAACGGCCTAAGCAGGGCAATGTCCATTCATGCCAACCTGTAACTGGAGTTGTGCATAATAAAGCGATGTTGTTGAGCTTCACGACCACGTTTATAGAAAAAGCCGTCTTGGTCTCAAGGCGGCTTTTTCATTTCTGGAATCAACCCGCAAAGGAGTTTTAAGCACCATGCCCCTGCCCCCCGCCCCGACCAAACGTGCCGCTTTACTCTCCGCCAACGCCATGGATGCGCCAGCCCGCTCGCCTTCAAAGGCTGCGCGGAAAACAGAAAACGCAGCGACCGCACAGCGCCCGCCAGTGCTTGACCTGCTCGACGAAAACGCCGCCGTCGGCAGTGGTGGCGAGCACCCCGTTGCATTTAAAGGAAAAGAACCTTTGACGGCAACAAATACGGGGGCATCCAGCTATAGAAAAGAGAGCGCCGTTATTACCACGCCGCCGCAACCAGCCCTCAGGCCCAAAAAGACCAAGCACGTGGGTCCAGCCAAGTTGTTTGTACTCGACACCAACGTATTGATGCATGACCCGATGTGCCTGTTCCGCTTTGAGGAACACGACATCTTTTTGCCCATGATAGTGCTCGAAGAACTCGATGGTCACAAAAAAGGCATGACCGAGGTGGCCCGCAACGCCCGCCAGACCAGCCGCTCGCTGGACGCGTTGGCTGGCGCCAAAGACGCTGACATCGCCAAAGGCCTGAAGCTGGACACGACGGGTCACCGTGAAGCCGGTGGCTCGCTGTTTTTTCAGACCAAACCGCTGGATTACACCCTGCCCATGAGCCTGCCGCAGGGCAAGGCCGACAACCAGATTCTGGGTGTGGTCGAGGCACTGCGCAAAGAGTACGCACCGCGCGAAGTGGTGCTGGTGTCCAAAGACATCAACATGCGCGTCAAGGCCCGGGCACTGGGTCTGGCCACGGACGACTACCAAAACGACAAAACACTGGAAGACGGTGACCTTCTTTATTCAGGCGCACTTGCACTGCCGGGTGACTTCTGGACGCGGCAGAGCAAAACTGTCGAAAGCTGGCAGCAGGGCAGCAACACCTTCTATCGCATCACAGGACCGATTGTGGCGAGCCTGTTGATCAACCAGTTTGTGTTTTTCGAGGCTCCGGGCGAACCGCCACTGTACGCCCGTGTGACCGAGATTCGTGCCAAAACAGCAGTACTCAAAACCCTGAAAGATTTCAACCACCTCAAAAATGCCATTTGGGGCGTGACTACCCGTAACCGTGAGCAAAACTTTGCCATGAACCTGCTGATGGACCCGGAGATTGACTTTGTCACATTGGCCGGGACAGCAGGCAGCGGTAAAACGTTGATGGCACTGGCCAGCGGCCTGACGCAAGTGCTGGACGACCGTCGCTACACCGAGATCATCATGACCCGTGCAACCGTTTCGGTTGGCGAAGATATCGGCTTTTTGCCAGGCACTGAAGAAGAAAAAATGGGCCCGTGGATGGGTGCGCTGGATGACAACCTGGAAGTACTGGGCAAAACCGAAAACGGCTCAGGCGAATGGGGTCGCGCAGCCACGAACGAACTGATTCGCTCACGGATCAAGGTCAAGAGCATGAACTTCATGCGCGGCCGTACTTTTTTAAACAAGTACGTGATCATTGACGAGGCTCAAAATCTGACGCCCAAGCAAATGAAAACACTGATCACCCGCGCCGGCCCCGGCACAAAAATCGTCTGTATGGGCAACCTC
>JANXTM010000184.1 GCA_025352405.1 Polaromonas sp.
GACCCGCGCTTTCATGCTGGCCGTTCTGGCATGTTTAAGCCTGGCTGCCCAAGCCCAGGACGGCGTGAGCAAGTCCACGCTTGTGTTGGGCCAGTCGCTGGCACTGACGGGACCGGGTTCGTCGCTGGCGCAGCCTTTCTACGCAGGCGCCAAGCTGTACTTTGACCGTGTCAATGCTGCGGGTGGCGTTAATGGCCGCAAGATTGATCTGGTCACACTCGATGACCGTGGAAACCCTGCCACGACGGTTGCAAATACGCAAAAGCTGCTTGAGCAGGGCGTTTTGTCGCTGTTTGGTTTTTACGGTTCTCCGCAAGTCACGGCGGCTTACCCGCTCATCAAGGGCAGCGACCTGCTGCTGTTTGCGCCTATGGCCGCGGCTGACCAGTTGCACGGTGCGCAATATCCCAACATTTATTCGCTGCGCCCGGGTTATTCCGATGAGGCTGGCGCGATTACCCGGCACGCCGCAACGCTGGGTGCGCGCAAGCTGGCTATATTGCATGCCACGGATGGTGAGTCGATGGCGGCGCTTGACGCCGCTGAACGGACCATGACCAAGCTGGGCGCCAGTCTGGTGATGAAGGCTGTCATTGGCAGCGGCAGCCTGGCCAACAGCGTTGACCAGGCCCTGGCTGGCCAGCCAGATTCAATACTGCTGATCAGTGACGCACTGGGTGCCGCAGGTGCCGTACGCGACTTGCGCGCCAAAGGATTTCGCGGACCGATCTACGGTTTTTCAAACGCCGGCGAAAGCCTGCTGGCCGAAGAGCTCGGTCCAGAGGGCGCGGGCGTTGTGGTGGTGCGTGTGGTGCCTAAAAGCGATGGTTCCCGCTTTGCGGTGGTGCGTGATTTGCAGGCCGATGCAGCCGCGGCCAAGCTGGGCAAGCCAAATGTCTACATGCTGGAGGGTTACATCGCTGCGCGCGTGTGCGTCGAGGCCTTGCGCCGGATGTCGCGCGAGCCCACGCGTGCGCAGTTCCGGCGGGCACTGGACAGCCTCAGTGAGGTGAATGTGGGCGGCTTTCGCGCCCATTTTGTAAACGACCGGGTGGCCTCGCGACTGGTCGAGTTGAGCCTGATCGATTCGCAAGGACGTGTTCGGGAGTAGATTGATGCGCGGTCAGTGGATGCGCTCGTCCACCATCGGCCGACACTGCTAAAAACAGGCTACTGGCTGTGGCCACGTCGCACGGGGGTCAGTTATGCTCAAAAGATGGCATTTCTCTCCCCACTCGCCCCACTTGCGTTGGTCCGGCTCATGCGGCCACACCAGTGGCTTAAAAACGGTTTTGTGTTTGCCGGACTGGTGTTCAGCCAGTCGTGGCGTGATGAGCCAACGCTGGCGCGCGTACTGCTGGCCTTTGCCGCTTTTTGCTGCACCTCCAGCATGGTCTACATCCTCAACGACTGGCATGACCGCGCCAGCGATGCCCTGCACCCGACCAAACGCCACCGACCCCTGGCCAGTGGCGCGGTGTCGGCACCGCTGGCGCTGGCGCTGGCCTTTGGTTTGCTGATGGGCGCTGCGATGCTGGCCTCTGGCAACCGTGTGCTGCTGGTTTTGCTGGGCATGTATGTGGTGCTCAATCTGGCCTATTCGTGGCGGCTCAAACAGGTGCCTGTGGTGGATGTGTCCATCATCGCGTCGGGCTTCATGCTGCGCCTGCTGGCGGGGACGGTCGCGGTGGACATTCCGCCCTCGCGCTGGTTGCTGCTGACGGGAATGTTTGTGGCGCTGTTTCTGGGGTTTTCAAAGCGCAAGGCTGAAAGCTTTCATGAAGCTTCTGTTCAGCGTGCGGTGCTGGCGCACTACCCCGCCGCATTGCTGGACATCTTTATCGCCGTGACCATGACCGCCACACTCACCACCTACAGCCTGTTTGCCACCAGCCCGGAAGCGCAATTGCAGCATGGTGAGCGCCTGCTCTACACCGTGCCGGTCGTTATTTTTGGCATGCTGCGCTACACCTACCAGGTCAGCCGGGGCCATGGCGAAGACGTGGCGCGTGACCTGCTGCGCGACCCGTGGATTGTGGGCGCTGGCGTGTGCTGGCTGGCCATTTTTTCAAGCCGCTGGTTATGACGCTTGAGGCTGCCCGCTTGCAACTGCCAGTCAAAAAACTGTTGCTGGTGTTGGGCGCGGTCGGTACGGCCTACGCCGCCGCGCTGTTGATCTGGGGTGACAGCCCCGGTGCCTTGCTGGCTTCGCTGTCTGTCTTGTGGTCATGGACCGGCCTGCAGGCTGGGCTGCTGTGTCTGCTCAGCTACGTTTTGCGGGGTCTGCGCTGGCGCTTGTGGATGGCGCATTACGGGCGGCGCTTTCCGTGGCTTGACGGCCTGCGCCTGTATGTGGCGGGGTATGCGTTTACCCCCACGCCGGGCAATGTCGGTGAGGCGGTGCGCGG
>JANXTM010000107.1 GCA_025352405.1 Polaromonas sp.
AGTCATCAAGCCGCTGATGGATCAAGGCTTGCTGGAAATGACCCTGCCCGACAAACCCACCAGCAGCCAACAGAAATACAGACTCACTGAGCAGGGTACGGCATGGCTGGCCAATCAGACCAGAAAGAAAAAATGAACATGTGCGAACACACAACAGGCAACCTGACCATCGTGCCCGACGACTTTGAATATTCCCCCTTTGCGCAAGAAGGCGGCATGGGCCGCGTGTACCAGTTGTTTGGTGCGGAACTGCCCAAGGTGCTTGAGGCGATGAATCGGGAGTTGGCGGCGTGAGCGATTGGAAGACAGCTCGACTTGGTGATGTCTGCGAAAAAATTACTGACGGAACTCATCACTCGCCCGTCAATGGTCCTGTTGGCGATTTCATGTACGTGACGGCTAAAAACATCAAACCTTGGGGTCTTGATCTCAACGACATTAGCTACATTGACGCCAAGACGCATCGAGAAATTTACGCCCGATGCGACGTTCGAAAGAACGACATCCTCTATATCAAGGATGGCGCAACGACTGGACGTGCTACGTTGAATACGCGAGACGAAGAGTTTTCATTGCTATCCAGCGTTGGCGTTCTTCGCCCCGGGCCCTTGGTGAAGCCGAAGTACTTACTCTACGCATTGCAAGTGCCTGCTGTGCTGGATCGCATGCTTGGTGATATGGCTGGCGTTGCTATAACTCGCTTAACTATTCGGAAACTCAAAGATGCAGAGATTCCACTTGCTCCTATTGAGCAGCAAGACGAAATCGTCGCCGAAATTGAAAAGCAATTCTCCCGCCTAGATGAGGCCGTCGCCAACCTCCAGCGCGTTAAGGCCAACCTCAAACGCTACAAAGCCGCCGTCTTAAAAGATGCCGTAGAAGGCCGTATCGTCCCCACAGAAGGCAATTGGACGCATACCAAGCTTGGCGAAGTCGCGATGTCAGTGCGAAATGGCTATTCGCACAAACCGAATGCAGATTCTGGAACTCGAATTTTCCGTATCAGTGCGGTCAGGCCTATGGAGCTCAACGCTGACGATGTTCGCTATCTGAGCGGGCCTGCGTCGGACTACGAATCCTTCATGGCAGGAGAGGGCGACGTGCTATTCACCCGATATAACGGGAGTCGCGATTACGTTGGTGTTTGCGCGTTGGTTCCAGGCGGAATGCCGCCTACGGTCTACCCCGATAAGCTGATAAGAGTGCGAGTTCCGACCGCAGTTCTGTTGCCAGCATTTGTAGTCATTGCTGCGTCCACTGGCCGGGGTAGGGGGTTCATCGAATCCATGATTCGAACGACCGCGGGGCAGTCTGGCGTATCCGGGTCGGACATCAAAGCCATCCCGATATCCATTCCGCCGCTAGAAGAGCAGGTTCGCATCGTTGCGGAGGCTGATCGGCGGTTGTCAGTGGTTCGTGGCGTGGAGTCTGAAGTCGATGCCAACCTCAAGCGCGCGCAGGCGTTGCGGCAGGCGACGCTAGCAAAGGCGTTTTCTGCATCACTAAAGGGCACCGAATGAGCTGGATTGATGAAATCAATAAAAATGCTGGTCTGATTGGCTTAGTTTTCTCACTTGTTGTAACCGTTGCGACTGTGGTTACTGCTTGGCTAAACGCGCACTTGGTAAGTGAAACGCGCAAGATGAGAGAGGCACAAACAGAGCCGCACATTCAGGTAACTTACCGAACCCGTGATGAGGGCATCAACTTTCTAGACGTGGCTATTAGGAATATTGGTTTGGGTCCAGCCTATGAAATTTCATTTAGCCTTCGATCTGAAAATACTTGTGAAGAAAAAAATGATCTCGTCGATTCTTTACAGACGCTAAATTGCTTTTCCAAGGGGTTGACGTATTTGGGGCCCGATCAAGAGTTCTCGTCATTTTGGACAAGTTTGTTTGATGGCCACACATCAAAACTGAATACTAGGATTCACAT
Source organism: Polaromonas sp. (assembly GCA_025352405.1). Classification (GTDB taxonomy): domain Bacteria; phylum Pseudomonadota; class Gammaproteobacteria; order Burkholderiales; family Burkholderiaceae_C; genus Polaromonas. Next base: position 1,939 of record JANXTM010000107.1, read on the forward strand.
CACCTGTCGATATCGGAATGCGACGGGTGAGCAGTACGAGATTCCTTGCGTGCTCGATCTTTCTGAGTTGAAGGGGATTAGTCGAATTGGCGAACCTCCATTGCTCAAGATCGGTAAGCAACTTGAAGCAATAGCGAAAGACCTGAATCATTTATCGACCGGATTCAAACGCTTGCGTGTTGATGCATTCACTCAAACGGACCGTGACGCTGAGCATGCCAAATGGGAGACGCAACGTGCGGAGCTTGCCGAGAGGCACAAGCCTGCTGAGAGTACTGGGCCAACGTCATGACCGACTTCAACATTTACTGCGACGAAAGCCGTCACACCTCAGACCCTACTCAAAATTTCATGGTGATTGGTGGCGTGCGCTGCCCGCGAGATCGCAAGCACGATCTGGTAGGGCAGATTCACCGCCTTCAAGCTCGCCACAACGCACACGGTGAACTGGGCTGGAAGCGGGTTTCGCCAAACAAGGCGGCGTTTTATGAAGAGTTACTGGCCCTGTTTGCAAATACGCCTGATCTTTCATTTCGCTGCATCGCTGTCGACCGCAACAAGCTGGATCACGACAAGTTCAATGACGGCGATGCAGAGCTAGGCTTTTACAAGCTCTATTACCAGATGCTGCTGCATTGGCTGGAGAAGGGGCAGTCGTATCACATCTACCTTGACTGGCAGCAAAACCGGGCGCAGCACCGCTTTCATGATCTAGCCACGGTGTTGACCGCCAAGTTACGCAACCATGCAGCCATTGAATGTCTGGAGCCGGTCACGTCGTCTAACTTGCCTTTGCTGGGTCTGGCAGATGTGCTGATTGGGGCTGTCGGTTATGCGTGGAATGGTTTGGGCGCAAGCGGTGCAAAGCTAAGGGTGGTGGACTTGTTGGCTGAATCCGCAGGGCTGGGCACGCTGGCAAAGGGCACGCCACGCGCCGCGCAGAAGGTAAACATCTTCTGCTTTGACGGGAGCGTGCGTGGTTGATCCGGGTTGGGCTTTGTGTGTTTTGCAGATTGATGACGAAGCCAAGCTGCAGGCCGCATACCGTCAGATTTACCTTGATGAATATGTTCGTGGCGATGTGCGCGACTGGGCTGGGCGCCGTGTTCGATTTCATGCGCCGTCTTTCGGGCATGCTTTTTCTGAGGCGAGCAACTACCGACTGTCGGCGGGTGTACACGACGTGCCCTTGTCGCTGGCCCGGCTGCAGCGCATTCGCTGGATCAAGCTGGCGCTGGCTGGCGCGGATGTGCATATCGAAGTGCTGGCGCAAACGCGGCAAGACAGCCGGGGCCGCATGAAGCGCAGGCGTAGCCTGATCGTGTTGGATAACCGCTATGTGGTGGTGCTGGAGCCCAGCGAAGAAGCCGGATTTGACTTTTTCTTTATCACGGCGTTCCCAGCCGATCAAAGCTATCTCGACCGGATTCGGCGTGGCGCAACTGTCTTGGAACGTCGAGGCCAGAAATAAAAATGCCCCAGTCTTATGGCGACTGAGGCGATGCCACAACCCAAGGCCTTAGGCGAAGGATTGGGTAGATTTTAACGGGAAAGCGATATCCAGCGGTAAACATTGTTAGAGGTTAAAGATTCAGATTTACCCTTGATGTCTACGGTTGCCATTTTGGGCCTGACGTATTTCGTAAAAGTGCTTAAACGCAAAGCAGATTTTTCATGAGTGATTGAATAAAGGTGATAAAAATCAATGGGTTACGTGGTTAATGGCAAAACAAAGCGGGTTGTCGCGTCACCAAGGGAGAACAATCTCGGTCAGATTCCATTGATTCGCCAACGCTATAAATTTAGGAGCTGCTTGCGCATATATCCATTGGCCTGAAGGCCAAAATGATAGGTAAAAACAGGCAAAAAAGCGGCTTTTGCAGCCGCTGAACGACTCAAATTGCCTTTACCGCCCTGCACAAAACCGAAAACAGGTCATTTTTACCCATCAAAAGTGCCTGAAAGCTAATAAATGCGGGCGCAAGTAGCTCCTGTAAACATAGCAAGCAACTGACCGCATACAGAAAGCTTGCAACACGTCGCAGGCAAGGCTGAGGCGGGGTCTGGTAGCTTGCAGACGCTATCTGCGGCGTTACATCCTAATGTTTGTCCACTATTGATATTTGTCCATCAGTCGTGGACAATGCAAATAAATGGACAAATTACCTACCATCGACGAAGCTGATCTACTGCCTGCCGCCTTGGCAGCCGCACGGGACTTAGGCTTGGACGCGGCGGTGAAGCCTGTGCCGCCTGGGCGAGCGGGTTTGGCTACTGACGCCATTGTGCATCTGGGCTTTGCCGATGCGGGCCAGCGCTACGTGGTCGAGGTCAAGCGACAGTTGCGGCCAGCCAATCTGGGCGCGGCTTTGCATCAACTGGACAGGCAGGCCGAGCTGCATGGCTTACCGGGGCTGCTGGTGGCAGACCACATCACGCCCGACATGGCAGAAACGCTGCGCCAACAGGGGCGGGCGTTTTTAGACGCTGCGGGCAATGCCTACATCCGCCAGGCTGCGGCGCTGGTGTGGGTTACGGGCCGCAAACCCGTCGCCAAAACCATGGCGCTGCCGTTAGGGCGGGCTTTTCAGCCCACGGGCTTGCAGGTGTTGTTTGCACTGCTGTGCCACCCCGAATGGGTCAACCTGCCTTACCGTGAACTGGCTACCCGCGCAGGCGTGGCGCACGGCACAGTGGGCTGGGTGCTGCCAGACTTGCAGCAGCAGGGCTTTGTGACCGAGGTCAAAGGCAAGCGCGGCACGCGCCGCCTGTATGAGACCGAGCGCCTGCTGGCGCAGTGGGTAGATGCCTACGCCCGCCAGCTGCGCCCGCGCCTGCTGCTGGGGCGCTATTACGTGGCCAAGCTGGACGGCTGGCAAGACTGGCCGCTGGCAGCCAACGCCGCGCAGTGGGGCGGCGAGCCTGCTGGCGCGTTGCTGACCCAATACCTCAGGCCGGGCGAGCTGACGCTGTATGCCGACAAGCTGCCCGGCTTGCTGGCTGCCAAATACCGGTTTATGAAAGAACCTGAAGTGGGACACCAGGCGGTGGTGGACGTGCGCAGGCGCTTTTGGAACTTTCCAGCGGCTGGTGGCGTTGATGATGGCAATGCTTGTGTGCCGCCGGTGCTGGTGTATGCCGATTTGTTGGCTACCGGGGATGCACGTTGTATTGAAACTGCAAAACGGCTGTATGAAGAATATGTTGTTCGACTTGTCCGCCAAGCTTGAGTTGCAGCCGCTGGCTGAAGTAGTACGCCCCCTGCAGCTGGAGGCCACCAAGCTGGGCGCGCAGGTTTTCTTGATGGGGGCAGCCGCGCGGGATGTGATGCTGCTGCACGCCTACGGCATCGACACCGTGCGCCTGACTGAAGACTTGGATTTTGGCGTGATGGTGCGCGACTGGGCCACCTTTGAGGCGCTGCGCCAAGCTCTGCTGGCCAATGGGGAGTTTGAGGCCAGATCAAAAGACGCAACGCACAAGCTGTGGCATCGGTCTGGTAAACCGCTGGACATCGTGCCTTTTGGTGGCGTGGAGCGACCCAACCGCACGCTGGCCTGGCCGCCAAGCGAGCAAACCGTGTTCGATTGCTTTGGCATGCAGGAAGCGATGCAGTCTGGCCACGACGTGTGCCTGCCGGGTGGCGACAGCCTTGTTGTTGCCAGCTTGCCTGCGCTGGCGTTGCTGAAAGTTACCGCCTGGCAAGACCGCAAGTTCACCCACCCGGGGCGTGATGCGGGTGACTTGATGCTTTACCTGCGCCATTACCTGGACTGCGACAAATACGACCACGCTGCCCAGTACTACCCGGACCTTTTTGAGGCGCCGGACTATATGCATGAGGTGGCCAGCGCGCGGCTGCTTGGGCGAGACTTACGGCAGTTGCTCGACGCAACTGCCACCGAGCGGATGTTGCAAATCTTGCAGCCAGAGGCAGACGAGCAAGGCCAGCGCCTGCTGGCGCAGCAGTCACGGCTGGACGCTGGCCTTGCGGTAACAATAATTGCAGGCCTGTGCGAAGGCCTGCGCCAACCCAAAAGACCCACACCATGAACTCAGCCACCATCGTCCAGAAACTCTGGAACTACTGCAACGTGCTGCTCGACGATGGCATGAGCTACGGCGACTATGTTGAGCAGCTCACGTATCTGCTGTTTTTAAAAATGGCAGACGAGCGCAGCAAGCCGCCGTTTAACCTGAGCGGTGAGTCACCCAGCCCAATATTGAAGGGTTACGACTGGCCTTCGCTGCTAAACAAAGACGGTGACGCGCTGTTTGACCACTACCGCCACTTGCTGGAGGAGCTGGGTAAAGAAAAGGGCACGATTGGGTTGATCTTTGCCAAGGCGTTGAACAAATTTCAAAATCCAGCCAAGCTGCGCCGCCTGGTGGTCGACTTGATTGACCGCGAAAACTGGTCAGCCATGGGTGCAGACGTCAAAGGTGATGCCTACGAGGGCTTGCTTGAGAAAAACGCGCAAGACACCAAAAGCGGGGCGGGCCAATACTTCACCCCGCGCCCTTTGATTCAGGCCATGGTGGACTGCATGGCGCCCAAGGCGGGTGAAACGGTATGCGACCCAGCTTGCGGCACAGGCGGCTTTTTGTTTGCAGCGCACAACTATGTGGCCGAACACAACCCCAACTTGACGCGCGAGCAGAAAAAGCACCTGAAAGAAAAAGCTTTTGTGGGCTACGAGCTGGTGCAAAGCACGGCCCGCCTGGCTGCGATGAACATGATGTTGCATGGCATTGGTTCAGACAAGTCAGTGCCAATTGTGGTGGCTGACGCGCTGGCAGCTGACCCGGGCGACCGCTTTGACGTGGTGCTGGCCAACCCACCGTTTGGCAAAAAAAGCAGCACCATGATTACCGGGGCTGAGGGCAAGGTAACGACCGAAAAAGACGTGATTGAGCGTGACGACTTTTGGGCGACGACCAGTAACAAGCAGCTCAACTTTGTGCAGCACATCAAAACGCTGCTGAAGCAACACGGCCGCGCAGCGGTGGTGCTGCCCGACAACGTGCTGTTTGAAGGCGGCGCGGGTGAAACCATTCGCAAAAAGCTGCTGCACGACTGCGATGTGCACACGATTCTGCGTTTGCCCACGGGCTTGTTCTATGCGCAAGGTGTGAAAGCGAATGTGATTTTCTTCGAACGCAAGCCTGCGAGTGAAACGCCGTGGACGAAGAAACTCTGGATTTACGACCTGCGCACCAACCAGCATTTCACGCTTAAAACTAATCCACTGCGGCGCGAGCACCTTGATGAGTTCGTCAAGCTCTACAACCCGGCGAATCGGCATGACCGCAAGGTGACCTGGTCAGCCGAGACGCCTGAAGGCCGTTGGCGTGTGTACGAGTACGCCGATCTGATCGCCCGTGACAAGGCGAGTCTGGATATTTTCTGGCTCAAAGACGACAGCCTGGCCGACAGTGACAACCTGCCACCACCGGATGTGATCGCGCAGGAAATTGTGGACGACCTGGAAGCTGCGTTAGAGCAGTTTCGCTTGATTGCAGGTGACTTGGCGAGCGAGCCTGCGTTGTAGTTGCTTTCAAGTCCTGTACAGCCTTTCCAGGCTATTTTGTGAGTAAAAAAATCTCTTCTGACCCGGTAAAGTGGATCTCAGTAGCTATTAATAAAATAGCAACTTCTTTGAACCAAACCGTCTAACCTACCACCCGTACCAGCTGTTTGCCCGCCAGCCAGGCCTCCAGGCATTCCGTGATACCCGCCGCAAAGCGCTGGTACACCGGCTCGGTCACAAAGCCCAGGTGCGGCGTTAGCAACACGTTGGGCAGCTGGCGCAGGGCGTCGTTCAGGGGCAGGGGTTCTGCGTCAAACACGTCGAGTGCCGCAAAACCGGGCTG
>JANXTM010000288.1 GCA_025352405.1 Polaromonas sp.
GTGCTCACCACCAATTGCAGCAACAACTATGGGCCCTACCATTTCCCGGAAAAACTGATCCCCCTGATGATCGTCAACGCACTGGCGGGCAAGCCTCTGCCGGTTTACGGCGACGGCCAGCAAATCCGCGATTGGCTGTACGTTAAAGACCACTGCAGCGCTATTCGCCGGGTACTCGAAGCGGGCAAGCTGGGCGAGGTCTATAACGTCGGCGGCTGGAACGAAAAGCCCAACATCGATATCGTGCATACCGTGTGCGCCCTGCTCGATGAGCTGCGGCCACTAGCGGATGCGGGCAGTTATTCAGCGCAAATCACCTACGTGAAGGACCGGCCAGGGCATGACCGCCGGTACGCGATTGACGCCAGCAAAATCGAGCGTGACCTTGGCTGGAAACCGGCAGAAACCTTTGACACCGGCATCCGAAAAACCGTGGCGTGGTACCTGGCCAACCCGGACTGGGTGGCCAATGTGCAGAGCGGCGCCTACCGCGACTGGACCAGCAAGCAGTATGGCGCCGACCCAAAGGTTGCCGCTTGAAAGTCCTGCTTTTTGGGGCGGGTGGACAGGTCGGCTGGGAGTTGCAGCGCAGCCTCGCACCGCTGGGTGAACTCATTGCCCTGGACCGTCACAGTGCCAGTTTGTGTGGCGACCTGGGTGACCTGCAAGGCCTGATGGCGACGGTACAAAAAGTGCGCCCTGATGTGATCGTCAATGCCGCTGCGCACACCGCAGTCGACAAAGCCGAGAGCGAGGCCGCGCTGGCGCACACCCTCAATGCGCTGGCCCCTGGCGTGTTGGCGCAAGAGGCGGCCCGAGTGGGCGCCTTGCTGGTGCACTACAGCACAGACTACGTGTTTGACGGCAGCGGCACCCGGCCTTGGCGTGAGGACGATGCCACTGGACCCCTCAGCGTTTACGGCCAGACCAAGCTGGACGGCGAGCGCCTCATCCAGGCTGCGTGCCCAAACCACCTGATTTTCAGAACCAGCTGGGTTTACGCCGCACGCGGTGGCAACTTTGCCAAAACCATGTTGCGGCTGGGGCAAGAGCGCGAGCGCCTGAGCGTGATCGACGACCAGTTTGGCGCGCCCACCGGTGCCGACCTGCTGGCCGACGTGACGGTGCACGCGATCCGGCAGGTGCTGCACAGGCCGCAAGACGCCGGGCTTTACCACCTTGTTGCTGGCGGTGAAACCACCTGGAATGGATATGCAAAGTACGTGCTGGGGCAAGCAAAGAAGGCGTCACCTGCTATCAAAATCAAAGCAGTAGAGGTCGCTGCGGTTGCCACCAGTGCTTTCCCGACGCCTGCCAGGCGGCCCCACAACTCCCGGCTCGACACGTCCCGATTGCAGGCCACTTTTGACCTGAGTCTGCCCAACTGGCAGTCGGGTGTGGCGCGCATGATCACAGAAATCCTATAGAAAAACCACCTCATAAAACTACTTATGATCCACGCATCAACCGCCCGCAAAGGCATTATTCTGGCCGGCGGCTCCGGCACCCGGCTGCACCCCGCAACGCTCGCCATCAGCAAACAACTGCTGCCGGTGTACGACAAGCCGATGATTTACTACCCGCTCAGCACCTTGATGCTGGCGGGCATTCGCGAGGTATTGATCATCAGTACCCCACAAGATACGCCCCGGTTTGAGCAACTGCTGGGTGATGGCCGGCAATGGGGCATGGACCTTCAGTACGCGGTGCAGCCCAGCCCGGACGGCCTGGCGCAGGCTTTTGTGATTGGCGAAAAATTCCTCGGCGACTCCCCCAGCGCACTGGTGCTCGGAGACAACATTTTCTATGGTCACGATTTCCACCATTTGCTGGGCAGCGCCATGACACGTAACGATGGCGCCAGTGTGTTTGCCTACCATGTGCATGACCCAGAGCGTTATGGCGTGGCCGAGTTCGATGCCAACGGCAAGGTGTTGTCCCTTGAAGAAAAACCCAAAAACCCCAAGTCAAATTACGCCGTGACAGGCCTGTATTTTTACGATAACCAGGTGGTGGGTCTGGCCAAAGCCCTCAAGCCTTCACCGCGCGGCGAGCTTGAAATCACCGACCTGAACCGCCTCTATCTGGAAAAAGACCAGCTCAATGTCGAGATCATGGGCCGCGGGTATGCCTGGCTCGACACCGGCACTCACGAGTCACTGCTTGAAGCCAGTCAGTTTATTGCCACGCTAGAAAACCGCCAGGGCCTGAAGGTCGCCTGTCCAGAAGAGATCGCCTACCGGCAACACTGGATTGACGCCGCCCAGCTCGAAAAGCTGGCGCAACCCTTGACCAAAAACGGCTACGGGCAATACTTGCTGCGCATCCTCAAGGAAAAAGTATTCTGATGAAAGCCACACCCCTGTCCATTCCCGACGTTGTGCTGTTTGAACCCACAGTATTTGGTGACGAGCGCGGTTTTTTCTTTGAGAGCTTTAATCAGGCAAAGTTTGAAGCCGCCATTGGCCGGCAAGTGAACTTTGTTCAGGACAACCACTCGCGTTCTGTCAAAAATGTGCTGCGCGGTTTGCATTACCAGATTCAGCAACCGCAGGGCAAGCTGGTGCGCGTGGTGCAAGGCGAGGTGTTTGATGTGGCGGTTGATATTCGCAGGTCATCACCTACTTTTGGCAAGTGGGCTGGCGCGGTCCTGTCGGCGGACAACAAGCGTCAGTTGTGGGTGCCTGAAGGTTTCGCGCATGGATTTGTAGTGACATCAGACAGTGCCGAGTTTTTGTATAAAACCACCGACTACTGGGCACCGGAATTTGAGCGCAGCATTGCCTGGAACGATGTCGCCATCGGCATTCAGTGGCCGATTCA
>JANXTM010000015.1 GCA_025352405.1 Polaromonas sp.
GCGACCTCAACAACCACTTTGCCAGGCTTGGACTTAGGCAAATTGATGGTTGCTGTTACCCTAACGCCGCCTACTTGGCCAAACTTACTCCCAGCGAAACACCGGTCGCTGCACTGCTGCACCACGTCACGATAAGCAACCTGAAGGACTTGCACCACCAACCATGTCCGGCACAAGGAACAAACCAGTCCCGCTCGCGGCCAAGACAATTCCACTCGGGCGCGGCATTGACTGCAGTCGTCACGCATCTGAGCTTGACAGAGACATTAGTTGAGCCAGCGGCGCGTATTTGCCTTCCCTTCTGCCGTCGACGGAGCACTTGAGACAATACCAGCGCCTCATCGCCGCGGCGTCTGAAACCTCTATCCGGCATTCATGGCATTCCAAGCGTACAACTCCATCATCGTTTTGCGAAGCCAGCAGTTTCCGGGATCCGAATTGAATCGCTCGTGCCAATGCTGTTTGACTTTGTATTGCGGTATCGGCGCTGGGGATTCGAGCACTTGAATACGCTCCTGCATTGCCAAGGCACTGCCGAGAAATATGGGCCCAACAACCAAGAGCTCGGTGTGAGCAATGATCTGGGCAACGCCTAAGAAGCTGGGCACTCGCAACACGGCTCGGCGCTCGACCCGGTGCTTTGCCAGCACCTTGTCAACAATCGAGTGATCCGTCCCCGAGGTAGTCACCACAATGTGCCTTTCGCTCGAGAAGGCGCGCCGGCTGACCAACCGTTGAACTCGCGGGCGCGTTATCAAGGCCAAGCAGACAGAGCTCTGCGCGACCAGTGCCTATTGATAAAAACCAGCCTCGAGGTCGGGCGTAAATCCGACAGCCAAGTCTACGTCGCCGGACTCAAGGCTACGTCGACTGGCCAGCATGATATTTTGCGCTTCGACGACCAATCGTGGCGCCGTCCGTTGCAGGTGGTTGATCAACTTCGGTACGCTTGTTGGCAAAGCGGTGGACCGCCCTGAATGACGAGCTGTGTGAACTCGATGCCCAACTGGCCCGTCTGACCAAGAAAGCTGCTCCCAGGCTTTTTTCTCGATTTGGTGTTGGTCCGCAAACGGCAGTCACCTTGCTGATAACCGCTGGCGATAGTCCCACCACGTTGTACAACGAGGCCACAAACGACGTTGCTGACTACATCGTCGGCTTCTGCAACTGGGAACGACTACATTCAAAACTGGGCAATCTGTCACCCAGTACCTTCGAACAAAAATCGGCAACTCAATAATCTACTGGTGTGTCCGAAATAACTTGCGCACCACAGTAGTGGGGATTTTTATTGACTGTCTAATGTAGAAGCGGGTGCAGGACGATCGTGTGAATGAAGCCCAGCGCCAGGAAAAACCCCCTGATCGCGGCGGGCTTGGATTGTACTGTCCGCTGGCGCTCTCATCAGCCGGGCCTTGCGTGGATTACCGGCAGCAGTGTTCGGGCAGCTTCCACCCTAACCCGTAAATCCTGCGGAGAGTCACGCACTAGCGTTAGCCGCCATTGCTTGGGCTCGCCACAGTCTGGCGGCCTTGTTTGCGGCATCGGTGCGCGGATTCTTGCTGCCCAACGGTCTACCTGCACCAGCACGGAGGCCACTTGTATTTTTTCGTACGTCTTCGTTGCGTCCGGGCCAACGAAAACCTCAATGGTCTGCCGCGCCAACACCATGCCCGAGAGTTAGGCGATGCAAGGCATGATGGATCAGGAAATTAAAATAGACCAACACCGGTTGAACAGCCGCCCCCGCAAACAATCGGGATTCAGGACGCTCTCCAAGCATGTTTCATCAATCGTTATCCTGTGTGGCACTTCATGCTTGATTCCGCCACTTAATCATTCAAATATGAATATCAACTTCAAGCTGCTGGGCGTGTTCCTTTCGGTCGCCGAGAACGCGAGCTTCCGCAAGGCTGCTGACCAGACCAATCGGTCAATGTCGGCCGTCAGCATGCAAATTAAGCAACTGGAAGAGCAGGTTGGGGTTGCGCTGTTCCAGAGAACCACCCGTAAAGTGTCGCTTACCTATGAGGGCGAAAAACTCCTGATCAGTGCGCGTAAAGCCTTGGCCGAACTGGAAAGTGGTCTGTCGCAAATCCAGCATTCAATTGACTTGCAGCATGGCCGTCTTTCTTTCGCTTGCGTTCCGACGGTAGCAAGCACGAGGCTGCCGCTTATCCTGACGACCTTTGCAAAAAAATACCCGGGCATCACAGTTCATGTGAGAGAGCTGGCCAACATTGAACTTCTCGACTGCGTACGGCGCCGCGAAGTGGATTTTGGCATCGGTCCCATGCCTGAAAATAAGGGCGACTTAGATTTTGCGCCGATATTCGTTGATGAATATTGCGCCATGCTTCCAAAAACTTATCAGGATAAAGGAAGGAATGGCATTTCACTTCGTGAGTTGTGCACGCTGCCTTTACTGATGCTCTCGGATGCGAGTACGTTTCGTGGTCAGGTTGAAAAGGCGCTGTCTGCCCATCGACTTGAAGCCAAAAGCAACTACGAGTTTGCGCATGTCAACACGCTGATCGCGATGGCCGAGGCGGGACTTGGTGTAGCGCTGTTGCCGCGCCTTGCCATTCCGCGCAAGACGTTGCTGAAAGTTGTCAGGATGGTCGACCCGGCGTTAAGCCGAACAATCTCGATCTCCACGATTCGTGGACACACTCTGTCACCGTCTGCTGCGCGCCTGGTAGATATTTTTAATGAGCTGATCGCGCTTTCAACGCAATAGCAGCGGCCAACTTAAATGCAGAAATATTGAATGGTTGATAACATTATTTGACTTGTCTGTTGCCACTGCTATTTTTATCATGCAGATTCGTTGATGGTCTGCCCCTGAACGAAGAGATGCGCAAGTGTCTCAAATTTCGGCTTCTTTTTTCGGACATTGACTTTAGTGCAACCGCGTATTGGGGACATCATGGAAATCAAAAAAATCTCTGGCGCACTTGGTGCCGAGCTGGTGGGCGTTGATCTCGCCGCCGGGCTTTCTGCATCGCAAATAAAGGATATCCGCCAGGCGCTGCTCGACAATCTGGTCATTTTTCTGCGCAACCAAATACTCACATCGCAGCAGTTTTTAAGTTTTGCGCAAACGATGGGCGAACCCATCGAATATCCTTTCGTCAAAGGCTTGGAAGGCTTCCCTCACATTATCGAAGTGAAGAAGCTAGAGCACGAAAAAGTGAATTTTGGCGGCATCTGGCATTCGGACACGACTTATCTGGAAAATCCACCCATGGGGTCCATGCTGCTGTCGCGTGAGGTGCCGCCGTATGGTGGAGACACCATGTTTGCCAATCAATACCTGGCTTATGAGGCTCTGTCCAACACCATGAAGGAGCTCTTGGACGGTCTCATCGGCGTCAGCAGTTCGGCGCGCGCCGATGTGTCCAAGACACGCGAAGACCGAATCAAAACAGACGGGAAGGACTCTGCCCCAAAGCAGTACCATGCCGAGCATCCCGTGAT
>JANXTM010000019.1 GCA_025352405.1 Polaromonas sp.
GCGATCAGGGTCTGACCGGATTCTTCGTCGGTCTTGACGCGAAACGACGGATCTTCCTGCGCGAGACGCTGCAAGGCGATACCCATTTTTTCCTGGTCGACTTTGGTCTTTGGCTCAACGGCCTGTGTAATCACCGGCTCAGGAAACACCATGCGCTCCAGCATGACAATGGCGTCCGGATCGCACAGGGTTTCGCCCGTGGTCACGTCTTTCAAACCAACGCAAGCAGCGATATCACCAGCGCGAATTTCGCTGACTTCTTCACGGTTGTTGGCGTGCATTTGCACGATACGGCCGATACGCTCTTTCTTGCCCTTGATCGGGTTGAAAACGGTATCGCCTTTTTTCAGCACGCCAGAGTAAACGCGAACAAAAGTCAACTGACCGACAAACGGGTCGGTCATCAACTTGAAAGCCAATGCCGCGAATTTCTCGCCATCGTCGGCTTTGCGCGTCACAGGTGCTTCGTCTTCGTTGGTGCCCTTGACTGGCGGAATATCAATTGGCGACGGCATGAATTCAATCACGGCGTCCAGCATGCGCTGTACACCCTTGTTCTTGAACGCGGAGCCGCAATACATCGGCTGGATTTCGCTGGCAATGGTCCGCGTACGGATACCGAGCTTGATTTCATCTTCAGTCAAATCACCTTCTTCAAGGTATTTGTTCATGAAAGCTTCAGACGCTTCAGCGGCAGCTTCAACCATTTTTTCGCGCCATTCCTTGGCCAGCTCAACCAGCTCAGCCGGGATTTCGCGGTAGTCGAACTTCATACCTTGCGAGGCTTCGTCCCAGATGATGGCTTTCATCTTGATCAGGTCGACCACGCCGGTGAAGTTTTCCTCAGCGCCGATGGGGATCACCATGGGAACAGGGCTGGCTTTCAGGCGCAGTTTCATCTGCTCGACGACCTTGAAAAAGTTGGCACCGGTACGGTCCATCTTGTTGACAAAGGCCAGGCGTGGCACTTTGTACTTGTTGGCCTGACGCCAGACGGTCTCGGACTGGGGCTGCACGCCACCCACAGCACAGTACACCATGCAGGCACCATCAAGCACGCGCATCGAGCGCTCAACTTCAATCGTGAAGTCCACGTGGCCAGGGGTATCGATGATATTGATGCGGTGCTCTGGCAGGGACTTGTCCATGCCTTTCCAGAAGCAGGTGGTTGCAGCGGAAGTGATCGTGATGCCACGTTCCTGCTCTTGCTCCATCCAGTCCATGGTGGCCGCGCCATCATGAACCTCGCCAATCTTGTGGTTCACACCGGTGTAAAAAAGAACACGCTCGGTGGTGGTGGTTTTGCCGGCATCAATGTGCGCGGAAATACCGATGTTGCGGTAGTTTTCAATGGGGGTAGCGCGGGGCATAAATTACTTTCAGTTCGGGTTACGAACAAAAACTCGTTCTCAAGCGATGGTTTGTGCCTCAAACCACGTTTGAAACACAGATGCCAGCTACACGTTTTACGCATAGCTGGCAGTGACTTGGGGCTAAAAACCTTAACTTAAAGCACCAGGCTTCAGCTGCTTTTAGAAGCGGAAGTGGCTGAAGGCCTTGTTGGCTTCGGCCATGCGGTGAACTTCGTCACGCTTTTTCATGGCACCACCACGGCCTTCGGTGGCCTCCATCAGCTCATTGGCCAGACGGAGAGACATCGACTTTTCACCGCGCTTTTTGGCGGCTTCTTTCAACCAGCGCATGGCCAGCGCCATACGGCGGACTGGGCGCACCTCGACCGGCACCTGGGAGTTGGCGCCACCCACGCGGCGAGATTTCACTTCAACCATGGGCTTAATGTTACCGATGGCCATGTGAAAAGCCTCGAGCGGGTCTTTGCCTGGGTTCTTTTTCTCAATAAAGTCAAGTGCACCATAAATGATGCGCTCTGCGACGGCCTTTTTACCGCCTTGCATGATAACGTTCATAAATTTGGCGAGATCGACATCACCAAATTTAGGATCCGGAAGAATTTCACGTTTAGGGACTTCGCGACGACGTGGCATTTTTTCACCTCTTTGCTTCAGTTGGCATCAACATTTGATGCCGCGAAAACCATTTTTTGGTCTTCACTTACTCGACCCGAATTTGGGTCACTACGCTGACTTTTCCTGCGCCATGCGGGAAAGCAGCACCTTGTCTATTTTTTTAAAAGCCTGTTTTGCTTTTGGGCACAGGGCCCGCCTGGTCGATTATTTGGCTTTTGGCTTTTTCGCACCGTACTTGGAGCGCGACTGCTTGCGGTCTTTCACGCCTTGCAAGTCGAGCGATCCACGGACGATGTGGTAACGCACACCCGGCAAGTCCTTGACCCGACCGCCACGAACCAGCACGACGCTGTGTTCCTGCAGGTTGTGGCCTTCGCCGCCGATGTAGGAAATAATTTCAAAACCGTTGGTCAGACGCACTTTGGCGACTTTACGCAGAGCGGAATTGGGCTTTTTTGGCGTCGTGGTGTACACACGGGTGCATACGCCGCGGCGCTGCGGAGAGTTCTGCATAGCAGGACTCTTCGACTTGATGGTCTCGACCTCGCGGCCTTGACGCACTAGCTGGTTGATGGTTGGCATTTAAAAACGTCCTAAAAACGTGAATTCTTCGTTTGATAACTTGCAGGAAAACTAAAACTGTAGCTCGCTTCCAGTGAACTTGCCGTCGATGGCGTGCACTCGGAAACCTCTCTGGAATGCCAGAAAAGCCTTCGAGTGTAGCAGTTTGATCTGTAAACAGCAAATTGCGCCACTTGGCTTACTTGATCCACAGGCGCACCGCATCCCATGCGCGACCGACGATGCCGGCCTCTTCAACCGCCTCCAGCGCCAACAGCGGGACTTCAGCAACAACAGCGGTATTGTCGCCCGCTGTCACCTTCAGGCTGCCGATGACCTGACCCTTGCCAAACGGTGCGACCAGGGGATCGGGTCTTGCCACCTGGGTCTTGAGTCTGGATGCGCTTCCCGCCGGTACGGCCACGACAATGGCTTTCACCTGACCCAGCTTGACGGTGGCGGCCTTGCCTTTCCAGACATTCGGGGCAACCACGATCTGCCCTGCGTCAAACAGCTTGACGGCCTCAAATGCGGTGTAACCCCAGTTCAGCAGTTTTTGCGATTCGTTGGCGCGGGCGCTGTCGCTCGTGGTACCCAACACAATCGCCAGCAAGCGCCTGGCACCCGGCGTACTGCCAACGCCGAGGTTGGGAAATTCCCGTTTGGCGGTGGCGATCATGCAGTAGCCAGCGGCATCGGTGTGGCCGGTTTTAAGTCCGTCCACCGTCGGGTCACGGAACAGCAGCGTGTTACGGTTGGTGTCGTTGGCAGCGGGTGTGCCGGGATAGCGGTATTTTTTTATGGCCGAATAGCCGATGTAGTCTGGGAAATCTGTCATCAGGCGAGTGGCCAGAATACTCAGGTCACGCGCCGTGGTGGTGTGACCCGCTTCGGTCAGACCCTCCGGGTTTTTGTAACTGGTGCTTTTCATGCCCAGGGCTTTAGCCTGCTCATTCATGAGCTGCACAAAATGCTCGACCGTACCGCCCACACCCTCGGCCAGCGCCATGGTGGCGTCATTGCCCGACTGCACCACCATACCCTTGATCAAATCCTCCACCGGCACCTGCATTTTGGGATCTATGAACATGCGGGAGCCCGGCATCTTCCAGGCCCGCTCGCTGACACCAAAAGTTTGCTTCAGGTCGATTTTTTTGGATTTAAGCGCATCAAACACCAGGTATTCGGTCATCAGCTTGGTCAGGGATGCGGGCTCGACCGGGGAATCGATATCTTTGGCGGCCAAAATCTGATTGGCCGTCACGTCCAGCAGCAAATAAGATCGCGCTGCAATTTCGGGCGCTTGCGGTGCCTGGGCCCACGCGGCCGGAGCAACCGCCAGTGAAAAGGCAAATAGCATTCCGGCGAGGGCATGCGCTGTCTGGCCGACTTTAGGTAAACAAAACATTGATCAGAATCCGTTAGCTCAGTTGGGTCAATAGGGGCAAAGGCCGCAGGTCAGCCAGAAAGCTCAAAGCTGGGCGGGCGGTGCGGACAACAGGTGGCGGACCACCAAACTTCGCAGGAGGGGCAATTGTCCATGAAAGAAATGTCCGCCTCCGGGTACAACCGTAACAGGCAGTGCCTGTGGCCTGGCCCAGTCCATCACGGCGGCCAGCGCTACCGTGTCGTCCTGCTCACCGTGCACCACCAGCGTTTTGAGGTGTGCCGCCGGGTCTATGGGAGCGGCCACACTTCGGCTGACGCTGGTGCCGACCAGCACCAGTTTGTCGATCTGGCGTGTCGGCCACAATCGTTCAAACGCATGCGTGGTCACAAACGCACCAAATGAAAACCCTGCCAGGCAAATCTGCCCCTGCGGCGCGGCACTGGCCACCACCGCAAGCAGGTCATCCAGCTCGCCCCGGCCCTCGTCGTGCACACCGGCTGTACCGCCCACGCCCCGAAAATTAAAGCGCACGGCCGTCCAGCCGCATTGGGTAAAGGCGCGCGCCAGGGTCTGCACCACTTTGTTGTCCATGGTGCCGCCAAACAGCGGATGCGGGTGGGCAATCACCACCACGCCTTTTGAGGCGGCATCGCCCACCGGCTTGTCCAGTGCGAGTTCAATCGCACCTGCGACACCTTGAATCACTGATTTTTGGGTTTGGGAGTTCATGGTTTGGCGCCTTGTCGTTCAAACGGCCCTGTTTACTATAAAAACGATAGCGACAGACTTCTATAAAACATGCCGCAGACCTCTAAAAGTCCATCGGGCTGATGGGATTTAAAAACCCTTACCGACCCAAATATGCAGGCGTTAAAAGGCGTTCCACCACTTTGCCGTTTTTGAGGTGTGACGCCACAATTTCATCAATGTCGTGTGCATCGACATAGGTGTACCAGACGGCTTCTGGGTAGACCACCACCACCGGCCCGGCCGCACAGCGGTCCAGGCAACCGGCCTTGTTGACGCGGACTTTGCCGGGCCCAGACAGGCCCGCCGCCTTGACCTGCGATTTGCAGCGGTCAAAAGCTTCCTGCGCGCGGTGGTCGGCGCAGCACTCTTCACCTGGCTTACGCTGGTTGAGGCAGAAGAAAATGTGCCGCTCGTAGTATGAATCAGCGGATTCGGCACGGGTGTCAAGGGGGGCTGCGGGTACGGTCATGCGTGGATTTTACGATTTAGAGCCCGGTGCCTGCTCCCGCCATGACAACCGGGCCAGCATATAGAGCAGCGCCGCATAAGGCCAAAGCCAGCCCAGCCATTGCGCCAAGCCGTGAAAACGGATGAATCGCCCCTGCTCCCAGGTCTGCAGCGTTTGCGCAAAGTAGGCGCTGGCGGGTGCCTGGTTCAGCAGGCTCAAGTGAATCGCCAGTGCCAGCAAGGCAAACGCTGCCGCACCCCGTCGCCGCAAGGGCAACATCAACAGCGCCAGCCCGGCCGCCAGCGCCAGCCCCGATCGCACGGGCAAGTCCAGCCAGGCCCATGCGTGGGACGGCCCGTAACTGAGCGCCGCAGACAAGGCCGACACGGCTATGCCGGTTGACAGCATCACCAGCGAAAACATGGCGCGTTGCCAGGCGGTGCGAATCACGCAGTAGCCCAGCAGACAGGGAATCAACGCACCCAAAGCCACGCAGACCAGCTCGGCGCCGGGCACCAAAGGCTGCAGCTCAATGTCGCGCACGGGCAGCCAGTCCAGAAAAGGCGTGTCGGCCAGCGCTTCGGCCAGGGCTGTCTCAAGCCGCTCCAGAACCTGCCCCAGCCCCATGGGCACAGACGCCGGAAACAGCAAAGCCACTGGCCACAGCGCCAACAGCACCAGAGCCCCGCGCGCGTCCAGTGCCAGCCAGCGCGCCCGAAACCGGCTCCAGTGGCCGATAACACCCATTTTCTCAAGCAACCAGGCGACGCACGCGCCCAGCCAGGCACCCAGCGTGTTCAGCGCCAGATCCACGTTGGATGGAACGCGCGAGGGCAAGTAGCTTTGCAGCGTTTCCATACACAGCGACAGCAAACCGCCACTCAGCACAGCCACGATGACGGCACACCTGACCCGACCACTGCGCAAGACTGAAAGCGCCAGTAAAAAGCCTACGGGGGCATAACCGGCGAGGTTGATGGCCACATCAAAGCCGGTCCAGTATTTGGGCCACGGTGCCGTCAAAAACCGAAAAGGTGAGATGCCCTGGTCGCGCCAATCAGAAAATGGATAGAGGCTGGCGTACACCACCAGGCAGATGACGGCCAGCGCCAGCGGCCATGCTGACGTTCTGTGCGGGGCGGTGGCTACTTGCAATATGGCAGAGCGTTTGGCCATGGCATTTCAGACGTCACAGGCATTGGGCCTTACCCTTGCCAGGGTTTGACAACCACCAGAACCACTGCTGCTGCCAACAGCAGCACCGGCACTTCATTGAACCAGCGAAACCACACATGGCTATGCACGTTTCGATTGGCCACAAATTTCTTGAAAATGCGGCTGCAGCTGTGGTGGTAGCCCAGCGCCAGCAGCACCACAAAAAGCTTGGCGTGCATCCAGCCATTGCCCGGTCCGCGCCCAATGCCGTAGCCCACGTACAGCCACAAACCAAAACCAAGCGCCGGAACTGCCAAAACCGTGGTGAAGCGCAGCAGTTTGCGCGCCATCAACAACAGCCGCTCGCGCTCAGCCACGCTTTCGGGCGGCACCATGGCCAGGTTCACAAAAATGCGCGGCAGATAAAAGAGCCCGGCAAACCAGCTGGCAACAAAAATAATATGAAACGACTTGATCCAGAGCATAAGCAAGTGTAGCCCCCACGCTTTTCACTTCGTGTAATTCGCTGCCCCCGAGGAGGCGCTGCGCCTGCGGCCTGGCTGAGCCGGTTCCGCGGCCCTTGCTGGGTTGGGACATCTTCTTCCGCGCAGTGCAGGCAAACCTCGACGGGGAGCCGCCGGCGCGTCGCAAAATTCATTTGCAGGACAAAAAAAGCCCGGAGACACGAGGTCATCCGGGCTGGCAAGCCTTTTTTGTTGTCACACGCAAAGGCCCCGCTCAGGGAGGAAAAGCGGGATGCAGCTGTCAAACAACAACCGCACACCTTGATTCTAGACTGTAGATTTAAAAAATAACATTGGCTGCACCTACACGTAAACCATAAGTACAAACATCACCATGAGGTACTGCGCCAGAGCCTTGGCGTCAGAAAAGCAAATAAATCTTCGCCGCGCCCCCCAAGTTTTGGCACAATTTGGCGATGACCTTTCACGCCTCCAACTTCGCCCCCTTTCCCGCAGGCCGTCCCCGCCGCCTGCGCCGCGACGCCTTCACACGCAACCTGGTGCGTGAAAACACACTTACCGCGCACGACCTGATTTACCCGGTGTTTGTCACCGACGGCCAGCAAAGGCGCGAGTCGATTGCGTCGATGCCGGGCGTCGAACGCCTGAGTCTGGACCTGCTGCTGCCCGTGGCTGAAGAATGCGTGAAGCTGGGCATTCCCGTGATGGCGCTGTTCCCGGTGGTTGACGCGTCGCTCAAGACATTCGACGGAAGCGAGGCGCACAACCCGGACGGCCTGATTCCCCGTGCGGTGCAGGCGCTGAAAAAGCACTTCCCGGACCTTGGCCTGATGACGGATGTGGCGCTCGATCCTTTCACCACACACGGCCAGGACGGCCTGCCAGATGACCAAGGCTACATCATGAATGAAGAGACCACGCAAGCGCTGGTCCAGCAGGCGCTGACCCAGGCCGAAGCCGGCGTGGACATCGTCGCCCCGAGCGACATGATGGATGGCCGCATTGCCGCCATCCGCCAGGCGCTGGAAAGCAGGCGCCTGATTCACACCCGCATCATGGCCTACAGCGCGAAGTACGCCAGCGCCTTTTACGGTCCCTTTCGCGATGCCGTCGGCTCGGCCGCCAACCTTGGCAAGTCCGACAAAAAGGCCTACCAGATGGACCCGGGCAATCTAGATGAGGCCTTGCGCGAAGTCGCCATGGACATCGCCGAAGGTGCCGATATGGTGATGGTCAAACCCGGTATGCCTTATCTCGACGTGGTGCGCCGCGTAAAGGACGAGTTCAAGGTGCCGACCTTTGCGTACCAGGTCAGTGGCGAATACGCGATGCTCAAGGCCGCGGCGCAAAACGGCTGGCTTGACCATGACGCCGTGATGATGGAAAGTCTGCTCGCCTTCAAGCGTGCTGGTGCTGATGGCGTGCTGACCTACTTTGCCCTGGATGCCGCACGAATGCTACGAAAATAATAGCTCGTAGCCCCGGCATTTATTGGGCTACAGCTTTTTTTATTGTTAAAAAGTTGAACTGTGCAAATCATCGAATTTACCGACGACAGCCTGCGCTTTGTAGACCACGTGCCAACCCAGCCCCCTGCTGACGGGTTTGTCTGGATCCTGCTGGAGCGCGAAGAGTTTGAGGGCGCGAGGCCGGCACTGCAAAAGGCAGCCCAGGATCTGGGCGGCTCAGCCCTGCTTGACCTGCACTGCCAGGACTTGGCAAGCGCGGTACACCCGTCGCATTATGACTCTACCTCGATTTATGACCTGATCATCTTCCGGCGCCTGGCCACGCCTGCCGAAACACAAAGCGAAGACGAGCACGACGCCGCCATTGGCAATTACCACGGCCAGGGCGGCATGCCGCGCATCAAGCCGCGTGCCGGTTTGTCGCCGCTCAGCCGCATCAGCTCCAAAGCGGTCGGGTTTGCCGTGTACGACCGTTTTTTGATCAGCGTGCACCCGCGTGGCTGTTACGCCGCCAAGAGTTTTATCCAGCGTTTTCTGGCGGATGCAAGGTTCAGCGTCGACGCCGCCCCGATGGATTCAACAACGGGTCGAAGCCGACTGCCGGTCAGCCCGGCCGACCTGGTGCTGCGCATGATCAACTCCATGGTCGACAGCTACCTTGACCTGCGCAAAATCCTGACGAGCCAGCTTGAGCACTGGCAAGGCGACCTGCTCAGGGCCAATAGCCGCTTTGACAACTGGGGCGCACTGATGACCGCGCGCAGCCAGCTCCACGTGCTGGAAGACCTGTGTGACGAGCAGCATGACGCCATGCAAGAGTGGCTGGACTCCCTGCGCGAGCAGCCTTTGTCATCCTTTTTCAGGCACAGCGAGCAAACGCCCGCCCTGGTAACGGCCAGCGGCGACAACGGTGCAAGTGCCAGCTACGAGACCGCGAAGCGGGTATCCAACGACCAGCTCGCAGCCCAGGCGCAGGCACTGCGCGACCAGCTGGTGGCCCGTGCGCGCGATGTGATCGAGCATATTCAGCGCGTTGTGCAACACGCCAGACGCCTGGAGCAGTCGGCCGAGACGGTGGTGCAGATTCACTTCAGCGCCCAGAGCAACCGCACCAACGACATCATGCGCACGCTTACAGCGCTGACCGCTGTCTTCCTGCCGCTCAACCTCATCACCGGTTTTTTTGGCATGAACTTCGAGTTCTTGCCGCTGATTCATCACCCCACTGCTTTCTGGTGGACCTTCAGCTTCATGGTTTTGCTGGTGGTGGTCGTCGGTATCGTGTTCTGGCGCAAGCGCTACATTGCCCGCACCGGGCGTTGATTACCGGCAGACCAGGACCGGCAGCGGCGCGGGGTGCTTCAAGCCTGGCTTGCCAAACCAGCAGACGCCTGATTATTTAAAATGCTCCTGAATTAATAGCAAAGAGCGCACGTCTTTACTGCCGGAAGAGCCGAGTCAATCAAGCGTTTCACGTCGCCAGGAACTTGGGCGACGGCAAGCCCCGGGGAGCGCTTGCGCTCAAACCCAGGGCGGCACCAATCCTTCAGCAGCCATTGCCCGCACCACTGCCGGGCGTGCCAGCACGCGCTGCAAATACGGTCCCAGATGCGGTCGGCTGCGAGCGGGTGGCGTCGCAAAGTTGCGCGTCCAGCGGCACAGCATCAGGGTGTAGATGTCTACCGCGCTGTAACGCGCGCCCAGCAGCCACGGCTGGGCGTGGGTGACGCCCTGCCTGGCCAGTTCGGCGTCCAGCTGGTCGAGCAACGGGCCGACCTTGGCCTCAGCGTGGGCCTGCAGCTCCAGCACACCCGCCGTGTTGCCAGCGCTCAGCCAGCGGTCGGGGTAAAAATACACGATCAGCGTGGCTTGCAAGGTGTTGGTCAGCCAGATCAGCCATTTGTAGAAATGCGCCCGCTCTGGCGACCCCAGGGGCGGTGCCAGCGCCGCCGTGGGGTGGGTATCGCACAGATGGAGGCAAATTGCCGCCGTTTCATACAGCACCAGATCACCGTCCGTCAACGTCGGCACCAGCCCGTTGGGGTTGAGCTGGCGGTAGGCGTCCAGACGATGCGCGCCCGTCGACGTGTCCACCAGGATTTTTTCGAAGAGTACACCCAGCTCTTCGAGCAGGATGTGCGGCGTCATGGCGGCGGAGCTGGGGGAATAGTGGAGCTGGATCATGGTCATGATTTTGACTGCAAAGCTGCGCAGCTGCCCATGCGATAGCAGCGATACTGTTACCGTTTTCAGGCGTTCGCAACGCCTTCACATTCATCCTTTCGGAAGCCATCATGAATCTACTGCACAAAATCGCTGTTTCGGCCAGCTTGCTCACCCTTGCGCTAGGCAGCGCACAGGCCCAGAACAAAGAACTGGTGGTCGGTTCAAGCGCCACCTACCGCCCGTTTGCCTATGAAAATCCAAACAAGGAAATCGTCGGTTACGACGTGGACATCATCAAGGCCATCGCGCAAAAAGCCGGTCTGCAAATCAAGGTGGTGAACACGCCATGGACCGGCATCTTTGCGGCGCTGAACAACGGCGACGTGGACCTGGTCATCTCTGGCGTGACGATCAACGACAAGCGCAAGCAGTCGTATGACTTCACCATGCCCTACTTCGAAGCACGCCAATTAATCGCCGTACAGAAAGACAGCACCGCCAAAACCCTAAAAGACCTGGCCGGCAAAAAAATCGGCGTCGTCACGGGCAGCACGGGCGACGACACGGCCTCACGCGAGTTTGGCAAAACCAACCCCGACATTCGCCGCTTTGAAAGCACACCGGTGGTGATTTCCGAGCTCGTTAACAGCGGTGTGGATGCGGCCATCGGCGACAACGGCGTGATTGCGTTTCGTGCGCAAGAGCACAAGCAGCTGAAGACCATCAACGACCCGGCTTTCCCTAAAGAGTACTTCGGCGTGGTGGTCAAGCAGGGCAACAAGGCCTTGCTCGACAAACTCAACAGTGGCTTGACTGCCATCAAGGCCGACGGCAGTTATGCCCAGATTTACAAAAAGTGGTTCCAGGCAGACGCGCCGACCCTGCCAGCCCAGTAAACAGCCAGCGGCACCGGGTTTAGTTTATGGAGCAAGTGCTCTGGTTTGGCTGGTTCCGCGCTGACATCATTGCGGAATACGGCGTACTGTTCTGGCGCGGTCTGCAAATGACCATTCTGGTCACCCTGATCTGTATCGTGCAGGGCACTACGCTCGGCCTGGCGATAGGCATGGCGCGCCTGGCCGAGGCGCGTCACGCACCGGCCCGGCAGCTGTGCCGGTTTGCGCTGCGCTGGCCGTCGACGGTGTATGTCAGCTTTTTTCGCGGCACACCGCTGTTTGTGCAGATTTTGCTGATTCACTTTGCCGTGTTGCCGCTGTTCATCAACCCCACTGATGGCCTGCTGGTGTCTGGCGAGGCGGCGCGCAATTTGAAGCAGAACTACGGCGCATTTTTGTCGGGCGTGGTGGCGCTGACGCTCAATGCCGGGGCCTATAT
Organism: Polaromonas sp.; assembly: GCA_025352405.1. Classification (GTDB taxonomy): domain Bacteria; phylum Pseudomonadota; class Gammaproteobacteria; order Burkholderiales; family Burkholderiaceae_C; genus Polaromonas. The sequence goes on from JANXTM010000019.1 coordinate 11,748, forward strand.
TTCGGAAATTTTCCGCGCTGGCATCCAGTCGATTGACCGCGGCCAGGTCGAGGCCTCGCGCTCTCTGGGCATGTCGTTTCCGCGCACGATGTTCCACGTGGTGCTGCCGCAGGCATTTCGCCGCATGCTGCCGCCGCTGGGCAACAACGCGATTTCGCTGCTCAAGGATTCGTCGCTGATTTCGGCCATTGGCCTGGCCGAGCTGGCCTACGCGGCGCGTACGGTGGCCGGGGCGTATTCACGCTACTGGGAACCCTACCTGACGATTTCGCTCATGTACTGGGTGCTGACACTGGGCCTGGCCTATCTTGTGAAGAAGCTGGAGGCTCGGTATGGACGAGGTGATTCGCGTTAAGGGTTTGACCAAACAGTTTGGCCAGCTGGCGGTGCTGCGCGGCATTGACTGCACCATCACGGCGTCTGAGGTGGTGTGCGTGATCGGGCCGTCGGGTTCCGGCAAAAGTACTTTTTTGAGATGCCTGAATGGCCTGGAAGACGCCTCTGGCGGGCAGGTACTGGTGCGCGGCGTGTCGGTGCATGACCCGAAAACGAACGTCGATGCTCTGCGCTCGGAGATCGGCATGGTGTTTCAGCGCTTTAACCTGTTCCCGCACAAGACGGTGCTGGAGAACATCACGCTCGCCCCCACCAAGGTGCGCGGCTTGACCGCCGCGCAAGCCCGGCTGCGCGCCCATGAATTGCTCGACAAGGTCGGGCTGCTCGACAAGATTGACGCCTACCCGAACCAGCTTTCAGGCGGGCAGCAACAGCGCGTGGCCATTGCTCGGGCACTGGCCATGCAGCCGCGCATCATGCTGTTTGACGAACCCACCTCGTCACTGGACCCTGAAATGGTCGGAGAAGTGCTGGCCGTCATGCAGGCGCTGGCCGAAGAGGGCATGACCATGGTGGTCGTCACGCACGAGATGGGGTTTGCCCGCCAGGTGGCCGACCGCGTGCTGTTCATTGACGAAGGCGTGGTGGTTGAAGAAGGCACGCCGAGCGATTTGTTTGACCACCCGAAAGAAGATCGTACGCGCCGGTTTTTAAGCAAAGTCTTGTAGACAAAAAGCCGCTGCGGCAGCAAGAACGGGCGCTATATGCTATTTTAAATATAGCGTGTAGCACCCATCTGAAGAATTTTTGACGTCCTGCCGACGCCACCTGACAAGTCGCAACTGTGGCGCCAGTGCCCGCCAGCGGCTCAGGTGAATGCGGTCAGCATGGAACGCGTGACAACCAGGCCGACCAGCCCCACCGGCAGGGTCCAGCGTAAAAAACCGATCAACTCAGCCTGGACGTGCTTACTGATCATACGGTCGGCTACCTGCGGGTTCATGAGGGTCACCGTCAGGCAGATCAGCAGCAACTGGAAACCAAAGCCGATGGAGATTACCTGCTGGACCAAACTGTCAGACCCCAGCGCCGGGTAACGCACTGAAAACGTAAAGTTCAGCGCAATCAGCGCCAAAATGGACGCACTCCACAGCGTCATGCGCGGGGCCACGTCGACCTTCACGTAAAGCGTCATGATGGTCGGCACCAGCAAGATCAGTAGAAACGGTGTGAAGACCGCAAACAGGTGGCCAAATGGCTGGCGGTGGATCAAGACTCTGGCCTCGATTTCGGGGTAGGCGTCCCCGCTCCAGCCGCGGTTCCGGCTTGACGAAAATTCAATGCGTTTGGGGACCCAGCCCGAAATGGCGATCGTTTCCCGAATGCCCGATGCGTTGATATCGCTCTGGTCCTGGGCCAAGGCAATCTGGTTGACGGTATAGCGGGTGGACAAGATGCGCACGGTCAGCCCCTGCGTATCAAACGGAAATGCGGCCAGCCGGTATTTGTTGTCCAGCACCAGTCGCATACGCTGGATGTGCTCTACCGTCCCGTCAGCGTAGACAAACAAGCCGCCTTCAGTGCGCAGCACATTGCCATTCTGGTTTGCCACCGTGAGCCGTGGGTTCCAGATTTTGCGCAGCTTGACCGCCATTTGCTCGTTGCTGTACTCCTGCCGGTCAGCGCCCTGGGCTTTGGAGCTGAAGGCCAGGGTCGGGTCACGCCAGCGAAAACGCACGTCGATGGACGCCTCAAAGGTGCCCGTCTGCTCGTTGATTTTTCCCGCGTCGTTCAGAAATACCGCTACACCGACCCGCAGGGGCAGCGGGGCACCACCAGGCATGGCCAGTGCATCGTCCTGTGCCAGCACACTGCCAGCGCTGGCCAAGAGCGCCAGGGACATCAGCAGGCGCACCGCCAGGCGGTAGCTGCAAAGGCAGCGGGACAAAAAGTAGCATGTCATTTAGCTACTCCTTTTTGACACCACCGGCCAGCGGATTCATAAACAGCACGTTGATCAAAACCAGCATGGCGCCAGACAGAATCATTGCCTGCAAAGCGGCAAAGGCGATGGCACGTACGAGCGCACTGCCTTGCATGCTCTGGTAGTCCTCAAAACTTTTTACCGCCACAATGGCGCCAATACGGCTGCCTTTGTAGTCCAGCAGGGGAACTGCCACCATGCCGTAATCAATCCCGTCGACGGTCTTGATGCGGGTCACCACTTCTTTGGCTTCGTTCAGCACGTCTGCCGTGACCATGGGACGAACGATCTTCCAGTTGGTGGATTCGACGTTCTGGTAGGTGCCGACGATGCGTTCTGCGTCGGGTTTGGGCAGCAAATTGGCAACATCTGACATCATCACCGCGTCAACAAACACGCCGGCTTCAAAACCCGCGTTTTTCTTGAGGTTCTCAAGCACCGGGGAAAAGCTGATACCGACTTCAAAGCTGCCGATCGGGCCTTTGGCGTCCTTGACCACATCAACGCCACGAATGCTCAGACCCCTGCGGCCAATCTCAATGCCTTTTTGCGCCTCCTGCTTGCGGTTGGTGGCCAGTACCATTTCGCGAAAAGAGCTCAAGTCTTCACCGTGACCAGCGGTGATGTCATAAATGCGCAAAAAAGAGCTTGCTGGGGCCAGGTGGAACTGCCCTTCGCGCACGCCAAATTTATCACGCTGGGTCATGAAAGCCGGCACCAGTCGCTCGACAAGCTGCTCGCGGTCACCCTTGCGAAAGGCCTCCTGGATGGACGGCAGGCTCACGACCATCGAGGCGCGCGCGGCCGCTTTGGTGGCTTGTTCCAGCAAGTCGTTTTGTATCAGCGTTGCGGTACCGCGCAGCTCTTTTTGCTTGGCACCTTCGATAACGCCATTGTTGGTGGAATAAGACGACCAGCCAGACAGGGCGGCCGTCAGCACCGTGATGACACCGACAAACGCCAAAGCTTTGTACTTAACCTGCATGGGTAGGGACTTCGTGGATTGTTGAAACGGCTCCGTATGCCGGAGTTTGTAACAAGAAGTTTACAGGCCAACCCGGCAAGTATGTCGCATCTGGCGCAAAATAAAACTCAATGCGATTCAACTCACTTTTCCCACATCCCCGCCACAGCCCCACCCCAGCGCGCTACTGCTGATTTTTCAAAAATACATAGAGCCTAAAACTGCCAGCGCGTGCGCCTCGCTGTCTTTCCACAACCGAGGCGGCAACCGCCCCACGCCAGCTTTAAACCAGCTTGTCAGCCAGAAAAGCCAGGCTGCGTTCGCGCGCCAGTGTGGCGGCAGCTTCATTGTAGGCACCGCGCTGGTCGCAGTTAAAACCGTGGTCGGCTGAATAGATATGCGCCACGACGTCCGGATGGGCCTGGGTAAAGGCTGCGACGCCCTCCATGGGCACCGAGTGGTCCCGGTCGCTGAAGTGCGCCATCACCGGCACTTTGGGCTGCAAGGCAATTTCAGCCTCGGCCGTGATGCCACCGCCGTAATAAGGCAGCGCCGCACTTAGGCCGTACAGCGTGCAGGCCGCGCGCCAGGCCAGCAAACCGCCCCAGCAAAAGCCGATGATGCCCACCTTCTTGCCGCCGCTGGCTGCAGCAGCGTGGTCAATCGCCGCCTGAATGTCTTGCATGACGCCCGCGCCGGGC
>JANXTM010000042.1 GCA_025352405.1 Polaromonas sp.
ACCAGGAAGATGTTGTTTTCGAACAGTGCTGACTGCACCTCCTGGCCCTTTCCTGTGCTGGAGCGCTGGGCCAGCGCGGCCATGGCACCAATGGCACCAAACATGCCGCCCATGATGTCGTTGACACTGCTGCCTGCACGCAGCGGGTCCCCGAAGCGGCCCGTCATGTAGGCCAGTCCACCCATCATTTGCACCACCTCGTCAAGCGCTGTGCGGTGGTCGTACGGGCCGGGCAAAAAACCTTTGTGGCTGACGTAAATCAGGCGGTCATTGAGTTTTGATAGCGTCTCATAGTCCAGTCCCAGCTTGGCCATGGTGCCGGGCTTGAAGTTTTCACTGACGATGTCAGCGGTGGCCACCAGCTTGAGCGCGACCTCCTTGCCTTCAGACGTCTGCAAATCAAGTGCAATGCTTTTTTTGTTGCGGTTGAACATCGGGAAAAAACCCGCACCAGAACCAATCAACCGGCGGGTGTTATCGCCCGCGATGGGCTCCACCTTGATCACCTCTGCGCCCAGATCAGCCAACACCATGCCGCAGGTTGGTCCCATCACCATATGGGTGAATTCCACCACCCGGATACCCTCAAAAGGCAATTTTTTTGCAACCATGGACACCTTTGTACTGACATTTTGAATTTTAAAAGATAGAACTGTATGCCCTCCGGTGCGCGTTGCCTGGAATCGATGGGCTGGTCGTGGCAAGGGGGAGCGTCATTTCCCCTGTACTGATCAACATTGGCCTGTAAACGGCAAATTTATTACGCACAATTAAGTCACTGATTAAATTATTTTCTGCAGATTAATGATTGACTCAGTATCAAATACAGTAGGGACATGGAACATCAAAGTCCCCGCCTTGTCACTTCGTCCACCGAACCACCCAAGGCCGTGCTGTTCGATGCCTACGGCACACTGTTTGACGTGTACAGCGTCGGCTTGCTGGCAGAGCAGCTGTTTCCCACGCAGGGCCAGGCCCTGGGCGCACTGTGGCGGGACAAGCAGATTGAATACAGCCGCCTCGTGACAACCAGCAATGATGGCGCGCACTACCAGCCTTTTTGGGCGCTCACCCGGGCGGCGCTCCAATACGCTTGCCAGCGGCTGGCATTGAACCTGACACCGGATGCCGAGGAGCAACTGCTGAACCAGTACCGGCACTTGAGCGCCTTCCCCGAGAACCTAGAGGTGCTTCAGGCCCTTAAGAGCAAAGGAATAGTGACCGGTATTTTGTCCAATGGTGACCCGGACATGCTTGCGCAGGCCGTCAAGTCCGCGGGGCTCGGCGATCTGCTGGACCACATCATCAGCGTAGACAGCATTCGCAAATACAAAACCCACCCGGCAGCGTATGCGCTGGGCGAGCAGGCGACCGGCCTGGACGCTGGGCATATCGGCTTTGTCAGCTGTAACAGCTGGGACGCGCTGGGCGCCACCTGGTACGGTTACCGAACGCTGTGGATCAACCGCTATCAGCTGCCATTTGAAACCCTGGGAACGCAGCCCACCTACACCGGCAGCAGCCTGCGCGACGTACTGAATTTTTTGACGCCCTGATTCAATACAGCCTGTTTTTTACTTTCTCGAGATCTCTTTTATGACCACACCATCCACACCCCACCGAACCCTCTGCGGCCAACTGCAGGTTGCCACCGTGCTTTACCGCTTTATTGAAGACAAGGTGTTGCCAGGCACCGGCGTAACCAGCAACATGTTTTGGGCGGGGTTTGACAAGCTGGTTGCCGATCTGGCCCCAAAAAACATCGCCTTGCTGGCCGAGCGTGACCGCCTGCAAACCGAAATGGACAGCTGGCATAAAGCCCACCCCGGGCCCATCACCGACATGCCCGCCTACCGCACCTTTCTGGAGTCGATTGGTTACCTCGTACCACAACCTGCCCAGGTCAAAGCAACTACAGCTAACGTGGACGCAGAGCTGGCCCTGCAGGCTGGCCCGCAGCTGGTGGTGCCTGTGCTCAACGCACGCTATGCACTGAACGCCGCCAATGCACGCTGGGGCTCCCTGTACGACGCCTTGTACGGCACAGACGCCATTTCGGAGGCTGACGGCGCGGAAAAAGGCAAGAGCTACAACCCCATACGCGGCGCCAAAGTAATCGCGTTTGCGCGCAATGTACTGGACCAGGCCGCACCCCTGGCCAAGGGCTCACACAAAGACGCCACGGGTTACAGCGTGGCCAATGGCGCGCTGGTCGTGGCTACGGCTTCAGGCAACACGAGCCTGGCCGATACATCGCAATTTATTGGGTATCAGGGCGCTGCTGCGGCCCCCACATCGGTCCTGCTCAAGCACAACGGCCTGCACCTTGATATTCAGATTGACTGCAGCACCGCCATCGGTAAAACCGACCCGGCGGGCGTGAGCGATCTGGTACTTGAAGCCGCGCTGTCCACCATTCTTGACCTCGAAGACTCAGTTGCCGTGGTTGACGCCGACGACAAAGTGCTGGCTTACAGCAACTGGCTCGGCATCTTGCAGGCAACGCTAACAGAGCAACTGGTCAAGGGCGGCAAAACCATCACCCGTGGACTGAACCCTGACCGCGTCTACACCGCAGCCGATGGCGGCGTTGTC
>JANXTM010000064.1 GCA_025352405.1 Polaromonas sp.
CCGTCGGGTTCTCATAAGGGTGGGCCGAGTTGGCATTAAAAAAACCCCCGCCATTGGTCCCCAGCATCTTGATGGCTTCCTGCGACGCGACCGGGCCCATGGCGAGCGTCTGGGTACCGGACTTCATGTCTTCCATGATGGCGTTGCCTTTGGCATCTTTCAGGGCCTGGCCGTCCGGCCCGTTCTTTGGCTGCTGGTAGCTGGTAACTTCCAGCGTTGAAACGTCCTTGTAGGCGTCAAAGTTCTGGATCACGCCCTGCCCGACCAAAAATACGGCGAACACAAATGACAGCGGCAACAACAGCCAGGCGGTGATACGGGTCAGGTCTACCCAGAAGTTACCGATCACACCCGTAGAGCGCGCGGCAAAGCCACGAAAAAGCGCGAACAACACCGCAATGCCTGTCGCGGCGGAAAAGAAGTTTTGTACCGCCAGTGCCAGCATCTGCGTGAAATAGCTCATGGTGGATTCACCGGCGTAGCCCTGCCAGTCGGTGTTGGACACAAAACTCACCGCGGTGTTGAAGGCAGAGTCAGGCGACACAGCCGCCATGCCCGCAGGGTTCAGTGGTAGCCACACCTGCAGACGCTGTAGCGCATACACCACCAGCACTCCCAGCGCATTGAAGGCCAGCAAGGCCACCGCGTAGTGCGACCAGTTCATGGACTTGTCGGCAGAGGTGCCTGCAAGGCGGTAAAGCGGTGCTTCGAGTTTGTGTATCCAGCCCGGTAACTGACCAGAGCACAAGCGTGCCAGCCAGATCCCCAGCGGCCATGACGCCAGCAATAAAACAGCGAGGTAAAGGGCGAGGAGCCCCCAGGATGAAGGGCTCATCAAAACTCCTCGGCGCAGATCAGCGCGTAAACCAGATAGGCCAGCAGCAGCACCGCACAAATGCCGCCAAAGCCGTAAAGCACATCAAGGCTGATCATGACCGGCCTCCTTCAGGTTTTTCGAGCTTTTTAAAACCCCAAACCATCAGGACCATCACAGCCCACAACCCGGCAATGCCAAAAACAAACGGAATATCCATGAACTTTCTCCAACTAAAAAGCGATGGGAGAAGGTTAGGTTTTGGCGTGTAAAAACGGGGATGAAAGAACAGTGGGCAGCGTAAAGAAAGCGTAAAAACAGGCTTGTAAAAACTGAAAGATTATTTTTACGCTATTTAAAATATATCTACTAGCCCCCGCAAATGCTGCCCTAAAGGTCTTTTTTAGCAGGCATCATGCTGGACCTCAGTGCCCCCAGGTCCAGCACACGCAGCCCACCATATTCCACGCGAATCGTGCCCTGTGCCTCCAGTGCAGCCAGTGCTTCATTGACCCGCTGGCGTGACAAACCCACCAGATAAGCCAGCTCTTGCTGCGTGATACGCAGCACCTCCCCGACACCCGGGTACAGCACCGGGTTAAACAGCGCGGCCAGCGATCTGGCCACACGTACGTCGGGGTTGTTCAGACGGTCAATCTCGCGCGCCGCAATGAACTGGCCCAAACGTTCGTTGAGCTGGTTCATCACGAAGCGGTTGAATCCGATGGAATGGTCGAGCAACCAGTGAAAGGTGTCGACCGGCAGTCCGGCGACCACACTTTTGCGCAAGGCCTGAATGTTGTAGCGGTAGGACTCGCGTTTGATCGTCGTGCCCTCACCAAACCAGCCGCCAGGCGGCAATCCGGCGAACGTGATGGTCACGCCCTGGGCGGTGTCGCTGCTCATTTTCAGCAACCCTTCCACCACGCCGAACCAGTAAGTCACCGGCTTGCCAACACGACACACGTAGTCGCCCAGAGCAGCATCCCCCACCTGAAGCACTGCCACAGCTCGGGCACGCTCCTCAGGCAGCAACAGAGGCAGCCATGGAATGCTTGAAAGCTCGTCGGGCGTTGGCGTTCGGCGACGCTGGTGAAGGGTCAGATCAGTCGACATGGCTTTAAAAGTGGTTTGTCGTCAGAAAGAAGCAAGCGTAGCCTGGGAAGAATCGCCCACGAGTTGTCGACATACAGACGTTACTCTCCAATGAAAGCCATAGTAAGCACCGATGCAATTTGCGAAAGCAGCGCAATGACAACCAACAAGGTTCCCGGCGCTACGCCGGGGACGTATCGACGCCTGCCCGTTGGTCGACGCTGCGACCCAGATGGATCAGGGCACGCCCCACTAGGACATACCCGTGAATTGTCATTGAAACGACAACATAACGTCAAATGCCCGCCTACCATAGCTCTAACAACGACAACTTTCCGGCCAGCCACTGACCCAACCCAGTGCGCCCACTGGACAACAGAGAGACAAGGAAGATGCAGACCACATTCCCACGATTGCTGCTCAGGCACGCTGCAGAGCGTCCGCACGCGCCAGCCATGCGCGAGAAGGAATACGGCATCTGGCAAGCTCACAGCTGGGCGGGCATGGCACTGCTTGTCGAGCATATTGCCTGTGGCCTGCACCTGGCGGGGCTGCAGCGTGGCGAACATATGGTGGTGGTTGGTGCCAACCGCCCACGTCTGTACGCCACCATGCTGGCTGCACAGTCGTTGGGGGCCATCCCCATTCCGCTGTACCAGGATGCTGTCGGTGCCGAATGCGTGTTTCCAATCAACAACGCTGATGTCCGCTTTGCTTTCGCTGAAGACCAGGAGCAAGTTGACAAACTGCTGGAAATACGGGATCGCTGCCCTTACCTTTCCGACATCGTGTTTGACAAGCCGCGCGGTCTTCGCAATTACAACGACCCGGGTCTGGCGTCACTGGACCAGCTGATTGAAACAGGCAAGGCTTTTGCGTCAAAGCAGTCCAAATGGTTTAGGAATGAAGTCGGGAAATCCACCTCCGCCGACGTGGCCGCCATGTTTTTTACCTCGGGTACCACAGGCAACCCCAAGGGCGTGGTGCACACACACAACACACTGCTGGACCGTGCCCGCGCGGGTGCCGATTTTGACAAGCTCACGGCAAGCGAAGAAGTGCTGGCCTATCTGCCGCCAGCCTGGATCGGGCAGAACATCTTCAGTTATGCGCAGTGGCTGTCTTGCGGCTACGTGGTGAACTGCCCGGAGAGCGCCAGCACGGTGATGATTGACCTCAAGGAGGTTGGCCCAACCTACTACTTCGCACCACCGCGCGTGTTTGAGGGGCTGCTCACCACCGTGATGATTCGCATGGAAGACGCCGGGCGCATCAAACGCAGCATGTTCAATTTCTTTATGGGCGTAGCCAAACGTGTCGGCCCAGACCGCATGAACGGCAAGCCGATCGGCGTGGTGCAAAGCCTGCTGTATGCACTGGGCAATGTGTTGATGTACGGCCCGTTGCGCAACACCCTCGGATTTTCGCGGGTACGCGTGGCCTACACCGCAGGCGAAGCGATTGGCCCGGACCTGTTCACGTTTTACCGTTCGATCGGCATCAACATGAAGCAACTCTACGGCTCCACTGAAACGGCGGTGTTCGTTTGCCTGCAACCCGACGACGAAGCCCGCGCCGACACCGTCGGCATACCAGTTCAAGGTGTGGAGATCAAGGTAGCTGACAACGGCGAGATTCTGGTCAAGTCACCCGGTCTGCTGAAGGAATATTACAAAAATCCGACGGCTACGGCTGAGGTGTTGACGGCCGACGGCTGGTACCACACCAGTGATGCCGGTTTTATTGACGCCAGTGGGCACCTCAAGATCATTGACCGCGTGAAAGATGTGGGCCGCATCAAAGGTGGTAGCAGCGACGGTGCCATGTTCGCGCCCAAGTATGTCGAGAACAAGCTCAAATTTTTCCCGTTCATCAAGGAAGTTGTGGCCTACGGCGATAGCCGTGACAAGGTGTGCGTCTTTGTCAACATTGATTTTGATGCCGTGGGCAACTGGGCCGAGCGGCGCAACCTGCCCTATGCAGGCTATACCGACCTGGCGCAAAAGCCCGAGGTCTACCAGCTCATCAAGGAGTGTGTGGAAAAGGTCAACGCCGACCTGAGCGTGGACACCCTGCTGGCCGGCTCGCAAATCAGCCGCTTTTTGGTGTTGCACAAGGAGCTTGATGCTGATGACGGCGAACTCACTCGTACCAACAAAGTGCGGCGAGGATTTATTGGCGAGAAATACCAGCCTCTGATTGACGCACTCTATGCCGGTAAAACGCAGCAGTTCATTGAAACCGTGGTGAAGTTTGAAGATGGCCGGAGCGGCAGCGTCAGCGCCACGCTTGCGATTGGCGACTGCAAGACGTTTGCGGCTGTGAAGGCTGCAGCATGATGAACCCTGCACTTCTGGTTTCCCCCGTATTTCGCCCGAAAGAGGCTGGCTGTGTCTAAAAAAATTGGTGGCGTCATCCTCGACGTACAAAACATATCGCTAAGCTTTGGCGGCGTAAAAGCCTTGCAGGACATCTCGTTCAACGTCAAGGAGCACGAAATACGCGCCATCATTGGCCCTAACGGCGCTGGCAAAAGTTCGATGCTGAACTGCATCAACGGCGTCTACCAGCCGCAGCAGGGATCAATTACTTTTCGCGGCCAGACCTTCAAACACATGAACAGCCACCAGGTAGCGGTGATGGGCGTAGCGCGCACATTTCAAAATCTGGCGCTGTTTAAGGGCATGAGCGTGCTCGACAACATCATGTCGGGCCGCAACCTGAAGATCAAGAGCAACATCTTGCTGCAGGCACTGCGCATTGGCCCGGCCGAAAAAGAAGAAATCATGCACCGGGAAGCGGTCGAAAAAATCATCGACTTTCTGGAAATTCAGGCTTACCGCAAAACGCCGGTTGGCCAGTTGCCGTATGGTCTGCAAAAGCGGGTGGACCTGGGCCGTGCGCTGGCGATGGAGCCGCAGGTACTGCTGCTTGATGAGCCTATGGCCGGCATGAACGTCGAAGAAAAGCAGGACATGTGCCGCTTCATTCTGGATGTAAACGACGAGTTTGGTACCACGGTGGTGTTGATCGAGCATGACATGGGTGTGGTGATGGACATTTCAGACCGTGTGGTGGTACTGGACTACGGCAAAAAAATTGGTGATGGCACGCCAGAAGAAGTGCGTAATAACAAAGATGTGATCAGCGCCTACCTTGGCACCAGCGTATGACCCCACGCTTTTCACGACGTGTAATAGGCTGCCCCCCAAGGGGGTAGCTGCGCCTGCGGTCTGGCAAAGCCAGTCCCGCGGCCCTTGCTTGAATAGGAAATAACTTATGGGTCCCGTCTTAGAAACAATTATCAGCGGACTGATGTCCGGCATGCTTTATTCGCTGGTCGCGCTGGGCTTTGTGCTTATTTACAAAGCATCGGGGGTTTTTAATTTCGCCCAGGGTGCCATGGTGTTGTTTGCAGCACTGGCCATGGCCCGGTTTTCCGAGTGGATTCCCGGCTGGACCGGGCTGCAATCGAAGCTGCTGGTCAATCTGATGGCTTTTGCAATTGCATTGGTATTGATGGTCATCGTGGCATGGCTGATTGAAAAACTGGTGCTCGGAAAACTGGTTAACCAGGAAGGCGTAGCGCTGCTCATGGCCACCCTTGGCATCTCGTACTTCCTCGATGGACTGGGTCAGTCAATTTTCGGCTCCAGTATCTACAAGATTGATGTGGGCATGCCCAAAGAACCGATATTTTTGCTGGAGAACGTTTTCCAGGGAGGCCTGCTGGTCAATCAGGAAGATCTGGTAGCCGCGTTGATTGCCACTTTACTGGTCGCTGCGCTGGCTGCTTTTTTCCAGTTCACCAAAACTGGACGTGCGCTCCGCGCAGTGGCTGATGACCATCAGGCTGCGCAGTCGATAGGTATTCCGTTGAACCGTATTTGGATCATTGTGTGGAGTGTGGCTGGTTTTGTAGCCCTGGTGGCGGGTGTGATCTGGGGCAGCAAGCTGGGCGTGCAGTTTTCGCTTTCTGTGCTTGCGCTTAAAGCCTTGCCTCTGGTGATTCTGGGCGGCTTGACGTCGGTACCTGGCGCGATTGTGGGCGGTCTGATTCTAGGTGTTGGAGAAAAACTGGCTGAAGTTTTTATTGGCCCATACGTGGGCGGTGGCATTGAGATTTGGTTTGCCTATGTATTGGCGCTTGGCTTCCTGCTGTTTAGACCGCAGGGTCTATTCGGCGAGAAGATCATTGACCGGGTATGAACATGAGCACCACGCATTTCAAAACGCGCGCTGCGCTACTTCCTGACGGGGTAGCTGTGCCTGCAGCCGGGCCAGGCCAGTCCCGCGCCCCCTGCTTGAATTGCCCGCACAGCCGCGTCGCAGATCAAGTCCGTATCAATTCAAAAAAATAGCACGCCATGATCTATAGAGAAAACGGGCAATTCAAAACCACCTACAGGTCTGACAGCCAGATCTTCCCCATCCTGCAAGACCGGATCGCCGTCGCTTTATTTTTGATTTTTGCTTTTGCCATCGTGCCCATGCTGGCCAGCGACTATCTGTTCCGCGCAATTTTGATTCCTTTTTTAATTATTTCCCTAGCCGCATTGGGGGTAAATATTTTGGTCGGTTATTGTGGACAAATTTCGCTGGGTTCCGGCGCGTTCATGGCAATCGGTGCCTACGGCGCTTACAACTTCTTCGTGCGTATACCAGGTATGCCCTTGATTCCGGCGGTCATCCTGGGTGGTGTGTGTGCCATGTTATTTGGTATTTTGTTTGGTCTGCCAAGCCTTCGCGTCAAGGGTCTGTACCTGGCGGTAACCACGCTGGCCGCTCAGTTCTTTTCAGACTGGATGTTTTTGCGCATCAAGTGGTTTACCAACGACTCACCATCAGGCTCAGTGTCGGTGTCCAACCTGCAGGTTTTCGGCATGCCCATTGAAAGTGCCACCAGCAAATACATTCTTTGCTTGTCAATTTTGGTAGTGGTTTCGTTGCTGGCTAAAAACCTGGTGCGCGGCGCCATTGGCCGGGAGTGGATGGCCATACGCGACATGGATGTTGCAGCTGCGGTGATTGGCATTCGCCCAATGTACGCAAAGCTCAGTGCCTTTGCCGTCAGCTCTTTCATCATCGGTATGTCGGGGGCACTGTGGGGATTTGTTTATCTGGGCGCGTGGGAGCCCGCCGCATTTTCGGTTGACCAGTCGTTCCGCCTGCTTTTCATGGTCATCATCGGCGGCATGGGCTCCATTTTGGGCGGTTTTCTGGGAGCGGCTTTCATCACCATTTTGCCAATTGCCCTCAGTCAGCTATTGCCTCTGGTGGCTGGGGTTTTCGGTGTTCGAATTTCCACCGCTGGCGTTTCACATGCGGAGTTGATGATTTTCGGTGGCCTGATCGTCTGGTTTTTGATTGTTGAACCGCACGGCCTTGCCAAGCTCTGGGCGGTGGGTAAACAAAAACTGCGCTTGTGGCCGTTTCCGCACTGACACAGCTCGTTATTATTTTTTTCTGTTGGTATTTTTTCTGGTGTTTTATTAAAACTTTTGGAGACAACTATGAAAGTTCGTAATGTGATTCTGGCCATTGCGGCCGTAGCAGTCGGCGCATCGTCGCTGGTCGCCAGTACGGTTTATGCGCAAGCCAAGGAGCAGTTCATCCCAGTGCTGTCGTACCGCACAGGCGCCTACGCGCCAAATGGCGTGCCTTGGGCCAATGGCTATGTGGACTACATCAAACTGGTCAACGCACGCGGTGGCATCAATGGTGTGAAGCTGTCATTTGAAGAGTGCGAAACAGGCTATGACACAGCCCGCAGCGTGGAATGCTACGAGCGTTTGAAAGGGAAAAACGGGGGAGCGAGCTTTGTGCAACCGCTGTCTACCGGCGCAACTTTTGCCATCACTGAGAAAGCTCCTGCTGACAAGGTGCCGGTCGTCACCGTTGGCTATGGCCGCAGCGAAAGCGCCGATGGCTCCATCTTCAAATGGAACTTCCCGATTGCTGGAACCTACTGGGTTGCAGCGGACACAATTTTGCAGGCGATTGCCAAAAAAGAAGGTGGCTTTGACAAACTCAAAGGTAAAAAAATTGCGCTGGTCTACCACGACTCGCCATTCGGCAAAGAACCTATTCCACTGATGCAAGAGCGCAGCAAGATGCACGGCTTTGAACTGCAATTGTTGCCGGTCACCGTTCCCGGTGTTGAGCAGAAAGCCACCTGGCTGCAGGTGCGGCAGTCCAAACCCGACTATGTCGTGTTGTGGGGCTGGGGCATCATGAACACCACATCGATCAAGGAAGCCCAAGCCACTGGTTACCCTCGCGAAAAAATGTATGGCGTGTGGTGGGCTGGTGCTGAGCCAGACGTTAAAGACGTAGCTGATGGCGCCAAAGGTTACAACGCCGTGACAATGCAGCACGGCGCCGAACCCGAATCAAAATTGGTCAAAGACATGATGGCCATGGTGCATGGCAAGGGCCAGGGCACAGGCCCAAAGGACGAAGTGGGCCAGGTGCTGTACATGCGTGGTGCCATGAGTGCAATGCTGGGCATTGAGGGCGTTCGTGCTGCGCAAGAGCGCTTTGGCAAAGGCAAGGTCATGAGCGGTGAGCAGGTGCGTTGGGGCCTGGAAAACCTGAACCTGACGCAGGCAAAACTCGACACCCTGGGCTTCGCAGGTGTGATGCGTCCGATCAGTACTTCGTGCAACGACCACATGGGTGCTGCATGGGCACGAATTCATACCTGGGACGGAAAGGCCTGGAAGTTCACATCTGACTGGTTGCAGGCCGATGAGCAGATCATCAAACCGCTGGTTAAAGCGACGGCCGCCAAATACGCCGCAGAGAAAAAGCTGACGCCACGTACGCCAGCGGATTGCCAGTCCTGATGTGAGTCGCTGTCACATCGGGCTGGGTCGGCATCCGAACCTGCGCTTTAACGCAGGTTCAGGGATTGCGCACCAGACCCGCTGATGACAGCCCAATTACCAGCGCTGCGTGCAGCGCTGGTAATTGGAGAAAGCCAAAGTTTATGGACACACAAAAAATAGTTCTCAATGTCAACGGCATTGAAGTAATTTACAACCACGTGATTCTAGTTTTAAAGGGTGTCTCGCTGAGCGTGCCGGACGGAAAGATCGTGGCTATTCTTGGCGGCAATGGCGCGGGCAAAACCACGACCCTGCGCGCGATTTCCAACCTGCTCAAAGGCGAGCGCGGCGCGGTCACCAAAGGCTCGATAGAGCTGCGTGGCGAGCACATCGAGAACCTTTCACCCGCTGATCTGGTACAGCGTGGTGTGGTGCAGGTTATGGAAGGCCGTCACTGCTTTGCCCACCTGACGATTGAGGAAAACCTGCTGACAGGTGCTTACACGCTCAAGAGCAAGGTAGAGGTTGCGGCTAATCTTGAGAAGGTCTACAACTATTTTCCCCGGCTCAAAACCAGGCGCACATCGCAGGCCGCCTACACGTCGGGCGGTGAACAGCAGATGTGCGCCATTGGCCGCGCGCTTATGGCGAGCCCCTCCATGGTTTTACTGGATGAGCCGTCCATGGGCCTGGCTCCGCAAATTGTTGAA
>JANXTM010000075.1 GCA_025352405.1 Polaromonas sp.
GCGCGAGCCCTGCAGCGCCTCGCACATCATGATCGGCCTGCAATGCGGCGGCTCGGACGGGTACTCGGGTATCAGCGCCAACCCGGCGCTGGGTGCAGCGGTTGATTTGTTGGTAGCGCACGGCGGCACCGCCATCCTGAGCGAAACACCCGAAATTTACGGAGCCGAACATTTACTCACACGCCGGGCGGTACGCCCGGAGATTGCAGAAAAATTGATCGCCCGTATCAAGTGGTGGGAGCACTACACCAACATCAATGGCGGCGAAATGAACAATAACCCGTCACCCGGCAACAAGGCGGGTGGTTTGACCACCATTCTCGAAAAATCACTGGGCGCCGTCGCCAAGGGTGGTACCACCAATTTGCAGGCCGTCTACGAATACGCCGACCCGGTCAGTGCCCACGGATTTGTGTACATGGACACGCCGGGCTATGACCCGGTCAGCGCGACTGGCCAGGTCGCGGGCGGCGCCAACCTGATCTGCTTCACCACAGGCCGCGGGTCAGCTTACGGTTGCGCGCCCTCGCCTTCCCTCAAGCTGGCAACCAATACGGCACTGTGGCAGCGTCAGGAAGAAGATATGGACATCAACTGCGGGGAAATCATCGACAGCGGCGCGTCCATACAGGCGATGGGCCAGCGTATTTTTGAGCTGGTACTGGCCACGGCCTCTGGCGCGCAAAGCAAGAGCGAGGCGCACGGCTACGGGCAAAACGAATTTGTGCCGTGGCAAGTCGGCGCGGTCATGTAGAAAGTAAATTAATATGCAAAAAGTGATTTCAGCGCAGGTTTTACGGGCGCAATGCGCTACTATTTTTATAGCATGCGGCAGCTCAGCCCAAGAGGCTGAAACCGTCGCCAACAACCTGGTGATGGCCAATCTGAGTGGCCACGACTCCCACGGTGTGGGCATGTTGCCGCGTTATGTCGATGCGGTGCTGGAGGGCGGCCTCACGCCGAACGCCCAAGTACAAACGGTACTTGACATCGGCTCCATGTTGACGCTAAACGGCCAGCGCGGCTTTGGTCAGGTGGTGGGCGAGCAGGCCATGGTGCTCGGCGTGGCGCGTGCCAAAACACACGGCAGCTGCATCATGGCGTTGGCCGACGCGCACCACCTCGGGCGCATCGGCCACTTCGCCGAAATGGCGGTTGCCGAAGGGCTGGTATCGCTGCATTTCGTCAATGTCAAGTCACGCCCGGTGGTCGCAGCCTGGGGCGGAACCGATGGGCGCTTCGGCACCAACCCGTGCTGTATTGGTATCCCGCTGGCAGGGCGTGCACCCTTTATTTTGGACTTCGCCACCAGCCGCGTTGCACAGGGCAAGATGCGCGTTGCCCACAACCAGGGCAAAGAGGTCGCGCCTGGCCTGCTGATCGACGAGCGCGGCCAGCCCACCACCCAACCCGGCGTGGTGGTGGTGCCACAGGCTGGCGGTCTGTTTGGCGCGCTGATGCCTTTTGGCGAACACAAAGGTTATGGGCTGGCGGTGGCCTGTGAGCTGCTGGGCGGCGCGCTCACGGGCGGCGGTACGTGGCATCAGCCGACCAATACGAAACGGGCTGTGGTCAACAGCATGCTCACCATACTGATTGACCCCGCCAGACTCGGTACCCAAAGCGCGTTTGAAATCGACGCCCTGGCTTTTGTAGACTGGCTGCAGCAAAGCCCACCCGCCCAGGGGTTTGACGCGGTACAAATTGCCGGTGAGCCCGAGCGCAAAGCGCGTCAGCTGCGCGAGCGCGACGGCATTGAAATTGATCTCATCACCTGGCAAGAGATTGAGGCAGCCGCGACCAGGATTGGCGTTATGCTTTAAACAAAGCCTCCCGGAGATCAGGAAGAGCAGAAAGACGTTTACAAGCAAGACCATGACCACGTCAGTAATTGAAACCACTGTAATGCTTTTGGACAGCCTGAATATTGGGTGTTGTGTGTTCGATGCGGAAGACAGAACGCTGCTTTGGAACCGTTCCATGCTGGTTTTTTTTCCGGAACACGCCGGGCATCTTCACGTTGGCGAGGCCTACCGTGCAAACCTGCAAAGGTTTTACGAGCATCGCTTGAGTCAGCAGGAGATGCCGCGCATTCATCACTATGTTGAGGCCGGAGTAGAACGCCATCGAATCCAGCAGCACCCCTACAACTTTCAGCATAGAGGGATTTGGCTAACCGTAGCTTCGCTACCCCTGCCGGACGGCAGGCGCATTAGAGCCTGGACCAGACTGGCCAATGCGTCGTCTCTGGATGATGAACAGCCAGCGCTTTCCACCCTTCTGTATGCGTCAATTCTTGAATCACCGAAAGTAGTTGACCTGTTTGAGTGCATGGCCGACGGTGTCATGATCGTGGACCAGCAAGGAAAAATTACATCGGTCAACCGCCAATTTGCCGAGCTTTACAAACTGAAAGAAAAAAACGCAGTCGTAGGCCTTCGATTCGAAGACGTTTTTGAAATAGCCTGGCGAGGATATACACATAGCGACAGTGCCCGCTATGAATCAGGCGCACTGACACTGGCAGAGAATATGCGCTTCGCAGGAGCGCCTTATGAACTCCCCCTTCCAGGAGGATGCTGGGTTCGTGTGAGGGAAAACTCCGAACCTGGCGGCTCAAGTTTCTCATCGCACGTCGATGTCACGGCTATCCGCCGAGGTCAAGGTCGCTCGGCATAAGTTCTTGCGGTCCAAGTCCGTTCAGGCAAAAATCACAGATAAAGTGGCTTTTCGGAAGCAAGCACTGGGGCTGCATGCTACGCTATTTATAGCAACTTTAATCCCCTGTCGAGGACTGGTCTGGCATCAGATTTACTCAGCTCAACAAGGCGGCCAGACTGGCGTCCAGATGCTCGGACGGCAGGCGCCTAAAACCTGAACGGGCAAAGCGCTGCAAACGTCCCACCATAAAAGCCACCACCACAGAAGCCCTCACCTGTGCGTCCACCGAGGGCGTGATTGCACCGCTGGCAGCGGC
>JANXTM010000082.1 GCA_025352405.1 Polaromonas sp.
GGCGAAGACAAAGCCGCTATTGATGCCAAAAATACGGCCTTGACGGAAGCCAGCCAGAAGCTTGGCGAAAAAATGTATGCTGACATGGAAGCTTCAAAAGCAGCAGCAGCGGGCGGCCCAGGAGCGGCCCAGCCGGAAGCCAAACCCGTTGACGACAATGTGGTAGATGCTGAAGTCAAGGAAGTTAAAAAAGGCTAAGCACCTCGATTTGGCGCGATAACTGCATGTAAAGGCAGCAAGTGTAAAAGCCAGGAGCGAAAACCGGGGTCATTCCAGGTTTTCGCTTTTTTCGCTTGTCGCTTTTTTACTTTCAGTGCCTTTGTAGCGCCTTTTCAACGCCTTTCAACGCCGTTTCCCCCGACAAAGTCCCCTTTAACGACACGCTGACCTGACTTACCCGACATGGCTAAAAAAGACTATTACGACACGCTCGGTGTTCCCAAAAACGCCAGCGACGAAGACATTAAAAAGGCCTATCGCAAACTCGCGATGAAGCACCACCCTGACCGCAACCAGGGTGACAGCGCCAAGGCTGCTGAAGAAAAATTCAAAGAGTCAAAAGAAGCCTACGAGATGCTTTCTGATGACCAGAAGCGCGCCGCTTATGATCAGTATGGCCATGCAGGCGTCGACCCCAACATGCGCGGTGGTGGCGCAGGTGGTGAAGGCTTTGGCGGGTTTGCTGAGGCGTTTGGTGACATTTTTGGTGGCGTATTTGGCGACCAGCAGCGCGGCGGACAGCAACGTGGGGGGCGTCAGGTCTTCCGTGGCGGCGACCTGAGTTACGCGATGGAAATCACGCTCGAAGAAGCGGCCAATGGCAAAGAGGCGGAAATTCGCATTCCGAGCTGGGACAACTGCACGATCTGCCAAGGCTCAGGCGCCAAACCTGGTACCAAAGTTGTCACATGCACCACCTGCCATGGCCATGGCGTGGTGCAGATGCGCCAGGGATTTTTTAGTGTGCAGCAGAACTGTCCCCAATGCAAAGGAACTGGCAAATTAATTCCTGAGCCTTGCGTGTCATGCCATGGCGTAGGTAAAACCAAAAACAACAAAACGCTTGAAGTCAAAATCCCGGCGGGTATTGATGACGGCATGCGTATTCGCTCAACGGGTAATGGCGAGCCGGGCACCAATGGCGGGCCGCCCGGTGATTTGTACATCGAAATTCGCGTCAAAAAACACGACATCTTTGAGCGCGATGGTGACGACCTGCACTGCGCGGTGCCCATCAGTTTCACCACTGCGGCACTGGGCGGCGAGATTGAGGTGCCGACGCTGGCGGGCAAGGCGGCGATTGACATCCCCGAAGGTACCCAGGCCAGCAAGCAGTTTCGATTGCGTGGCAAGGGCATCAAGGGTGTGCGCTCCAGTTATCCGGGTGACCTCTACTGCCACATCACGGTTGAAACGCCGGTGAAACTGACAGAGCATCAGCGCAAGCTGCTCAAGGAGTTTGACGACTCGCTTAAAAAAGGCGGTGCCAAACATTCGCCCAGCGAAGAAGGCTGGACCGACAAGCTGAAGAATTTCTTTAGCGCTTGAGCGTCGCAGCCCGTCATAACCACTGTTGCGGGTGACGGGCCGCAAGCGAGTTTGCTCGTTGGCTACCAGCCATAAAACCGGGGCCACTCGACCACCCTGCCGTCATCCTCAAACGCCTGGTAGCAACCATGTTGCGCACCGGTCGCGCACGCATGGTTGGGTAGAACGCGAAGTCGCGTTCCTACCGGCAGATGGCTTGCGATGTCGACAGACACGCCCGCGACGCACGACAATATGCCATGCTCCTGATTGGCCGAAGTGAACGCAATGCCTTCGAGCACCTGACCGTCGAGCGTGCACACCTGGCCATAGCCAAAATCACGTGTTTGCTTTTGTGTGCCGCGGTCCCGGCTCATCGCCATCCAGCCAGCATCGACGATGGCCCAACCCTTGTCACGTTGATGGCCGATCACGGTGGTGAGCACGCTGAGGGCAATCTCGTCAAGTCTGCAAACGCCAATGTTGTGCATCACCAGATCAAAAAACACATACACACCAGCGCGCACTTCAGTCACGCCATCCAGCGACCTGGCCGACAAAGCCGTAGGCGTGGAGCCTACGCTCACACCGGGGCAGACAAAGCCCGCTGCACGCAGGCGACTGGCCGCATGCACGCAGCCCGCGCGCTCTTGTTCGGCAATGGCCGTCAACGCGTCAGGCGTGTCGACGTCATAACTTGAGCCGGCGTGTGTCAACACACCGCCCAGCGCCATGCCACCGGCCTGCAGAGCGTGTGCGACCTCCAGCAGCTCGGCGTCTTCGGGCTTGATGCCGGACCGGTGGCCATCCGTGTCGATCTCGATCCACACCTCAAACACCTCGCCGTTGGCGCGGCCAAATGCAGCGATGCTCGCCGCCGAGTCGGCGCTGTCGGTGATGATTTTGAGCCTGCAGCCTTGTTGCCGCAGCGCTAACGCCTGCGGTAGTTTGTCGGGCACCATGCCAACCGCGTAAAGAATGTCTGTGATGCCTGCAGCAAAAAACTGCCTGGCTTCCTTCAGTGTGGAAACGGTGATCCCCTGTGCACCAGCGGCAAGCTGGGCTTGAGTCACTGGCGTGCTTTTGCTGGTTTTGACGTGCGGCCGAAAACGTACACCCAGGGCCGACATACGCTGCTGCATGCGATCGATGTTGCGCTGCATTCGCCTTAAATCAATGATCGCAGCGGGTGTTTCAAGTGTGGAAAGTGTTGCAAGCATTGTGGAGGTAGCCATGGTTCGTATGCGCCGTGCAGATATCAAAAAATCAAGCTGCCAGGAAGCTCGCCAGACGCGCCAAATCCACGTTACCGCCGCTGATCAAAATACCTACCCGCTTGCCTTTGAGCTGGTCTTTCATGGCGCGGGCCGCAGCAAAACCCAAACAGCCGGTGGGCTCCACCACCAGTTTCATGCGTGCGGCAAAAAAGCGCATGCTCTCAACCAGCTGCGCATCCGTCACCGTGAACACATCATCGACATCCCGGTGGATGATGGGAAACGTGTGCGCGCCCAGATGCTGTGTCTGCGCGCCGTCCGCAATCGTTTGCGGGGTGTCAATATGCACAATGCGGCCGGATCGGAACGATTGCTGGCCGTCGTTCCCGGCCTCCGGTTCAACGCCGTACAGTTTGCAATCAGGTGCCAGCGCACGCGTGGACAGTGCCGACCCCGAAAGCAAGCCACCGCCGCCCAGGCAGACGAAAAAAGCATCCAGCGCACCGACTTCTTCAAACAGCTCTTTGGCCGCCGTGCCCTGCCCTGCAATCACATCCGGATGGTCATAGGGTGGGATCAATGTGAGCCCGTTTTTCTCGGCCAGATCGCGGCCGATTTGCTCCCGGTCGTCTTTGTACCGATCATAAAGAATCACGGTAGCACCGTAGCCCCTGGTGGCCGCGACTTTTGCCTGCGGCGCGTCCTCGGGCATGACGATGCTGGCGGGCATACCCAGCAAGCGCGCCGACAGGGCAATCGCCTGGGCATGGTTGCCCGACGAAAAAGTCACCACACCAGCGCGGCGCTGGCGATCGTCAAATTTTGAAAGCGCATTAAAAGCGCCTCGAAATTTGAAAGCGCCGGTACGTTGCAGGTTTTCACACTTGAAAAAAACTTCTGCGCCAAAGTCTTCGTTGACGGTGCGCGAGGTCAGGACCGGCGTTTGATGCGCATGGCCCAGCAGGCGGCCAGAGGCTGCAACAACGTCGTCAAAAGTAGGCAGCAATGGCGATGAAGAAATGGTGGTGCTGTTTGCGATGCTCATGGAGGGTTTGTCGTGTGTTTAAAAGTTAGAAATAAATTACCAGGGCCAGGCCATGCTGCAACCCGCGCCAGTGGCCATAGCCCGCTGCTGCAGCATGCGCGCTACCGTCAGGTCTTGCAGGGCCAGCCCCGTCATGTCGAAAACAGTGATGTCACTTTGTGTGCGCTGAAAATGCGTGCCGTCGAGCAGGTCACCGAGTTCCGTACAGGGCATGTCTTGCAGCCATTGGGTTTCACCCACCTGCTGCGCCTGCACGTGGTCATCCACAAAAAGGCGGCTGCGCGACAACAAACCGGCGGGCAGTTCGCGTTTGCCTTGGGTGTCCGCCCCCACGCAATTGAGATGCGTGCCGGGACTGACAGCAGCGGCATCAAACAACGGCCCGCCACCGGGCGTGGCCGTGATTACCACGTCGCAGGCGGCAACCGCTGCATTGCAGTCAGTGGCCAGGGCGACTTGACACCGCGCGGCAAACAAAGTTTCAAAGGCTGGGTCTGGCGTGCCGCGCGCAGTGACATAAGTGACCTGCGTGAGCGATGGCAAGACATCCAGCGCATACGTCACCTGGGCGCGCGCCTGCACACCGGTGCCAAACACACAGACCCGCCGGCTGTCGGCTCTGGCCAGCAGCATCAAGCCCAGCGCGCCAGCAGCGGCGGTGCGCATGGTCGTGATGGCGTTACCGTCAATGATGCATTGGGGCCTGCCGGTAGCCGGGTCTATCAGCACAATTGTGGCTTGATGCGCATCCGCGCCCAATTGCCTGTTGGCTGGCCAAAAGCCTGCCGCTTTGAACCCGAGCAAATTTTGCGTCGCAACGTCACCCGACTTGATGCCAAACACACCGCCAGCGGGGAGTGCTTCGCGTACCAGCGGAAACACCCGCCCCAAACGCTGGCTGTGCAGGACAAAGGCCTCACGCACAGCGGCCAGCACCGCCTCGGGTTGCAGCAGCGCGGCAACAGCATGCTTGTCCAGCAGCAGGAGTTGCGCTTTATTTGGCATAGCTGTACACCGCGGCTCGTGACACCCCCAAATGGCGCGCAACGGTTTCCATGGCCCGGCGTATGTCCATACAGCCCGAATCCTTGAGCTCGCGCAACAGCGCACGCCGTTCGTCTGTTCTGAGCGCGCGCGGCGTACTCGCCATCCGCGCGGCAAACTGGTCGATACGTGCCCGCAGGGCATCGGCGCCAGCAGGATTCAATGACTCATTCGGGGCCAGGCCGGTGTTCACGGCGCCGAACCGTCCAAGGGCGTTTTGCAAGCTGTGAAAAAGCGTCAGATCCACATTCATGCAGAGCGCTGCTACATACCGGCCCGTGGCGTCCTTGATGCCTATTGAGGTGCTTTTGGCCTGGCGTCCGTCTGCAAAATGGTTGGCGTAATTGGCAACCACCTGCGGGTACTGCGGGTCCGCAATGCGCGCCAGACCCAACGCAGTGCTTGGCTCGCCCACGGCGCGGCCCGACAAATTGTTGTGTATGGCCAGAATGGACTGCTGCGGGTCCAGCAAGTCATGCAACACGACCTCGCAAAACGGTGCAAAGGTCGCGCTCAAGCCTTGGGCCACTTGCTCAAGCTGACTTAACAGGGCTTGTTGTTCCTCGTTGCGTTTTTTCATCAGCACAGTTTATCCAACCTTGGACAAATCATCAACACACGACTTTTTACAAAGTTACGACCGCGGTTTAATGCAATTTTCTCAAAAAGTAACACCGGGACCGCACGGCGCCAGAGCGCGGACTTATAGTGTCTAGTCAAGTTTGCGAGCCAAGCTGCAAGCACCCTAACTTTACTAGCCACGAAACCACACCTTCATGAAAACAAAAGCCGCTGTAGCCTGGAAATCAGGCGAACCCCTGACGATTGAAACGGTCGATCTGGAGGGCCCGAAGTTTGGCGAGGTGCTGGTCGAAATCAAAGCCACCGGCATTTGCCACACCGATTACTACACATTGTCAGGCGCTGACCCGGAAGGCATCTTTCCGGCCATCCTGGGCCATGAAGGCGCGGGTATCGTGGTGGACGTTGGACCAGGCGTGACCTCGCTGCAAAAAGGCGATCACGTCATTCCGCTGTACACGCCAGAATGCCGGCATTGCAAGTTCTGTCTGTCGCGCAAAACCAATCTGTGCCAGCTGATTCGCGGCACGCAAGGCAAGGGCCTGATGCCCGACGCCACCAGCCGCTTCAGCCTCGATGGCAAGCCTATTTTTCACTACATGGGTACCAGCACCTTCAGCAACTACACGGTAGCCCCTGAAATCTCCTTGGCAAAAATCCGCAAGGATGCGCCGTTTGACAAGATTTGCTACATCGGCTGCGGTGTGACCACCGGCATTGGTGCCGTACTGTTCACCGCCAAGGTGGAGGCGGGTGCCAACGTGGTGGTGTTCGGCCTGGGCGGTATTGGCCTGAACGTGATTCAGGGCGCGAAGATGGTTGGCGCTGACAAAATCATCGGCGTGGACTTCAATCCAGAGCGCGAAGCCATGGCGCGCAAGTTTGGTATGACGCACTTCATCAACCCCAAGACCACCGAAAACGTGGTGGACGCGATTGTGCAGTTGACCGATGGCGGTGCAGACTATAGCTTTGAATGCATCGGCAACACCAAGGTCATGCGCCAGGCGCTTGAATGCACGCACAAAGGCTGGGGCCGTAGCATCATTATCGGCGTGGCTGAAGCCGGCGCTGAAATCAGCACCCGGCCATTCCAGCTTGTCACCGGTCGCAAGTGGGAGGGCTCAGCCTTCGGCGGCGCGCGTGGCCGTACCGACGTGCCCAAAATTGTCGACTGGTACATGGAAGGCAAGATCAACATCGACGACTTGATCACCCACACCATGCCCCTTGAAGACATCAACAAGGGTTTTGATTTGATGAAGCGTGGCGAGTCCATCCGTGGTGTCGTGCTTTACTAGCCTCCCGGTCGCTCACTGCGTGTAGCGCCCTGCCCCCGCGGGGCCGCTGCGCCTGCAGCTCGGCAAAGCCGGTTCCGCGGTCCCTGCTTGAATTGAGTGCACCATGACAAATCAAACTGAACTTCTCAGCGAACACGCCTGCTTCGGCGGGCAACAGCGCTTTTACAGCCACGACTCGAAAGAGATTGGCCTGCCAATGCGTTTTTCGGTCTTTTTGCCGCCGCAAGCAGCGCATGGTGCAGTGCCCGCCCTGCTTTATCTGGCCGGCCTGACCTGTAATGAAGAAACCTTTATGGTCAAGGCTGGGGCGCAGCGTGTTGCGGCCGAATTGGGCCTGGCGCTGATTGCCCCGGACACCAGCCCGCGCGGTGCCAGTGCGCCGGGCGAGGCCGACAGCTGGGATTTTGGTGTCGGTGCCGGTTTTTACCTCGATGCAACGCAAGCGCCGTGGTCCAGCCATTACCGCATGGAACGCTACCTGACGGCAGAGCTGCTGCCGCTGGTGGCCAGCACCTTGCCAATTGCGTCCGAGCGCACAGGCATTTTTGGCCATTCGATGGGCGGCCATGGCGCCTTGACGCTGGCGCTGCGACACCCTGGTCTTTTTAAATCAGTTTCAGCCTTTGCGCCCATCTGCGCACCCACGCATTGCCCCTGGGGCCGCAAAGCCTTTACGGGCTATCTGGGGAGTGACGAATCAAGCTGGGCGGCACATGATGCAACGGCATTGATGATGCAAACCAAAACAGCGCCCTTCCCCGGCGGCATTCTGATTGACCAGGGGCTGGCAGACAAGTTTTTAGCCGAGCAACTCCACCCTCACCTGTTTGAAGCGGCCTGCCGTTCAGCAGGCCAACCCTTGACCTTGCGCAGGCATGTTGGCTACGACCACGGTTATTACTTCATCACAACGTTCATGGCTGATCACCTGCGCCACCATGCACGCCATTTGACGGCATGACCGCTCATCGTTATTCATGGTGTCACGAAGCGTCGAAATTTATTAACGAAATAGGTCCCTGCAGCAGAAAATACAGTGGCGTTCAGCTATGTTTTCAATAGCGTTTAGATTTTGACATCAGAATGAACAGCCATGGGGTAAGCCCTGGCCATCCACAGATACATCGCCGCGCCTGCTAAAAGTGTGGCAGCGGCAATTTCAAGCGACAGCGTGAACCCCTCGCCCAAAGACTTGCTGTGCCGGAGCAGCACGGCTACCAGTGGCGGGCCGGCAATCTGCCCCAGCCCGTACACGGCGGTCAGCAGCCCCATGTAACTCGAGGCCGCCAGTGGCCGCAAACGCCGGACTTCCTGCATCGCAAAAAAAGTAATCGCCGTGAAGGGGATACCCAGCAACAGGCTGCCCATTACAAAGCCCAACAGGGTGGGGCTCCAGACGGTCACGCCGACACCCAGCGCCTGTACAAAATAACAACCCGCCAACACATGCCGAAGGTCACCCTTGAGCGATATCCGGGTGGCGAGCAAAGCACCGGCCATCACGCCCAAACCAAACAGCGGCCAGAACATGTCCAGCCAGTGTGAATTCGGCAAGGCCTGGCGGGCGATCACCGGCAAAAATGTCGCGGTGATGATGTAGCCAAATCCCGCCACGCCGTAAGCCACTGCCAGCAGCAGCATTTGTTTGCGGCCCGCTGCAGAATCTGCCGGTCCCGATGCGCTGGCAGCTGCAGACGTGATTGCTGCGGCAGCTGTCACGCTTAATGGCGCCGGGGTTCTGTAAAACGTGGGCCACACCAGCGCCGTCAGCACACAGGCCAGCACACCCAAAATCAGCCAGCCCGCCGCGGCCGTCCAATGCAGGCTGACCATGCCGCTGGCCAACAAGCCACTGAAAGCAATGCCCGCGCCCGGCCCGGCGTACATGATTCCGCCCAGGCTGCTGGCGTGGCGGGCCGCGAGTTGCGACAAACACCAGCCTGAAGTGAAAATAAAAACAAACGCACTGGCAATACCAGCCGCAAAACGCAGCACGGGCCACAGCGCCGGGAAATGCAGCGCCATACCCAGTGTCAGCAGGCTGGTAGTCGCCAGACCAGCCTTGACCCAGGTCGAGGCGGCCACCTGCGGCAAGCGCGGAAAACGCCGCCACAGCCACGGCTGAAACGTGCACAACAAGGCACCGACCAGGTAGCCAAGGTAGTTGGCGCTGGCCAGCACACTGGCACCGAGCAAATCAATCACACCATCGTTAAGCATCATGGGCAGCAACGGCGTGAAGGCAAACCGGCCAATGCCCATGGCGGTGGCCAAACAGAGCAAGCCGGCCAGTGCGATGGTCCAGGGGGTGATGTCCGCGTGACCCATGGCAGCGTTTGTACCCTGTCCAGATAAACCCATGGTGTTATTGCCCTGCCTTGGAGTCACCCTGGGTGAGAACCATGCGGCGGCGAATGCGCTCAGCGCCCTCACGATCACCGCTTTTATCCAACAAGCTAGCCTGAACGCCCAGCCAGGCGAGCAGCGGCCTGCGCCAACCCTGGCTGGAGGCGGTGTCTACGGCCACCTGCACCAGTGCCGGGCTGGCACGGCCGGACTGAAACGCCACAGCAGCAGCTACCAGCCGCGACAACGGCTCGGCCATACCGCTGACGACGGCATCGCCACCCGAGACCGCCGCCCGCTGCTGCGCAGGCAACAAGGCCGCGTCTTGCGGCTGCAGTGTCGCCGCCAAATAGTCGGCGTAAGCACGCTCAGCCGGGGCTGCGTCTTGCCGGAGGTTTTCAAATCCAACGCAGGGCTCAAACACCAGGCTGGCAACATGGCTGGCACAGCGCAGCAATTCGGCTCGCGCCATCAGGTCAACCCGGCCTGTGCTGGAGACTTCTCTTTTTGCGCGCGCAAACTCAACCGCCTCGACACGGCCATTGCCGTCAAGGTAGGCAGACACTGAACGTTCCATCGCGCCCTTCGCTTCGAGTTGCCAGTCAGCAGGCTTCGGGCCAGACGAACACGCAGTAATTGCCAATACAAGGGCAAATGCCGACAACGGGCTGGCTAAAAATCTGGTTTGCACGGGGTTCATCATGGCAATTTCACTTCAGTGTCTCTGGCAAACGGCCATTTGCGGTTGATTTCATTGACCAGCCCGTCGACCTTGCGAAGGCTGGCCTCGACCTCACCGCGCAGGCGACCAAGGTCGCCGGTGGCTTCGCGGGCATTGGCACCAACAGCCTGAGCCTCGATGAGCACCGCATCAACTTTTTTAAGGCTGTTGCGCGCGTCAAGCAGCAACGCATTGAGCTGGACCACGGTAGCCCGAGTCTCAGGCATCAGGCCCAGGTTTCCAGGTTTATCGCCGAATACCTGGGTGTCGGCCTTGACCGCCAGGCCATCCAGCCGGGCCAGCAATGTGTTGACGCGCTCGTTGGTGCGGCCCAGCGTCGCCAATAGTTTTTGGGAATCGGCATCGCTTCCTAATAACGCGCTCAGCGCCCCACCACTGCCATTGATTTTGGTGGTCAGGATTTGCAGATTACCCAAGGAAGCACCCAATGCGCCCTGACTCCCCACGAGGCTGCTTAAATTTTCAATCAGCTCCTTGGCCGCCGCAATCAACTTTGGTACCTCGCCTGCAGCATCGCCCTGCAGCACGGTGCGTACCGCGCCATCAGGCAGCAGCGGATCTGTCAGCAAACCGGTGTAGGCGCGAATGTTGGTGCTGCCCACCAGTCCGCGCACCAGGGTGAACACGCTGGACACGCGCAGCCAGTGCGCGTCTTTGCTGGCCACATCAACCAAAATGCGGGCCTTGCCGTCGTCTGCCAGCTCAATACGGCGCACGCGGCCAATCGGAAAACCCGAAAAAGTCAGGTTCATACCGACTACCACGCCCTCGGAGTCTTCCGACACCAGCACCAGCGTTTGGGTGCTTTCAAACACGCCCCGGGCATACATCACGTACAAGGCAGAGCCAATTACCAACACCAGCATAAAGACCAGCAACAGCATGGCCTTGAACTCCAAATGCTCGGTAGGTTGCGGCGCCGCTGGGCTGGCAGGGGGGTTCAGCAAGCTCGGATCTAGGGTGTCACTCATGCGTGAATGTTTTCTT
>JANXTM010000164.1 GCA_025352405.1 Polaromonas sp.
GCCAAAAGCCTGGCGGCCGCGCGCATAGGTGGCGGCTGTTTCGTGCGCACGCCGGGCGGCGCCTAGCCAGCGCATGCAATGTGTCAGGCGCGCAGGCGCCAGCCGCACCTGGGCGTATTTCAACCCCTGACCGGGCTCGCCCAGCACATCGGCGGCCGGCACGCGCAGGCCTTCAAACCGGACGACTGCATGGCCGCCGGTGAAGCAGGCGTCCATGGCGTTCATTTGCCGTTCGATGCGGATACCGGGCTGGTTCATGTCTGCCAGAAACATGGTCGGGCCGGTGGCTCCGGCAGTGCCTGCATCGTCAGTGATTTTCGCCATGATGATGGCAAAGCCGGAGCCGACCGCGCCTGTGATCAACCACTTCACACCGTCAATCACATAGTCGTCGCCTTCGCGCCGGGCTGTGGTTTGCAGCATCGACGGGTCAGAGCCCGAACCGGGCGCGGGTTCAGTCATGCAAAAACACGAACGGATATGCCCCTGCACCAACGGCAGTAGCCAGCGTTTCTGTTGCGCCGGTGTGGCCACGAGCTCAAGCAGATGAATATTGCCCTCGTCAGGTGCATGAATATTCATCGCGATGGGGCCAAGTGGCGAATAGCCAGACTCTTCAAACACCACAGCCTTGTCAACATGCGACAAGCCCATGCCGCCATGGGCGATTGATGCGTGCGGCGTCAGCAGGCCAGCGGCACGGGCATGCGCCACCAGCTCGTTGCGCAAGTCTTCTGACGGGCCGTGCGAGGTCTGGCGTGTGTCACCTTCATAAGGCATCACCACGTCACGGATAAAGCGCTGGGTGCGTTCCTGCAATGCGTGTTGTTCGGGAGTAAGACTGAAGTCCATAACGGGTACTTTGGGAGGTTGTAGGACCAAAAAAATGGTGTGGTGCAAACAGTTGCACCGCACCATTATGGCCAGAACCGACTGACGCCACCGCGAGGCGTAACGCGTTTCAGGTCAATTCCCAGCCGTATTCAACTCCGAATAAAGTCCAGCAGGTCTTTGGTGAGCTGGTCTTTGTGGCTGGCAAACAGGCCGTGTGGCGCACCGTCGTATTCAAGCAGTGTTGAGCCGACAATGCCTTTGGCGGCCGCCCGACCGGCAGCATCAATCGGCACGGTTTTGTCATCGGTGCCGTGAATGATCAGGGTGGGTACCTTGAAATGCGCCAGGTCAGGCCGGAAATCGGTTGTGGCAAATGCCCCGGCACAGGCCAGCGTGGCTTTGAGGCTCGCCTGCATGGCCACGCTGCGTGAGGCTTCCATCAGTTGCTCACTGACCGGATGCGACATCAGGCTGACGCCATAGAAATCCTTGAAAAACCCGGCAAAAAATTTGGCCCGGTCAGCTTTCATGCCGACCGTCATCTCGTCAAACACGGACTGCTCGGTGCCGTGCGGGTTGCTGTCGGTTTTGAGCATGAACGGCACCACAGAAGAAACCAGCACAGCTTTGGCTACTGACTTTCCGGCATGGCGCGACATATAACGCGCCACCTCGCCGCCACCCATCGAAAAGCCCGCCAGCACGGCATCTTGCGCGCCGGTGTGTTCGATCACGGCCGCCAGATCATCTGCCAGGGTGTTGTAGTCGTAACCACTCCACGGCTGCGACGAGCGGCCAAAACCGCGCCGGTCATAGGCAATCGCGCGGTAGCCGGCGTCAGCAACGGCCATGGCCTGGTCGTCCCAGCTGTCAGACGACAACGGCCAACCGTGCAACATGATGACGGGGCGGCCAGTGCCCCAATCCTTGACATAAAGTTTGGTGTTGTCTTGCGCAGTGACGTAATGCATGCGGAACTTTCCAGTGTTGGTTTGAGAACTTTAAGTTTCCAACGCGCAGTCAGCTTCGTCTGTCGGCATAACGCATGCAAAACTGTAAGCCGCTGCCTACCGCGCGGTTGCATATTTTTTGGTATTGCCAGGAACAGCCCGGCGACACTATGCTTGCGCGCCAGCCGCTGCCACCACCCCATGACCACCCGCCTTCGCCGCATTGCCCACCTCGATATGGACGCCTTTTTTGCCTCCATCGAGTTGCTGCGCTACCCGCAGCTCAAGGGTTTGCCGGTGGTAATTGGCGGCGGAAGGCGCACCGTGGACGATGCCCTGCTGGCGGGTGGGCCTGGCCAGCCAGGGCGCGCACTGCGCTTTATTCCGCTGACAGATTTCCCGCTGCTCAAGAACTATGTGGGGCGCGGCGTGATTACCACCGCCACCTATGCGGCCCGGCAGTTTGGCGTGGGCTCCGCCATGGGCATGATGAAGGCCGCCAAACTGTGCCCGCAGGCGATTGTGTTGCCGGTGGATTTTGAAGCGGTGCGCAAATACGCGCGGCTGTTTAAAAGCACCGTCACAGAGATCGCACCGCTGATGGAGGACCGCGGAATTGATGAGGTCTATATCGACTTTACCGACGTGCCTGGCGGCCAGCGCGGTGGCGGAAGGGTACTGGCGCGCCTGATTCAAAAAGCGATTTTTGAGGCCACCGGCCTGACCTGCTCGGTTGGCGTGGCACCGAACAAACTATTGGCCAAGATGGCCAGCGAGTTCAACAAGCCCCATGGCATTTCCATCGTGTATGAGGCTGACCTGCAAACGCTCGTCTGGCCGCTCAAGTGCCGCAAGATCAATGGCATTGGCCCCAAGGCCGATGAAAAGTTGGCACGGCTGGGCATACAAACGATTGGTGAGCTGGCCGCGCAAGAGAAAGCGTTTCTGGTCGCCCATTTCGGCAAGGCCACCGGCGCGTGGATGCACGAGGTCGCCTGGGGCCGGGACAACCGACCGGTAGTCACCGAAAGCGAGCCTGTCAGCATGAGCCGCGAAACCACGTTTGACCGTGACCTGCATGCGGTACGCGACAAAGCCGCGTTGGGTGTGATTTTCACCGGGCTGTGCAACAAGCTCGCGGAAGACCTGCAACGCAAGGGCTATGCCGCCAAAACCATAGGCATCAAGCTGCGCTACGACGATTTCAAAATCGCCACGCGCGACCAGACATGTGAAGACTTCACAGCAGATGGCCGCCTCATACGCCAGCTGGCAGGCCAGTGTCTGAAGCGGGTGCCGCTGGATAAAAAACTGCGGCTGCTGGGCGTGCGCGCAAGCGGCCTGGTCAAGGCCACCGAATTTGAAAAACTTCAAAATTCAGCACAAGAAAGGCTTTTTCGACAACAAGCATTGGGGCTACACGCTATGGAAACTATAGCAAAAACCAACCACAGCAGCGGCCAGTTATTTTGAAGTCGCCGTGACTGCCATGTGCTGCTTCAGAGTGACTAGGCAGGCGATCAAGTCCGTGCACGCCTGTGAATAACCCGAAAACTTTGGTGGCTTATTTAAAAGCTGAATCCGTTCGTTGGTACGGCTCGTATACGCTAAGAGTGACAAATAATTACATTTTTTTGTATCCACAAGTCAATCTCGCCTTACTTTGAGCACTTTATGAACCATCTATCCGTAAACACGCTGGTAGCCACCTGCGCTGCACTTTTTTGTGCGGGTGCACATGCCGAGACTGGGAAACTGTTGCTGACTGGCGGCGTGAGCAGCATTGACGGCGCAGCGGGCGGCGGCCTCACGCCCTGGGCCGTGATCGGCAGCAACGCTACTGACGACGAGATCGGTGGTTCGGCATTTTTTACCAACGTCGGCACCAGAGACTATGGTTTAAACATTGTCGGCGCTGCCGTCGGCATCAACGATCGGTACGAGCTCTCTATCGCGCAACAAGACCTGAATACACGCGCCACCGGCACGGCACTTGGCTTGCCAGGACTGCATTTGAAGCAAACTATCGTTGGGGCGAAAGTTCGCGTGCTGGGCGACGCCATTCTGGACAGCGACACGCTGATGCCGCAGGTGGCCTTGGGCCTGGAGTACAAAACCCTGGGCTCAACCGGGCTGGATGGCACCCTGAACGCGCTGGGTGCCAAGCGCAACGGCGTCGATGTTTACGTCAGTGCCACAAAGCTGTTTTTGGGCCAGAGCCTGCTGCTCAACGGCACGCTGCGCGCCACCAAGGCCAACCAGAATGGCTTGCTGGGTTACGGTGCGACGCTGGGCGGCAATGAAAACAGGTACGGCCTGCAGCCCGAGTTTTCGATTGGCTACCTGGTTAGTAAAAATCTCGTGGTGGGTGCCGAATACCGTTTTATGCGCAACAAGCTCGAAAAAGCCGGCTCGGTAGCCGGACTGGGCAACGGCTTGCGTTCGCAGGACTGGAAAGACATCTTCATCGCATGGGCACCGAGCAAAAACGTCTCACTGACGCTGGCTTATGTGGACCTCGGCGTGATCGTGCCGGCCACCACGGCCAACCGCAAACAGACCGGTTATTACCTCTCGGCCCAGCTGGCCTTTTGATGGCGTCTTGTTGAACGCCCCTGCCCAACCCCATTTTTTTGAAACTGCCATGAAAAAAATATTGCGTTCTATCGCTGCAACATTTGTGATCGCCTCCAGCCTGCTAGCTGCCGGTGCCTCTTTTGGCCAGCAAATGGCCCCCAAAGACGACCAGCTCTACAAGGCCTTCGGCGAAAAAGCGGGCCTGATCGCGCTGATGGACGACTTCATGGTCCGGCTGCTGGCCGACCCGCGCACCGGCCCGCACTTCCAGCCAGCCAACCAGCAACGCGTCAAAGAGCAGCTGGTCGACCAGTTCTGCGCGCTCGGGGGCGGCCCCTGCGTGTACAAGGGCGTGGACATGAAAAGCTCGCACGCCAATCTGGAAATCAAAAAATCGGATTTCCATGCGCTGGTGGAAGTGTTGCAGACCAGTATGGATGCCAGGGGAATTGCGTTTCGCAAGCAAGGCGAAATGCTGGCGCTGCTGGCGCCCATGAACCGCGACATCATCACGCCAAAATAGGCTTCTCGCCGGGCCAGGCAACAAGGACCAAACACCATCATGAAAAAAAATCTGCTTTTTACTGCGCTGTGCGGCTTGTCTGTTCTGTGCAACTGGGCCTGGGCTGGTAACCTGGTGGTGTCGGTCGTCGACAAGGACGGCAAACCGGTGCAGGACGCGGTAGTGGTCATTGTGCCCGCCAACAAGAGCGTCCTGCCCAAAACGCCGCTGCCCGCCACGGCCACCATCAACCAGGAAAAAATGCAGTTCATACCTGCTGTGTCGCTGGTGCCGGTGGGTGCCAAGGTACGCTTTGTCAACAACGACCCCTGGGATCACCATGTGCGCTCGTCGCCAGCGGGCATGGGCCAGTTCAACGCCACCAATGCCGGTTTTGAGTTGCGTCTGGAGGGGAAATCCGAGGGCAAGTCCGCCAAGTCCAGCGAAGTCACGCTCGACAAAGCGGGCGTTATCGGTGCAACCTTACTGGGCTGTTTTATTCACGGCTCCATGCGTGGCTACGTGTATGCCAGTGAATCACCGTGGGCTGCCAAAACCAGCGTTGAAGGTTTTGCCACATTTGAAGATCTGCCCGACGGCGCAGCACAGGTCAGGGTCTGGCAGGCCGACCAGCTGGTAGACGTGCCGCTGCAAGCTGCCACGATTGGGCCTGTTTTGGCTAAAAATATAGTGCAACTGACCGTCGTGCCGCGCAAACGCCGGAGCTAGCTCGTAAAGACGCAAACCGGTCCTGACACGCTGTGTCATGGCCTGCACGCGATGGCCGCCAGCCTGCACTTTTGAAGTGGCGTGGGCCTAGCCGCCGTGTCTGCTGGAGGTACTGACGCCGTGCCTTGACATTGCCATGCGCGCACAGGCCTACCACAGCAGGCGTCTCGGGTGTGACTGGCTGGCATTGCTGATGAAATAACATCGCCGGCATGAACCCATCTGCCCTGCCGCCTGCCCTGAGCTGCTTTTCACTGCGCACCACAGACCACATTGCCCACCTGGTGCTCAACCGCCCCGAGGCGATGAACACCATGCACCCGACCTTCTGGCGCGAACTCGACGCGGTGCTGGTGCAGCTTCACAAAGCTGGCGATGCGCGCGTGCTGGTGATCTCCAGCACCGGCAAACATTTCAGCGCCGGCATGGCACTGGAAACCTTCAGCAGCAGCATTGCCATGGACGACCAGAGCCCCGAAGGCCGCGCGGCAATTTTTGATCTGCTCACGGACATGCAATCAACCTTCACCAAACTTGAAAACCTGCGCATGCCGGTGATTGCGGCGATTCAAGGCGGCTGCATTGGTGGTGCGGTCGATATGGTGACGGCCTGCTGCCTGCGCTACGCCACGCTTGACGCCTTCTTTTGCATCCAGGAAATCAATATCGGCATGGTGGCCGATGTGGGCACCCTGCAGCGCCTGCCCAAGCTAATCCCCGAAGCCGTGGTCAAGGAGCTGGCCTATACCGGCCGCCGCCTGAGTGCGGCCAAAGCTCTGGGCTACGGCCTGGTCAATGAGGTGTTTGAGTCAGCAGACGCCATGCTGGCCGCAGCGCTGCAATGCGCCAAAGAAATAGCGGCCAAACCGCCAGTAGCCATCTGGGGCACCAAGCAGGCGATCCACTACACGCGTGACCATACGGTTGAAGACGCGCTCAAACAAATGGGCTGGCTACAGGCCGCCATCTGGAGCAACCAGCACGTACGTGAGGCCGTGACAGCCATGAGGGACAAGCGTGCAGGGCAGTTCCGATCGCTGTCAGCGCTCGATTATTTTAAAGAAAATGGCCTGTAAGCTAGGTTTTACGTGGACTACACGCTATTTATTCAGTAGCATAACGGCAGACGCAGAAAACCCGGCAACCTGCTTGCGCGGGTTGCCGGGCCTGGAACCAACCGGCTTGATCCCTTAGCCGGTCAAGGCAGTGGCGTTGGACTGGACGTTTCGTCGGTGGCCAATGTCAATGCATTGATGTCCACCGGGTCGGTGTTTTCGCCATTGAAGGCGATCAGGCGGCTGATGTAGTCAAATACCGAGGCAATGTTCTGCCCGATATCCGATGCCGGGAACACGCCAAAAGATGACGAGCCGTTGGCTGTACCGCTGCTACCGCCACCACCGCCGCAACCTGCCAGCAGGGCCGCAGACAAGGCCGTCGTCAGCACCAGTTTTGAATTGAGCTTGTGCATGATGTTTCCTTGAATAGAGTTGACGCTTACTGACCACCGCCGATGGCGCCGCGGTTAGGTGTGTTCAGATACGGGAAAGTAGTCAGGAAAGGCACGGTAGCCTGGTCAACGCCATCATGGATATTGGCGGCGTTTGGAAGCCCGTTTGAGCCGGGGGCGGCCATCAACGAAGCCAGTGCAGTGGCGTCACACTTGGAGGTCAGTGAAGGAACGCCAGGCACAGAGTTGAGTTTGAGCGAATCGTTCGCACCGTTGATGGCGCACAGGCCGCCAACCATTGCAACCAGGGCGATGTCCACCACGTCGTCTTTAGGACGGCGACCGTTCGGGAAGCCGGCCAGGTCTTTCGCGGCTGCCAAATTGGCAGTACCGCCCACACGCAGCACTTCACCAGCGACACCGAGGCGGTTCTGGTCTGCAAACTGAACCGGTTTGATGGCCGTGTTCAAACGCAGCATTTCCGATGGTGTCACAGTGGCTGGCTTGTTAACGCCGGTGATACCCGTCAGGAAGGTGGTGAGCAAATCGGTACGCGGCAGGTTTTTGGGTGCCACGTCTGCACCCAGAACCACGCTCAGCAGTGCTGGCAGGGTCGGGTTGCTGACATAGGTCAGAAACTGGCCATCACCAGAAGGTGAAGATGCATTGAACTTGTCTTTATCAGGCAGTCCGATGATCAACTCATTAACCAGCGGATTACCCAGACGCGAGACCTGGACCCATGCACCGCCAGCTTTTTCAGCATTGGTGTTGCCAGATGCGGGGGCCGGGTTCATCAGACGACCCTGACGCAAGCTGGCAGTGGTCCAGCCACCAATCACGGTTTCGTTACCAGCGGTCAGGCAGTCTTTATGCACTTCCAGGGCCAGCGTGGTGATGTTGGTCTTTTGCACCGCAGCGTTTCCGCCATTGCCGATGGCGTCAATTTTGGTCGGGTCGAGCAGAACACCTGCTGGTGCATTGACCAGGTCAAATATCGGACCCAGGTTGACAGCAAAGCCATCTTGGCGCTGACCCACAAACACTTTGCCCTGATCTTTTCCAGCCGGGCAGCCGGGGATGGTGACAGTGTGAATGTGTTTGGCGGCGTAGCCGGCGTAGTCGGGAATGGTTTTAGTGCCGATATTGTCGACTGGCTTCTCGAAGGTTGCGCCACCACCGGTTTTTGTCAGGGCGGTCATTGAGCCCTTGCGGCGGTCGCCGCGCACCAGATTGACGGTATAGGTTTCGTTGACGTTGAGGTTGGCGTCGTTCAAATTACTGACAACACCCGCCTGAACCAGCGGAATGGCCACGTTGGCGCCACCGATTGGC
>JANXTM010000193.1 GCA_025352405.1 Polaromonas sp.
GCCAATCCATTGTGCAACACCTGCGCGCACGCCGCGACCAGTGCGAGACGGGCGAGTTTGACGACATCGTCATCCACCAGAATTCGCTCGGCATCGTAATAGCTGTGGTAGCAGGCGGCCAGCTCGCGCAGGTAAAAAGCCACGTCGTGCGGCGCAAAACCGCTGGCGGCATTGGTCAGCATGTCGGGATATTTGGCAAGCAACAGCATCAGGGCCTGGGCTTGCGGGCTGCTCAACGGGGACAGGTCTGCATCTTTAAGGCTGGCCTCGTCGCCGCCCCAGGCGGCAAGCACAGAGCAGATGCGGGCATGCGCATACTGCACGTAATACACCGGATTTTCGTTGTTTTTGGCCAAGGCCAGATCAATGTCGAAAATGTATTCGGTGTCAGGCTTTCGGCTGAGCAAGAAGAAGCGAACGGCGTCAGCACTGGTCCATTCAATCAGGTCGCGCAGCGTGACATAGCTACCCGCGCGTTTGGAGATTTTGACTTCTTCGCCGTTGCGAACCACACGCACCATGGTGTGCAAAACGTAGTCTGGATAGCCTTGCGGCACACCCGCACCGGCAGCCTGCAGGCCAGCCCGCACCCGGGCGATGGTGCCATGGTGGTCCATGCCCTGGATGTTGATGGCTCGGCTGTAGCCGCGCTCCCATTTGGCCAGGTGGTAGGCAACATCAGGCACAAAGTAAGTGTAGGTGCCGTCACTTTTTTTCATGACACGGTCTTTGTCGTCTCCGTAGTCGGTGGACTTGAGCCACAACGCGCCGTCCTGCTCGTAGGTTTTGCCAGCGCCCTTCAGTTTTGCGACCGCTGCATCGACCCGGCCCGAGCTGTACAGACTGGACTCCAGATAGTAGTTGTCAAAGCGCACCGAAAAAGCC
This sequence comes from Polaromonas sp., assembly GCA_025352405.1. Lineage (GTDB taxonomy): Bacteria > Pseudomonadota > Gammaproteobacteria > Burkholderiales > Burkholderiaceae_C > Polaromonas. Next base: position 886 of record JANXTM010000193.1, read on the forward strand.
TGCAAATCCAGGTCTTGCTCATGGCGCAAATAAGCCACGGCAAACTGGCGAATCGAGTCAATGTCTTCCATATCGCCCGTCGCGGTGTAGGAACGGTCGTCAGATTTGACCGTCTTGCCGGCCATAAAATCAGCAGCGATGTCGCCAATGTAGTCCCCGTTATAGGCCGACTCAGGCCAGTTGGTGTCGCCAGGTTTGAACCCTTTGGCGCGGGCTTGCGTACTGGTGGCAAGCGTCTGGATCTGCACGCCCGCGTCGTTGTAGTAAAACTCGCGGTGCACCTGCACGCCCTGCGTGACCAAAAGATTGCAGATCGCATCACCCAGCGCGGCCTGGCGTCCGTGGCCCACATGCAGCGGCCCAGTCGGGTTGGCCGAGACAAACTCGACCACCATGCGCTGGCCGGCTGCCTGCGGTTTAACGCCATAACGGGCGGCCTGTTGCAGAATATTACGCACGGTTTCCTGCTTGGCACTGGCCTTGAGCCGGATGTTGATGAAGCCCGGGCCGGCAATTTCAACCGCGTCTACCCAGCGCTCGAAAGCCGGTTGGGCCTCCAGCAGGTGCTTGAGCGCTTCGGCCACCTGGCGCGGGTTTTGTTTAAGCCCCTTGGCAAGCTGCATAGCCGCCGTGCAGGCGAGATCCCCGTGGGCGGCTACCTTGGGAGACTCAAATGCGGCTTTATCACCCGCACCCGGGGAAAGTTGTTCAAGGCAAGCGGCCAGCGCGGCCAATAGGTCATTTTTTATCGAAAGCATGGCCGGATTTTACGTTTACTGCGTGGGTCCATTTTGTCGGCGCACGGCTGCTGCGTGGACTTCGCCAGTTCTCTGTCCTTCAAGTGCGGGCACCGCTTTGCCAATACGCCGGTTCGCTGAAGCTTTGCTTTAAAAAATCTATCCACAAACGCACCCGCAGCGGCAAATGTTTGCGGTGGGGGAACACGGCATAAATACCATTCGGCGGGGCTGCAAAATCTTCCAGCACCGCCACCAGACGTCCGGCGGTGATTTCAGCTTCAACCTCCCACGTACTGCGCCACGCAATACCGTAACCCGCCAGACACCAGTCATGCAGCACCTGCCCGTCAGAACAATCCATCGCTCCACCCAGCCTGAGATACACCACGTCACCATCTATGCTGAACGACCAGCCACGCGTTTGCGAGGCCTCGCTTGAGAGCGTCAGGCAATCAAATTTTGACAACTCACCCGGATGCTGCGGCGTGCCGTGGGTTTGCAGGTAGCGCGGGGTGGCCACACACAGGCGCCGGTTGTCGGCCATGCGCACACTGACCAGCGATGAATCAGGCAGGTCACCCACCCGCACTGCGCAGTCAAACCCTTCGCCCGCCAGGTCAAGCACACGGTCGTTCAGGTTCAGGGAGATCGTCACATCGGCATGTTGTTCACGGAACTTGGTGACCAGTGGCGCCACATGGCGACGGCCAAAGCCTGCGGGTGCGGTGATGCGCAGGTGCCCGCTGGCCTTGACGCCACCGGCCGACACGCTGGCTTCGGCATTCGCCAGATCAGCCAACAGGCGTTGGCAGTCTTCCAGAAAAGCACTGCCCTCATGCGTGAGGGTGATCCGCCTGGTTGTGCGTACCAGCAGCTTGACGCCCAGCCGCTCCTCCAGCCCGTCGAGGCGCCTGCCCATGATGGCGGGCGCTACGCCCTCGGCCTTGGCGGCAGCGGTCAAACTTCCCCGTGCGACGACAGATACAAAAGATTCGAGCTGCTTGAGTTTGTCCATCGCCCGAATTATGCGGGGAACCGTCGGACGCGCGCCCCCAGAAAATCGGCCTTGCTACTGACGGAAACACGTCATGCGTGTGTTGCAGGCTTTTCGCTCACACGACGTGTAGCTACGCGCCTACGTCAGCCGAGGCCGACCAACCTTAAGCTTTGTAAGTTACACCTCAATGCAATCAGTGCTGCAGTTTTATCGCACTTTCCAAAGGAATTCTCATGAACTATTCAATTGTTTTAGCAGCTGCCATCTCTGCCGTCGCCCTCAGCGCCTGCGACCGTCCTACTGTGGTCACCCCGCCTGTTGTCATGACTGCTCCAGGACCTGCCGGTGCCACTGGCGCCACCGGCTCAACTGGCGCCACCGGATCGACCGGCTCGATGGGATCAACCGGCTCCACCGGTGCAGCAGGGGGCACCGGCGCTACTGGTTCAACTGGCGACACTGGCGCTACCGGTCAGCGTGGTGCTACCGGCGACACCGTAATTATTGTTCCACCAAAACCCTGATTTTCAACCGCCAGCAATGTGAGCGTCGGGTACGCCAACCTACAAAGTTACCTTGTCTGCTCTCATCACCGCAATCTGGGCCGCGGCGTAGCCGATTTCTTGCAGCAGTTGGTCAGTGTGTTCACCCAATTGCGGCGGGCCGAGGCGCACGCCAAGGCGGCCACCGTCAAGTGTGATCGGGAGCAACGGAACCAGTGCGTCCCGCCCATCGGCCAGGGTAATGGCTGCAAGGCCCCCAGTTGCAAGAAGGTGCGGATCATCAAACAGGTCGTGCGGCCGGGTAATGGGGGCAAAGGGCAGGCCATTTGTTTCAAAAAGGGCGCTAAGTTCAGCGGCGTTGTGCCCCGCCATACGCAACCGCAAGAGGGGAATCAACCATTCACGCGCACGCACTCTGTCGTTATTTGTTACAAGGCGGGAATCAGCCTTAAAGTCTGCAAGGTCAAACGCCTTGCAGAACGCCGCCCACTGTGTGTCACTGACCACTGCTAAAAATATCTGCTCGCCATTCTTGACTGTGAACACGTCGTATACCGCCCACGCCGAAATACGGTTGGGCATGGGCGCTGCGGGCTCGCCGGTTACCGCAAACTGCATCATGTGCTGGGCTACCAGGAAGATGTTGTTTTCGAACAGTGCTGACTGCACCTCCTGGCCCTTTCCTGTGCTGGAGCGCTGGGCCAGCGCGGCCATGGCACCAATGGCACCAAACATGCCGCCCATGATGTCGTTGACACTGCTGCCTGCACGC
>JANXTM010000195.1 GCA_025352405.1 Polaromonas sp.
GCCTGTTTTTTGGCTTCGCTTTGCTGGCGCAGCCCCCGTGCCATAGCCTGCCGTTCAGCCAGCGGTTTGACCAAAAAAGCTTGCTGCCATTCGGGGCTGCGTACCTGCGCGCGAAACTGCATGTAGGGCAGGTCGTCAATGCACAGCGCATCCCCATGCGAGAGCAACCAACGCTGGCCCTCAAACAACAAAACGGTGGGGTCATCCAGCAGCCGGGTAGTGCACAGGCCCATCAAGGCGCTGCCGACCAAAAAATCGCGGTTGCCATGCATGAAGAAAACCGGAATGCGTGCAGCAGTTTGCCGGATGACATCTGCGCATTGCGATTCAAAACTGCCACTTTGCAGGGCGTCGTCGCCGACCCAGACCTCGAACAAGTCGCCGAGGATGAACACCGCATCGGCCGGGGTATGTTGCATGTACTGCCGCCACACATTGAAGGTGGCGGTCTCGCTGGCCTGTAAATGCAGGTCAGAGATGAAGTCGATGGCGCGCCACGTGGCCGCGGCAATCAACTCCGGTGAGGCCATGGTCAGATCGCCACGGCCTTTTCAATCACCACATCGGTCACGGGCACATCGCCATGGCCCATTTTGTTGCCGGTCTTGACGCCTTCGATTTTGTCAACCACGTCCATGCCGGAAACGACTTTGCCAAATACAGCGTAGCCCCAGCCTGAACCACTGGGTGCAGTGTGGTTCAAAAAGCCGTTGCTGGACGCGTTGATGAAAAACTGCGAGCTGGCTGTATGCGGCTCGTTGGTCCGCGCCATCGCCACCGTGTACTTGTCGTTTTTCAGGCCGTTGGTGGCCTCGTTTTCAATGTTCGCGTCCGTGGCTTTTTGCTTCATGCCGATTTCAAAGCCGCCGCCCTGCACCATGAAGCCGGGAATCACGCGGTGAAAGACGGTGTTGGCGTAATGGCCCTTATTGACGTAGTTCAGAAAGTTGGCGACAGTTTTTGGCGCTTTGACAGCGTCAAGCTCAAGCGTGATCACGCCGTGATCTTTGATGTGAAGTTCTACTTTTGGATTGCTCATGTTGGTCCTGTAAGGGGGAGGGGTGGATAAACTGAAAATGTATAAAAACGTTAATTGATGAGCACAGCAGATTTGAGCAGCACCGGTGTTTTGGGCACATCTGACGGGAAGGGCCCGCCGCTGCCCGTAGGTACAGCCTTGATTTTATTGACCACATCCATCCCGCTGACGACCTTGCCAAACACGGTGTAGCCAAACAGCTGCGTGGAATTGACCAGTTGCGCGCGTGGCACGTTGGTGTAGGTTTGCCCCTGAAACTCGAACTTGGGCACCGGATCGCCAGGCGGGATTACCGTGGGGTTCAAAAAATCATTGTCTTTGACATTGATGAAAAACTGCGATGAGGCCGAGTTGGGCTCATTGGTACGGGCCATGGCCAACGTGCCCACAAGATTTTTGGAGCCGCCTTTTGCCAGCGCTTCCTGGCCTTCGTGCACCACAGGTGGGCGCGTGGGCTTTTGTGTATACGTTGCATCGAAGCCGCCGCCCTGCACCATAAAGTTGTTGATCACACGGTGAAAAATGGTGCCATCGTAGTGCTTGTCTTTGACATACTGCAAAAAATTCGCAACTGTTTTGGGCGCTTTGTCGGGATAGACCTCGACGACAAATTCCCCTTCGCTTGTTACAAACCTGACTTTAGGCGCGACCTGTGCGCTGGCCACAGCGGCCATGCCCAAAAGCGCTGCGCTGGCTAACATCGTACCCAACCAGCGGCGCCGTGCAAATTGCGTAAAAACCATCAAATAATTCCTTCAAAAAATATCTTCCACTGGTTGCCCTGACGAGTCCAGTACTGACGTTTGGTATGGCCTGACTTGGCCCCCTGCACGAGCTCGCCGAAGGTTACCACCATGGTATCGGTGCTGTCGGTCCAGCGCATGTAGGACACGTCCTTGAGCTGAACCTCGCGGCCACCGAGTTGTTTGACCTCGGTGGTCAAAGCGGGTTTCCACTCGGCCAGGGTTTTACCGTAGCTGGTGAAGTCGGCTGTGTACCAGCTCATCAACCGCGTGATGTCGCCGCTTGATTTGGCGGCTTGCCAGCTGTTCAGCGCGTCTTCAAATTGTTTGCTGTCTGCCCGGACCGTTTGCGGCGCGACCCATTTCAGACTTTGGGCAATCACCACCGGCGTACTGCGTACCTCCACGGTTCTGATGATGCGCTCCAGGTCAGGGTTGGCCAGCACCAGGCAGCCATCAGTGGCTTGGGGCGCGCGTGAGAACTGCTGCGGCGGCGTGCCGTGCAGCCAGATACCGCTGCCGGTCTTGCCGCGCTTGACATCGAGTTGATTGGGGTAGTTGATGGGCAGCGCGCCAGAGCCGTAAAAATCCTTGAGCTTTTTGGGGGCCAGGCTACCGGTGACGAAATACACCCCAATTGGTGTGCGCAAGTCACCTTCAAGCGATTTTTCAATACCCGACTTGCCTACCGAGATGTAGTAATCGGCAAGCAATTTAAGGCCACCTGGCGTGTTTTCAAATAGGTACAGCCTCGAGCGTGAAGCATCGACTGCGAGGGCATGTTTGACCCGTGGCGACAGTGTTAAAAACTGCGATGGCACCATGCCAGTGTTTGGACGCTCGCGCAGTGCGCGCAGCCGCAGCTGAGATTCCTGGCGCAATTCTGCGAGCTGCTGCGCCCCCGCCTTGGCTGTGGTGTCTGGTACATCGCCCAGTGTACGAACAGGGCGTGCCCGGCCTGCCAGCAGGTCGCCATACACCAGCTGGGCCAGCTGGAAGTTGGGGTGGTCTTTGACCAGGGTTTCCGCTTTGGTCAATGCATCGCGCGAATTGGCCTGACCTATGAGCTTGTAAATATCAATCAGCCGGGCTTCTGCATCGCTGTCTCGCGCAGCGGCAAAGGGCGCGCTGGCAGCCTGCGGCGCGGCGCGGCGTTTCTCTGTCACTTTGGTTTTGGCTCCCTTGGCGAGTGCTTTGGCCGAGGCTTTGGCGCTTCGGGCTTTACCTCGGCTGCTTTCAGCGTACACCGACGGCGCGGCGAAAGCCACACAGGTCAATGAGATCAACCAAGAGGCTGCTGCCCGTTTCATGCGGACTGACATATAAAACGAAAAATTGAGAAGAAAACGGCATGCCGGAGCAAAGAGGCGCCGGCCATCAATTGCCCGTGGATTCCTTGACGATGACCCAGCGCTCACCGACTTT
>JANXTM010000213.1 GCA_025352405.1 Polaromonas sp.
GCCTGCGGCCAGTCATGTGGTGTGTGCCCCCGCCCACCCTTGTGCTTCGCCGCTGCGCGGCATCAGCCCTGCGCGCTGGTCTGCCCGTCCGCCCCCCGTGGGGGCTCCCTCAGCCCGCGCGCCTTCTTGGTTGGTCTTTGCTACAGGTTTTGTAGCTGGTCACGCACGGAATACAGGGGCTACAGGCCTAACGGCCTGTAAGCCAGCGTGGCCGCTGGCTTACTATTCGGGCACGAAGGCACGGGCGGTTTAGCGCTGTTCTCCCTTAATCGGTAGGAAACGTGGACTCAGCAATGTGGGAAATCGTAGAGCTGCAATTGTCGCTTTACCCAACGGTCAAGATTGGCTCCACTCGGGAGTCGCGGTTTTGGCTCCAATCGCAGGCGATCTGGGCCATCGAGTAGAGTCACACCAAAACGGAACAAGGAATTACATGGACTCGCGCACTTTTTCAATTCAACAAATATTTCAAGACCGTCGCCAGTACAGAGTTCCGTTTTATCAGCGCCCTTACGTCTGGAATCGTGAGGACCAGTGGGGTCGCCTGTGGGAAGATATACGTGATCGTGCAGAGGCCCGACTTCAGGGTGGCAAAGCCATACCGCACTTCATGGGGGCAGTGGTTTTAGAACCTCAGAAGAAGCTGGGTTTGCTTGGTGTTGAGCGGCACCACATTATTGATGGTCAGCAGCGGTTGACGACGCTTCAGTATGTGCTGACCGCGTTATGCCTTGTACTACGCGAGATTGAGCAGTTTGCTCTGCTGCCCCTGGTGGAAGGCTGTTTAGTGAACGCGAACCCTGAGACCATGGAGGACAGGGAGGTTGAGTATTTCAAGCTATGGCCTACGTTTCGTGATCGCAAGCAGTTTGTCGGTGCGATGACTGCCACCACACTCGATCAATTGCGGGAGCGTTTTCCAGACAGCTTTACAAAAGGGGGGTGGTTGAAGAAGATCGGCGTAGACCATCCGCCAGCATTGGAGGCCATTCTTTTCTTTCGCGACGCAATGCTGGAGTGGTCAAAGGACGTTACCGAGGTTGACATTGCTACGCGCGCTATGGCAGTGGCTTCGGCAATCCTCACCGATCTTTCCATCGTATGTATATCGTTGGGTGATGACGATGATGCACAGGTTATTTTCGAGACGCTAAACGGGCACGGCGCGCAACTTCACGCGACCGACTTGATTCGCAATTTCATCTTTATGCGGGCGGGCAGTGACGCTGATGAGCTGTATACCAACCTTTGGAGTCAGTTCGAGACGCCACTATGGTCCGAAATGCAGTCACGCGGTCGCCTTAACCGCCCAAGGTTAGAGTGGTTTTTTCAGACAGCAGTGCAAGCCGAAACAGGTGACGACATCGATATCGGACGCCTGTACGCGGGATATCGCCGGTGTGTTGACAGCCAAGCAGGCTTGTACAAGGCGGGTCAGCAATTGGCATTTTTGAATCAGTACGCAGAACATTACAAGGCACTGGTAACAGGCACTGGATCTTCCCCGATAGCAGTTTTTGGGCGCCGGATATCAGTGTGGGATGCGTCGCCAACGCACCCAATCGCAATAAAGTTAGCCGCCTCAAGCCTTGGGGATTCGGAGCAAACAAAGATTTTTGACTACGTAGAGTCCTATCTAGTGCGGCGCGCAGTCTGTGGATTGACGCGAAAGAACTACAACAAAGTCTTTGCACAGCAGCTCAAAAAGCTCATGTCCTCTGAACCTGACGTGGAATCATTCAAGGCGTTCTTGGCTGAGGGAAGTGGTGATGGGTCGCGGTGGCCAAGTGATGAGGAGTTTCAGCAGCATTGGTTGGATGACGCAATCTTCCCAGGGCGCCTAGACGCCGCGAAATTGCGGGCTATGTTTCACAGACTGGAAACTGTCATGCGATCGGAAAAGACAGAGGAAAGCGTTCCACTGTCGCTTGACTCGTTGGACGTGGATCACATATTGCCGCAGTCTTGGTATTCATACTGGCCATTAGCTGATGGTTCTAAAGTTTCTACCGAAGAAGCCAATTCGGCAGCAGTAATGCGGTTCGTCGCCACAGGTCTGGACGCTCGCATGGAGTCAATCGTAAACAGAGACAAGCATGTGCCTCGCATCGGCAATCTCACCGTCGTACATTACGGCGTCAACCGATCTCTACTAAATCATGCATTTGAAGAGAAACGCCAAGCATTTTTTGATCACTCCCATTTGCAGTTGAATCGTGCATTGGCAAAGCCCCTAGTGTGGGACGAAGCGTCCATCCATGAGCGATCGAAAACGCTCTTTGAGTTTGCCGTCAAGGTGTGGCGTGGCCCGGTCTAACTTGAAACAATTTGAACTCAGCAATCAGAATCATCGGATTCTTAGATTGGCAACTGCTATGGTGTGATCAGCGCTGCGCACTTTTGAGCGACGGGTATCGGGAGCCCACAAATAGATTTTCTACAGCAGCTTTTTGGCCTCTTGCTCCCCGAACATACAGGGGGCAGCAATGTCCATTTTGCGAAACAGATTTACCCCTCCAGCAATTTGTGCAGGAAACCCAGCTTGCGGCCAATGTCATGGAAGCTGACCTGAACCAGCGCATCGTGGTTGCTTTTGAGTCGCTGGTAGGTCTTCCAGTGCATACCTTTGGGTTTGCCGCCGTCTCCATTCAAGATGCCAGCCTCCCAGCCCATTTGTTTTCGCAGCTTGTCGGCCTTGGTGGATGCCCGGTCGCCTGCACCTTCTTTCTGCGTGGCGTAACCCAGCCCGCCACACTGGCGGCAGGCGAAGTACCGGCCCGGCGTGTACAGCACCGCCACCCGCTTGCTGCACCGGGGGCAGGTGAACCAGTGGCGCTGGCCGCCCAGGTGGCAGGGTGACGTTTGCGTCTGCACCCGCTGCTCGACCACTTCGCCGGTGCTCTTCATGCGGTAGGACAGCACCATGCTTTGCAAATCCACCCGGATGCTGATGCCCGCCACCTGACGGTCGTTGACCAGCCATTGCCAGCTAAAGCTACTGCCCGGAACCAGCAAGCCCTTGCGGGTGATCTTGCGGATGTCCAGCGGCATGGAATCGCTGGTATCAGCCTTGCCGCTGTAACTGCTTTGCCGCCCACTTCCGCGTCCACCCATTTTTATTCTCCGGTTTTTGCCGAAATCAATTGGCAAGTTGAACGGGCGATCTGACCTGAAAACCCATGAAACGGGCTGCAACCCGCATGGATGCTGGGTTCTGGATTTTTTGCGTGTTGCTGGAAATTGCGCATGTTTTTTACCCTGCGCGGCTGCTTCTGAGGTCTTTCAGCTTGATCAGCATCGCCAAAGTACGCTCAAACTTGCGGTCCAGGTGGGTTTCGTAGCGGGAAAGCTTCTCCAGCCGGTAGGCTTGTAGCCCTTCGCCAATGGTTTGATTGACGATAGCGTCATGGTGGCGGGACTCTTTTTCTTGCTGGTAGACAAAGGGCGTGACGTGATCGGTGATGAAGGCGGCCAGCCCCGTGGCATCGGCGGGGTATTCCTCGTCGTCCACGTAGTTTTGCCACCACTCGCGGGTGTCGGGAAGCAAGGCGCGCAGGGCTTTGTCATAGGCACGGTCGCCACCTTTGCGCAGGATGGCGCTGGCCTTGTTGGTCGCATCAATGTCGTGCCGGGCAGATTGCTGGCTTTCCGCCACGTCTGCCGGTTTTAAATCCATGAGGTTGCGAATGTCGGTGTTCTCGCCTGACAGGCCCATCTCAAACGGTGCCGCAGCCGGAATGACGGTCTTGGCACTGCGGGCGGATTCCTTCAAGCCCTTGTTGATGGTGGCCCCCTCGGCTTGCAGCACCCGGCGCTTGCGCCAGATCACGCTGGCCAGCTCTTCAATCAGATGTTGCTCTGTCGCGCCTGCGGGCAAGTGTTCGTCCATCAGCGAATTGACGAGGCTTTCATAGTCGGCATGGCTTTCATGGCTGAGCACGGTGTAGCGGCTCAGGATGCCGTGTTTGAGCGCGTTGAAGCGGACGACTTCGTAGGGTTTGGGGCTGGGGTCAGCCGTGGGAATCAGGGGCGCGGTGCTGGCGGTGTTGATGGTCGAGTTCATAATGGGCTTTCAATAATGGGCTTTCAATAATGGGGTTAAGGTCAATCGCAATACAGCCGCCACAGCGCCATGCCAGCGCCGCAGCGTTGTCCGTAGCGCGAGCCACGCCCGGCGGCGATGCAGGTCGGGCAGTTGAAGTGGTGGGCGTGGTAGGCCGCTGCCAGTTCTTTCCAGTCCTGCGGATTGACGGGTGGATTAGGTGCGTGGCTGGCCGCATCGTTTGCCGCCGTCAACCAGTCGATCAATAGCGCCTTGCTGCTGCGGATGAGGGCGCGTAGGTCGGCAGTCAGGTGGCTGGACGGTGTCACTGCCAACCCACCGGCGGGGGCCAGGGAGAGGTTCAGGCCAGCGTTGGCGAGCTGGGCCACCACAGTTTCTACGGCTAGTGCGGTCATCAGAAAATCTCCACGTCATCAAGCTGACTCGCTGCAGAAGCGTTGTCAACGTCCTGAATCTCGCAACTTGGCGCAACTCTCGCAATTGTGGGGCTGGCCTTTTCGGTTGCGGCACGCTCCACCGTGCGCACCACGGTCCAGCGTTTCAAGCCGTTGGTCTTGTTGGCAAGCACCAGGCGCAGGCCGGTACAAAGTTGTCCGGCGTGGCGCTCCAGCCAGCGGCCCAATATGCGCACGTTGAGCTTGCTGTTTTGGCCTGCAATTTCATCGAGCGCATCAAACAATACGGATTGAGCCCCAAACACTTCGGTCGCTTTGGTGATGGCCTGCGCTGGTGACGTGGGGGTGGTGTCAAAGGTGGCGATCCATGCATTCAGCAATGCCGCCAGCTTAGAGGTTTCCGGATTCTCAGAGCCAGCGCGGTCGATGGAATCCGCAGGGTCAACAAACATGGGTAAGTCTGTCAAGTCCCGGCCCGACTCCATCATGCGTTCCCTCAGCCAGCACAAGGGCTGGCGCACCAGGTCGTCCCACAGTTCAAACGAGGCAATACGCCCCGTGGCAACCTTGGGCCTGCCAGCGGCAATGTAGGCCCGCACAATGGTCAGCGCGGCCACCACCAGGGCTTGGCGGTTGTTGCAGACCTCGGTGAGTGGGTCAAACTCGAACTCGCGTTTGAAGGGCGTTTCAATCTGGGCGTCGAGCCGCGCCAACAATATCCGGCGGTGGGTGTCGCCTGTTAAAACGAGGTTGTTGCCAGAGACAAGAAACAGGGCGCGGTTGGGCAACTCCACATTCTCCGAGACACCCAACACGCGGTCGGCAAACAAAGACGATGTCAGGAACGAGTCGATCACCGAGTTGCCCAGCGGATCACGCACGTTGTCCCACAGCAGCACCTTAGAGCCGCCGCGCAAGGCTGCAAACAAGCGCTTGCGGCATTCGTCCTCTTCATTGGTGGGTGGCAACACGGCTACATCACCGCCAGTGGCCAGTGCGCCGATGCACTTGGCCAACAAGGTTTTGCCGGTGCCCGCCGCTGGGGCATCAAACCCGGTGGCCGGGCAGGTGGGCAGTGCCGGGCGCAAACACGCGGCCAACATGGCGGCCAGGGTCACGCCGATGGCAACTTGATCGGCAAAGGGAAACAAGCGAATGGGGTGCCACAGCCTTGCCAGTGCGTCCAAGGCTTGCGCGACGGTGGGTGCCGACGGCACTGCCAGCGGATAGGCTTCGGTGGTGACGTACATCAACCCGGTGGCTGGGTCGTGTCCCGGCTCGTCAAACACGCTGCCATCAGGCCGCAAGGTGGGTGCCGTGGTGACCGCCGTCAACTTCCTGAAATTGCGGCTGCCATGCTTGGCGATGATGGCATTGGCAATGTAGGTGGGTGCGTCTTCCGCGATCTCCCGCGTTGAGGTGACGTTGCCGTCATCATCACGCTCGGTCTTGACGCTGTAAAACTCGGCTACCCGGCCCGCATGGTCCACCAGCCAGTCTCGGCTGACTGGCGTGGCCTTGCCGTCGGCAACAAACGCAATGGCATTGGTGCCAAAGTCAAACAGCTCACTGCGGTCGCGCAAGACTTGCAGCACCGCATCGGTGGAGTCCACCCGCATACCCCGGCCCAACTGAACCCGTGCCGACTGGCGACGCAGCTCGTAGCGCATGCCGCCGTGCCGGTGTGAAAACAGGTCGGGTCGGGTGCCGTTCAGCAGGCGGGCCACGGCCACCCGCTTGTCTGCATCGGGGTCCAACGGGTCGGCAAACCGGGTGTTGTTCCAGCGGTGTGGGTTGTCCAGTAGCTGCGCCACATTCACCACCTGACCGTCGGCGCAAGTGAGTTCAAAGTCACCCATGAGTACCTGGTGCACCGCCGCGCGCTCCAGCACATTGGTGGCCTGTGCCAGTTTGATGCCACGGCGCTGCGCGAGGGCGGGGGCCTTGTCTGCCACCCAGTTACGCCGGGCTGTGTCGCACTTCTCGGCTACCGCTGCGCGTGCTGCCTTGAGTCCTGCTTGGGCTTGCTTCTTGATGGAGGGTGTGGCGCTATCGATCAGCAGGCGCAGGTTGAATTGGGCCGTTGCGTCCCCGTAAATCACGCCGTCAACCCCGGCGCGGGTAACCCCGTCCACCAGGACCGATGGCCCTGCAAAGTCCAGCCGCTCGGGCTGCCATACCGACACGTCCACCAAGCAACGGGGCAAGCGTTGACCTGCAACGCCAATATCGCACCAGCCCGCGCCGGGCGTGGCCCACAGCAGGGCCTCAAGCGCCTTGCCCGCCTCGGGGATCAGTGTGGCATCGACCACCGGGATGTACAGGCGGTGCCGTGTCAAGCCAGACAAAATGCTGCCATCTGGGGCTACACAACCCGCCGACGCACTGGGCCGCCACAGCATGGGGGCATCAGCCAGCGCGGGTGCGGCGGCAATCAAACGATCTCGAAATTGGAGTGGCAACAGTTCTCCATCCGGCAGGCCATCGTGGTCCAGCATCATCACGCCCGGCGCGGCCTTGAACTTGAAGTTCTCGCGGGTGCGGGCGATGGCACCAGCTTGCTGCGCTTCGGTATCCCCTTGCGTGCAGACCGCCACCGCGTCGTCTTTGGTGACTCCCCAGGTGACAGCCTGCGCACTGGTCAGTGTCTCAAGGTGCGACTTGACGCCGTTCAGATCAGTCACGACCATACGCTGCGCATGGCCCCGGCTGAGCATGGCCGAAGTTTCCTTGTGCATGCCGCCATTGGCGTTCAGGCCAATGATCTTGGTCAGACGGGCTGGTTGGATGCCGGTGATGACGGTAAAGGCGAGCGGTAGCTTGGGCGGCTCTTCGCAGTTGCGAGAGTTGTCTGAAGTTGCAAGATTTTCGGTAGGGTCGTTCATACACAACCTTTCAACGCAACACCCAACAGGATTGCAACGGCATAAGGCGCGGACTGGACCAGCCAATAGGCGATGGCATGAAGAGCGGCTTTCATGGCTACAGCCCCCAAGCTGCCATCAGGTCTTTGCGCTTGGTGTGCAGCGTCTCGACCAATTCGCGGATTTGGGTATCGGTCTTGCCCGAGATACGCGCGGCATTCAGCGCCTCGATTTCATTGGAGGGCCAGCCCACGGCACGCGGCCCCAGGCTGACGGGTTTGGTCCACAGGCCTTGCGCAATACGCAGGTAGATGGTGGAGCGGGAGTAGCCCGATTGGGTTTTGGCAGCAGGGATGCGCAGGATGGTGGTCGTCATGTTGGGTCCTCTTTGACGGGTATGGAACAAACTCAGACGCAAGTGTGTTTGGGCGTTTTGGGCGACA
>JANXTM010000223.1 GCA_025352405.1 Polaromonas sp.
TGCCAGCGCCAGCATGGCGATCAGGCCGCCCTCACCGTTGTTGTCGGCCCGCAGGACGAGTGCCACGTACTTGATCGAGACGATAACCGTCATGGTCCAGAAGAAAATCGACATCAACCCATAGACGTTGTCGGGGGTGACTTCAACATGCCCGTGGTTGAAGACTTCCTTGACGGCATACAAGACGCTGGTGCCGATGTCGCCGTAAACGACGCCAATGGCGCCGAGGGTAAGCGCCGCAAGAGATGATTTTTTACTGGACACAAAAAACGGACCGCCTTTAGCCAGGGTTTCTGGCGGCGGAAATGGTTACTTTTAGGCCTGCCATTTTGCACTCTGGCGCAGCGCCTGCATGCCGAAAAGCAGCATTAATTTCAACACCACCGGGTTTTTCTGCCGTGCCACAACTTCACAAAGCCGGAGCCCTTGCCATCAGTGCGCGCCTGGGCAGCGGGCAGAAAAAACAGATTTGCTATTTTTTAAATAGCGCTTAGCCCCCGTATTTACTGCCCCGATGGCCTGAAACACACCTAAATCTGGATCTTGCTGCCCAGCTCAACCACCGAGTTATTGGGCAGATTGAGAAAGTCGGCTGCCGAGCCAGCGTTACGGTGCATCTGGGCAAACAGCTTTTCGCGCCAGGGAGCCATGCCACCACCGATGCTGGGCACCACCGTGTCTCGCGACAGAAAGTAGCTGGTGGTCATGGGGTCGGCTTCGCAACCACGGCCCCGCATTTGCTGCAGCGCACGCGGTACGTCGGGGTCATTTTTAAAGCCGTAGTGAATCACCACCTGCCAGCAATGGCGGCCGAGGGAGGTAATTTCCAGGCGCTTGTCCAAGCCGATCCAGGGCACTTCATGGCTGTGTACCGTCACGAACAGGTTGTTGGCGTGCAGCACCTTGTTGTGCTTGAGGTTGTGCAGCAGGGCATTGGGCACAGTGCCTGGCTCACCCGTCAGGAAAACGGCGGTGCCTTCAACCCTGGACGGCGGGCTGATAAAAACGGCATCAAGAAAACTTTTCAGGTCTATCGAATCAGCCTGCAACTTCTCGTGGAGTATGCGGCGGCCTTCTTTCCAGGTCACCATCAGCGTGAAGATGGAGCCTGCAATCAGGATCGGAAACCAGCCCCCCTCGACAAATTTGAGCGCGTTTGATGCCAAAAATGCAAAGTCGATCAAAAAGAAAATGCCCGTTGCCGACAGACACAGCGCCAGCGAGTATTTCCAGCTATAGCGAATCACATAAAACGTCAGAACCGTGGTGATCAACATGTTGCCGCACACCGCAATGCCGTAGGCCGTGGCCAGCGATTCGGATGACTTGAAAAACACCACTGCCAGGACAATCGCCACAAACAGGGCCCAGTTGATGAAGGGAATGTAGATCTGTCCCGTTTCCTTGACGCTGGTGTGCAGCGTGTAAAAGCGCGGCAGGTAACCCAATTGAACAATCTGCTTGGTGGCACTGAAGGCACCTGAGATCAGGGCCTGGGAAGCAATCACCGTGGCCATGGTGGCGAGTCCGACCATGGGCAGCAAAGCCCATTCGGGCATCATCAGGTAAAACGGGTTTTTGACCGCCGCAGGATTGCTCAGCAGCAAAGCGCCCTGGCCAAAATAGTTCAGTGTGAGGGCCGGCATGACGACCGCAAACCACGCAATGCGGATCGGCTTTTTGCCAAAATGTCCCAAATCGGCGTACAGCGCCTCGGCCCCGGTGACACACAACACGATGGCCCCCAGAATGATGAAGGTGATGCTTGGGCTGGCAAACATGAACTTCAGCGCGTAATACGGGCTGAGTGCCTTCAAAATACCCGGGTTTCCAACAATCTGGACCAGGCCAAGCAGGCCAATCGCAAAAAACCAGACCAGCGTGATGGGGCCAAAAAACTTTCCGATGCCGCTGGTTCCGCGTTTTTGCACCATGAACAGCGCAAACAAAATCACCAGCGTCAACGGAATGACATATTTGGTGAAGGCCGGGGACACCACCTCAAGGCCTTCGACAGCAGACAGCACTGAAATCGCCGGTGTGATCACCCCGTCACCGTAAAACAGCGCCGCACCGAACATGCCGACCAGCAACAGACGCCGCCGTAACACCGGCTTGTCCTTGACAGCGTTGGACGCCAGGGCCAGCAAGGCAGCAGTGCCGCCCTCACCGTGGTTGTCGGCCCGTAACACCAGCATGACGTACTTGATCGAGACGATCACCGTCAGCGTCCAGAAAAAAATTGACAGAATGCCGAAAATGTTTTCAGGCGTCAGCGCCACATGGCCTTCGGCAAAAACGGTTTTGACGGCGTAAAGAACGCTGGTGCCAATGTCGCCGTAAACGATGCCGATAGCGCCCAGGGTGAGCGCCGAGAGTGATGATTTTGATGTGGACACAAGACTTCCCGACTTTGGCTGGCCGGGGGCGCCAGCGACGGGAAAGGGTTACTTTGAAAACGCTATTTTGCGCCTGACTGCGCAGCTTGCAAGTCAGGGCAAGCCCCAACGAGCTTTAAAATCAATTTTTGTTGCAGCGCAGCAACTCAGTCGTACACCTCTGCATTGGGGTCGGTGGCTTCCAGCTCATAGCTCGCCGCCAACATGGCCAGCCGGCCTATCACGCCATACATGTAGAAGCGGTTGGGGCTGCTGGAGCCGGGCTTTTCGCCGGGCTGGGGCAAGCGCCCGCTGTCGGCAAACGCCAGCGGCACATAGCTGGCGCCCGGGGCGCTGAGGCTTTCTTCGGCGCTGCGGTCGGCGTGAATGCGGTAAAAACCGCCCACCACGTAGCGGTCCATCATGTAGACCACGGGTTCCGCCACGGCGGCGTTGACGCGTTCGTGCGTTAGCACACCCTCCTGGATGATGACCTCAGACATTAGCCGTCCGCCCTTGGCCGCCCCGGCTTTGGCTTTGTTGAACAGCGCATCCAGGTCTTTTACGTCCCGCACTGTCATGATGCCCATTCCGCTACTGCCGCCACCGCCGTCTGACTTGACCACGACAAACGGCTTTTCGTTGATGCCATATTCCTTGTATTTGCGCTTGACCTTGGTCAGCAGTGCATCAACATGGCTGCTCAAACCTTCCATGCCCGTGCCTTCGACAAAATTGACTTCGCCGCCATGCGCAAACATCGGGTTGATTAGCCACGGGTCAATGCCCAGCAGCTTGCCAAACCGTTTGGAAACCTCTTCATAGGCCTTGAAGTGCCGGGACTTGCGCCGAATCGACCCGCTGGCGTGCAGCGGCGGCAGCAGGTATTGTTCGTTGAGGTCTTCCAGAATGCCGGGGATACCCGCCGACAGATCGTTGTTGAGCAAAATGGTGCAGGGGTCAAAATCCTTCAGCCCTAGGCGCCTGTCGGTGCGAATCAGCGGCTCGATGGTGATCGACTCACCGGTTGGCAAGTTGAGTGTCACACTCTGATCGACGTCGGCACTGAGCGAGCCGAAACGCACGTTCAAACCGGCCTGGTGAAACACACGCTTGAGCTGCAGCACGTTGGACCAGTAAAAACTGTTTTGCGGCTGGTTTTCGGGCAGGATCAACAGGTTGCGCGCTTCCGGGCAGATTTTCTCAATCGCCGCCATGCCAGCCTGTACTGCCAGCGGCAACATGTCTGGCGTGAGGTTGTTCCAGCCGTCCGGGCAAAGATTGGTGTCCACCGGGGCCAGCTTGAAACCAGCGTTGCGGACATCGACTGAGCAATAAAACGGCGGCGTGTGCTCCATCCACTCCAGCCGGAACCAGCGCTCAATGGCCGGTGTGGTGTCGAGAATGCGCTGCTCAAGCTCGTTGATGGGGCCGTTCAGGGCTGTGATGAGGTGCGGAACCATGCGGCCACTTTCAGTTGGAAATTTTGTTATTCAGTGTGGCTGTGACTGCCCGCATTTTAAAGGTATTGGCGGGCGTTGTGGGCGTTACAAGCGCGACAGCGTCAGCTCAGCCGCCTTGTCGCCGGACCTCGGGCCGTCAGTCGCGGACTTCACCATGGCCCAACACCACATATTTCAACGAGGTCAGCCCCTCAATGCCTACCGGCCCCCGGGCATGAAATTTGTCAGTAGAAATGCCGATTTCTGCACCCAGGCCAAATTCGAAACCATCTGCGAAGCGGGTACTCGCATTGACCATGACGCTGGCCGAATCAACCTCACGCAGAAAGCGCTGGGCGTGCATGTGGTCACGCGTGATGATGGCGTCGGTGTGGTGGCTGCTGTAGTGGTTGATGTGGGCAATCGCCTCGTCAAGACCGTCCACCACTTTGATGCTGATGATGGGCGCAAGATATTCCTCGTACCAGTCCTGCTCGGTCGCCAAAACGATAATTGCTACTGAATCAATAGCGGTTAACCCCCGCAAAATATGCGCTGCAGCCTCATCGCAGCGCATTTCAACACCTTTTTCAGCATAGATGGCACCGATTTTTGGCAGAAATGCTTCGGCCACGCCGCGCGCGACCAGCAGGCCTTCACTGGCATTGCAAGGGCTGTATTTATTGGTTTTGGCGTTGTCGGCTACCCTGACGGCCATGGCGATGTCGCAGGGGTCGTCCACGTAGACGTGGCAGTTGCCGTCCAGGTGTTTGATGACGGGCACTTTCGCATCGCGGCTGATGCGCTCGATCAGGCCCTTGCCGCCGCGCGGGATGATGACGTCTACATACTGCGGCATGGTGATCAGCTCACCCACGGCAGCGCGATCGGTGGTGGGCACCAGTTGCACTGCGTCGGGCGGCAGACCGGCACTGGTGAGCGCCTGCTGTACCAGCCCGGCCAGGGCCTTGTTGGACTCAATCGCCTCCGAGCCGCCGCGCAAAATGCAGGCGTTACCGCTCTTGATGGCCAGGCTGGCCGCTTCAATCGTGACGTTGGGACGGCTTTCGTAAATCATGCCAAACACGCCAATCGGCACGCGCATTTGCCCCACGCGTATGCCGCTGGGTTGCTCTTTCATGCCGCTGATTTCACCAATCACGTCGGCCATGGCGGCCAGCTGCTCACAGCCAATGGCCACGGTTTCAATGATTTTCGGCGTGAGCTTGAGGCGGTCCAGCAGCGGGGCGGCCAGGCCGTTGCCCGTGGCGCGGGACAAGTCAAGCTGGTTGGCAAGCTCGAGCGCAGCAACGTTTTGGCGCAACAACGCGGCCAGA
>JANXTM010000230.1 GCA_025352405.1 Polaromonas sp.
CCGTTGACTCTGAGGTTGTAGCGTGGCATGGGGCGTGTCTCCTTTGTTATGAATTAAATGGGAAAACTGAAAACTGTAAAAGGATTTGCGCCCAGCAGCATCCACGTGCTGCTCGGGCCAATCAAACTGAAGCTAAAGCGATTTCAAAAAACTCACTCGGGCTTGATACCTGCAGCCTTGATGGTTTTGGCCCAGAAATCGGTGTCTTTTGTGACCAGCGCGCCGAGCGCAGCGGGCGGAAGGTAACGCAGTTCAATGCCGGCGCCATCAGCACGGGTTTTGGTTTCTGGCAGTTCCAGCGCGGCCTTGATTTGCCCGCTGAGTTTGCTCACGATGTCGGGCGGCGTAGCGGCCGGGGCAAAGATGCCGACCCAAGCCTCCAACTCAAAACCTTTTAGGCCCGCTTCAGCAGTGGTCGGTACGGTCGGCATGCCTGGGTGGCGGGTTTTGCCGGCCACAGCCAGTCCCGTCAGCTTACCCATCTGCACGTTGCCCATCACCGACGGCGGCGTCGTGATGAACACCTGCACCTGGCCAGACAACACATCTTGCAGCGCCGGGCCAGAGCCACGATAGGGAATGTGCACCATGCTGGTTTGGGTTTGCAGCTTGAACATTTCGGTGCCGATGTGTGACAGCGAGCCATTGCCCTGGCTGGCATAGCTCAGCTTGCCGGGATTGGCTTTGAGGTAAGCGATGAACTCACTCAGGTTTTTGACCGGCACGGAGGGGTGTACGGCAATCACGTTGGTGGCTACCGTGATCAGCGCAACCGGTACAAAGTCTTTCTGCGCCCAAGGCAGCTTGGGTGTCAGGTTCGGGTTGCCGACGTGGTAAGCCGAGTAGGAGTTGAGCAGCGTGTAGCCGTCTGCAGTGGCTCTGGCGACATACTGATAAGCCACATTGCCGCTGCCGCCGCCCCGGTTGTCAACGATCACCGGTTGGCTGGTGACTTTAGCCAGCGAGTCCGACAGGATGCGGGCTGATGCGTCCACAAAGCCACCGGGTGGGTTCGGCACCACCAGTGTCACGGGGCGTGTCGGATAGTTCTGGGCCAGTGCCGGGCTGGCAGACGATGCTGTGGCAAGCGTGCTCAACAAAGCCGCCGCAGCCAGCGCGTGAGCAGACAGCAGTAGTGAACGCTTTGACGCGTGGTGGGGTGAAATAGTCATGCGAATAGTTTCCGTTTTTTATAAATCAGTAGCGACCGGACAGCAATGCACCTGCCCCCGGCACATGGCGTTCGAGACCGAGACTTTTGAGAATGGCATAAGTTGTGCAGACTGCGCTGGACACCACTGGCAAGCCGCTGGCTGCTTCGATCATGGGCACAGCGGCGAGTGAGGGCATCTGCACGCACGCTGACGCAACGATGGCGTCTGCGCCCTGGACGTTGAGCTGCTTCCACAGCTCGGCAGGTGCCCTGGGGTCACGTGCACCGACCGCCAGGTTGTCGGGAATTTCCAGCGAAATGCTGTCGATCACTTCAATGCCTTCGTTTTCGATGTAGTCAATCACCAGGCGCGTCAGCGGTTTCATGTAAGGCGCGATGATAGACACGCGCTTCGCGCCGATAGCCTGCAGGCCTTCGACTAACGCGCCTGCACTGGTGATGACCGGTGTTGGTGCACCATTGGCCGCAGTGACTTCATGCAGGCGACGCTGCGATTCGCGGTGGTAGCCCTTGCCCATGCTCATGATCGCCACGAGGCAGGCATAACCCATCACATCCATGCTCGCATCCGACAGCTCAAGGGCGCAGCGGTCAGAGTCACGGTCCATGGCCATCAGCTCTTCTTTGGTAACCGACTTCATGCGCATGCGGCTGGAGTGAAAGGTGAAGCGTTCAGGTAACACGCCTTCACGGGCGCGCAGCATGGCCGGAATTTCGGTTTCCATGGTGGTGTTGGAACTTGGCACGATAAGACCAACACGGTGGTTCTTGATGAACAGATTGACGGCGTTTGACATTTGTAATTATGTAAATTTAAAGTCATAATTTTTAATTTTATGATTGATACTTACAAATACATATTGTAGATACATCCATACGTATTCAAGATCAATCAACAGCTGTCTGCCTGTCCGAATTATGGAACTCCGCCAACTTCGTTACTTCACAGTGCTTGCCGAGGAGCTGAGCTTTACGCGGGCTGCGCGCAAGCTGCATGTGTCTCAACCGCCCCTGAGTTTTCAAATCGCCAGTTTGGAGACCGAACTGGGTGCACGACTGTTCAATCGCACCAGTCGCAGTGTGCTGCTCAGTGAAGAAGGCAAGGCCTTTTTGCCGCATGCGCTGGCTGTGCTGGCCCGACTGGACGAAGCACGTAGCCATGTGCAGCGGGTGGCCACAGGTCTGCAGGGCAGGGTACAGGTGGGTCTGGCAGGCTCACACTTTTTGGGGCCGTTTCCCAAGTTCATTCAGCAGTTTCGGTTGCAACGCCCGGCGGTGGAGGTGGCGCTGAAAGAAATGACGCCGTCTGACCACTTGCAGGCTTTGCGCGACGGGCGACTAGACCTGTGCGTTTCACGCAACCCAGTCAACGCCGGGAGCAGCGATGTGCGCATCAGCGCTGCCCTGCTGTGGCGCGATCCGGTGGTGGTCGCACTGCCACCCGGCCATCGGCTGGCGGGGCACGACCGGCTGGATCTTGCCGAGTTGAAAGACGAAGACTTTGTGTTTCTGCGCATGGGCTCATCGCCGTTTGCCACGCGGGTGTTCGAGGCCTGTGTGCAGGCCGGTTTTGCCCCCCGCATCACGCAACAAGTGGTTGAAATACCCGCCGCACTCAATCTAGTGGCTGCTGGCCTCGGTGTGGCACTGGTGCCGGCTTCTTTGGCACTGCTGCGCCGTGACGCAGTATGCGTTTGCAGCCTTAGCGCCCCGAAAAAAAGCGACGAAACCCGACTCGATGGCGATGTTTATGCGCTGTGGCGTACCGACGACGCAGCGCCTGCGGTGACCGAATTCAGAAAACAGCTGGTGGACTGGGCGCACACCCTGTCAGGGTGAGCCCATTTACTGAAGGTTTATGCGTGCGCGAATTGCTACTAAAAGCATAGCGACTAGCCACCGTATTAGCTGCAGAAACCGCGCTTTTTGCTGATAAAAATACAGCCGCCGTTCAGATTTCAATTTGGTGTGCAGCCAGCCAGAACAGGCAGCTTGCGGGTTCAGCGCACAAGACAGCGTACGGGGCCGATTGGCCCTCGTTTCTCAGGCTACCCGGATGGTCAGGGTTTCCAGCCCAGCCACACCGCCCACCATGGTGTCGCCGCTGACGACCGCCGCTACGCCTTCGGGTGTGCCGGTGTAAATCAGGTCACCAGGTTGAAGCTCCCAGGCGGCTGACAGGTGCTCAATGGTTTCGGCAATGTTCCAGATCAGTTTGGATACATTGCTGCGCTGGCGGTCTTTGCCGCCGACCTGCACGTACAGCTCGGCATTGTTTACGTCGCCAGCCTGCGCTGCCCGGGTGATGGGGCCAATCGGGGCGGAATGGTCAAAACCCTTGCCAATGCACCAGGGGCGACCGGCTTTTTTCATTTCGCCTTGCAGGTCGCGGCGGGTCATGTCCAGACCCACGGCATAGCCATAGATGTGTTTGGTGGCATCGGCTGCAGCAATGTTTTTACCACCGGTGCCAATAGCCACCACGAGCTCAATTTCATGGTGCAGGTTTTTGGTCAGGCTGGGGTAGGGGATAGTGCCCGTGGTACCCGCGTCTACGGCGACGATGGCATCGGCCGGCTTGAGAAAGAAAAACGGTGGCTCGCGGCCGGTAAAACCCATCTCCTTGGCGTGCTCTTCGTAGTTGCGGCCAACGCAGTAAATACGGCGTACCGGAAAGCGCTCTGCCGTACCAACAACCGGCACAGACACCGCAGGGGGCGGGGTGAATACGAAACTCATGACAATCTCTCCTCTTTATGTATGCCCAATGCCTGATGCACCGGGCGGTCTGAAAAACTGAACAGCACACAACCTTGCGTAGACCGCAGCTGCGCAGTGTGCCACGACGGAATCACAAAATGGTCGCGCGGGCCAAATTCGAAGGTCCAGCTCTGGCCCTGGCGCTCTATGGTCACGCTGCCCGAGCCCTCGACCACGCTGAATACCGCGCCGTCGGTTTGCCGATACGGCTTGCCTGCAAACCCGGCAGGCAGGCGCTGCATGAAGGTCGCCATGGTTGGCATGGGTGAGCCGCCCGTGGCCGGGTTGACATAG
>JANXTM010000258.1 GCA_025352405.1 Polaromonas sp.
CCTGCAGCCGGGTGATGAGATCACACTGTTCAATGGCCTGGGGAGCGGCCAGGAAGGCGGTGAAGGTGAGTTTGCAGCCACCATTACCCGCATGGGCCGCAGCGATGTGGAGGCCACCATTGGGAACTACACCGCGACCCACCGCGAAGCACCTCGGGCTGTGCATCTGGTCATCGGCATGCCGGCCAACGAGCGCATGGACTGGCTGGTCGAGAAAGCCACTGAGCTCGGCGTGGCGAGCATCCAGCCGGTCATGAGCGAGCGCAGCGTGCTGCGCCTCAAAGCCGAGCGCGCCGACAAAAAACTGGCCCACTGGCGTGGCATAGCCGTGGCCGCCAGTGAGCAGTGCGGCCGCAGCCGCGTTCCCGTGATGCACGATGTGGCAACGCTGGGCGACTGGCTCAAAACCGCAGCCGCAACACGGCCTTCTGCTGACACAGGGACCCGATTGCTGCTGTCCCTGCGGGCAGGCACCCAGCCGCTGCCTCAGGCCGCAGCAGGCAGACACGCACTGACGTTTTTAAGCGGACCCGAAGGCGGCTTGAGCCCGGCTGAAGAAGCCGCTGCGATAAGCTGCGGTTTCATGCCCGTCACACTGGGGCTACGCGTGCTGCGTGCAGAAACCGCACCACTGGCATGCCTGTCTTTTGTAGCCCTGATGTCGGCCCTTTAGTACGGCACCCCTTGCTCCACCACCCTGGACAACCATGAACCGTCAACTTTGGCTCCTGGCCCTGTGCCAGGGCCTGTTCCTTACCAACAACGTCACCTTTATTGCCATCAACGGCCTGGTTGGGTTGAACCTTGCGCCGCTGGGCTGGATGGCGACCCTGCCGGTCATGGGTTACGTGGTGGGTGGGGCGCTGTCAACCACGCTGGTCGCGCATACCCAAAGCCGTTTTGGCCGCAGGACGTCTTTTCAGATGGGACTGGCCGTGGCGGTTGCTTCGGCGCTACTGTGCTGCTACGCCGCTTATTCCCGCAACTTCTGGCTGCTGGTAGGAGCCACCGTCGTAGCGGGTTATTACAACGCCAATGCCCAGTTGTACCGCTTTGCCGCTGCCGAGCTGGCGGCCCCTGCCTTTCGCGAAAAAGCCATTTCACTGGTGATGGCTGGCGGCCTGATTGGAGCAGTAGCGGGGCCCAATCTGGCCTCAGTCACCCGCAACCTGACCGCGACGCCGTTTGCAGGTGCCTACCTCGCCCTGGCCGGGGTAGCGTTAATGGCGATGGGCTTGTTGTCTTTCATCCGGTTTCCAGCACCGCCTGTCAAACCCGCAACGGGGCAAGTGGATACGGGTCGACCGTTGCGGGAAATCATGCGTCAGCCGGTTTTTATCGTCGCCGCTGCGGCTGGTGCACTTGGCTACGGGGTAATGAACCTGCTGATGGCGGCAACACCGATTGCCATGCAAATCTGCAGTCTGCCTTTTTCGGATGTAGCGATGGTGCTTGAGTGGCACGTGATTGGCATGTTTGCGCCGGGCTTCTTTACCGGCCACCTGATCAAGCGGTTTGGCACCTTGCCCATCATGGCAGCAGGTTTGGCGCTCAACGCAGTGTGCGTTGTGATCGCCCTGTCGGGCGTTGACTTTACAAACTTCCTGATCGCCCTGTTTCTGCTTGGCCTGGGCTGGAACTTTCTTTTCACCGGCAGCACGATGCTGGCGCTGACCGCCTACCGGCCGGAAGAAAAAGACAAAGCCCAGGGGGCGCTTAATTTTTGCGTCTTTGCGGTGTTGGCGCTGTCATCACTGGCATCAGGCGTGCTGGTGACGACAAAGGGCTGGGCCTTGCTGAACCTCGGCTCGCTGCTGCCGCTGAGCGCGACGGCACTTTTACTTGGCTGGCTTGCGTTGAAGAAGCGCAGGCTCCAGGATCGCTGAGCCAAATATAGTGCATATTTTTGGCCCAGCGCCGCAACGCGCTGGAGATGCTGGTCGGTATGCTGCATAAACGCTGAGCCGGCTGTGTTGCGGTCCTGTTACTGCACATCATTGACCGATAATTGCTATAAACTACATAGCACATGGCGAGCGTATTTCCTGCCACACAGGCTTTTTTCATTAAAATCTGCTGTCTAGCCAGGTACTCAGTGTCGCAAACACCGGTGCCGAGTCTGTTTCGTTAAAGAGCTCGTGGTACAGGCCGTCAAAACGCCGGGTTGTCACTGTGCCAGGCTGGACGGTGGGTGCCAGGGCGTTTGTCGCAAAGGCCTGGCTGCCCCGTGGGTTGACAAGCCGGTCGGCACCGGCGTACAACAACAGCGTCGGGGTAGTCCAGCTGCTGGCTGCCGCCACCGTTGCCGGGCCACCGTTTGCAATGAACTGGCCCAAGCGTGGGGAAATCCGGTTGTGCACCAGCCGGTCTGCCAGATATGCCCTGACAACGCGCTCGTCATGCGAAAGGTAGCGGACGTTCAGCCCATTGCTGACGCACAGGTTTGGGGCCAGCGTGCGCCCCAGCGCCAGCAACAGCTTTTGAAAAATACCGAGCCCTGCATCCAGCGCGGGCGAGGACATCACCAAAGCCTCTACCGGTCGGATTTTCAGCGCGACAAAGCGACCCGCCACCAAGCCGCCCAGACTGTGGCCCAGCAGGACCAGGGGCAACGGCTTTTGCGGGGCCATTGAAGCGTCGGCGCTGTACTGAAGGCGGATGCCGCGCAGGCGGGTGTCATCGACCACTTCTGCGAGGTCATCAAGCAGGGCTGATTCCGTCGGTAGTACACCGCGTGCACCGCCGGATTCGCCGTGGCCGCGCTGGTCGTAGGCGCGCACGGCAAAACCCCAGCACATCAATTGATGGGCCACATGCGCATAGCGGCCAGCATGCTCGCCCAGACCGTGAACCATCAACACCACGGCACGCGGCGGTGCGGCGTCCGTCCCCACTTCGTCAGCCCAGGCGTCGAGCGACCACTCGTACAGCGCCAGGTTTTCACCGTCGCGCGCTGTGAAGGGTGCCAGCACTGCAGAGCATTCGTCCGCGTCTGGCGTCAGTCGGGACGCTGTATCAACCAGGAACGCGGGCCATCACATGTGCCACAGCTGCGGTCAGCTTTTTGGCATAGGGCACGTTCAAAAACTCGTTGGGTCCGTGGGCGTTGCTTTTGGGGCCCAACACACCGCAGACCATCATTTGTGCTTTCGGAAAGCCTTTGCTGAGCAGGCTCATCAGCGGGATCGTGCCGCCCTGGCCAATGGTGCCGCAGGATGCGCCGAAAAAGCTTTGCGAGGCATCGTTGAGCGCGTTTTCAAACCACGGCACAGTGCTGGGCGCGTTCCAGCCGGTGGCGCCGCCCCGACTTTCAAACGTGACCTTCGCCTGGTACGGTGCATTGTCTTCGAGCAGCGCTTTGAGCTCCTGCACGGCCACATTGGCATCAATCAGCGGTGGGAAACGCAGCGACAATTTGAAGGCAGTGTAGGGGCGCAGCACGTTGCCAGCATCTTGCAACGACGGAAAGCCCTCAGCCCCCGTCACACTGAGTGTTGGCCGCCAGGTGCGGTTGAGCAGGGCCTCAACCGGGTCGGTGGTGGTCGGAAGTGCAAAGGTACTGGCACCTTCGCAGTCGTAATGGGCCCATGGAAAACGCTTGTAAATCTCATCGCCCAGGATTTTGGCGGTCGCCTGCGCCTGCAGCAACCGGTCGGCCGGCACCTCACAGTGAAAGCTTTGCGGCAACAGGCGGCCAGTCTTGCTGTCTTCGAGCCGGTCCAGCACCTGCCGCAAAATGCGAAAACTCGATGGCACCAGGCCGCT
Source organism: Polaromonas sp. (assembly GCA_025352405.1). Lineage (GTDB taxonomy): Bacteria > Pseudomonadota > Gammaproteobacteria > Burkholderiales > Burkholderiaceae_C > Polaromonas. The sequence goes on from JANXTM010000258.1 coordinate 3,766, forward strand.
GGCGTCACCCGAATGCACGCCCTCGGTCAGTATTTCGACCTTGAGCACGCCCGCGGCATTGCCGCGCAGACTGGTGGTCAGCCAGAGCTGGTCGTAGTTGCCCGCGCCAGAATCAAGGCAGACCACCAGCGCCACGTCGCCAAGGCGGGTTTTAAGGGCGTTGACGTACGGCAGCAAGTCATAAGAACCGCTTTCTTCGCAAGTCTCAATCAGGCCGACGATGCGCGGATGCGGCACGCCCTGGGCTTTGAGCGCCTGTACAGCGGCAATGCTGGCGTAGACCGCGTAACCATCATCAGCGCTGCCCCGGCCATAGAGCTTGCCGTTTTCATACTTCGGTGTCCACGGGCCGAGGTCATTGCGCCAGCCAGTGAACTCGGGCTGCTTGTCGAGGTGGCCGTACATCAGCACGGTTTGTGTCGAGTCAACCCGCGTGGCTGGAATTTCAAAAAACAACACCGGTGTGCGGCCTTCCAGGCGAACAATCTCAAGCGTCAGGCCCTCAACTTTTTGCGCCTCAACCCAGCTGGCGGCGTTGCGCATAACGGTGTCGATAAAGCCGTGCTGCGCCCAGTCGCTGTCAAATGTGGGTGACTTGGCCGGAATGGCGATGTAGTCGGTGATTTGCTGGACGATGTCGTCGTCCCATTGCGCGGTGACCTGCGACAGGGCCTGGTCGGCATTGAGAATATCAGCGGGGATTTCGCGGTGCAGGGGTGCATTCATGGAGGCTCCTTGGAGTACCAGACTTTACGCCTGCGCAAGACATCGCGCCACCCGCAGGCATTTTTTAATTCCGGCTCGATGTCGCGCTGGACGCCGGTTTAAGGGTACTGGCCCATCGCCTCACCCAGGCGAACTGCCCGGCCTGCTGCCCAGGCCTGGTTGAACTGAAGCGGTCCCCTGGGAAACAGCATGACGACGGTGGAGCCCAGCAAGAAGCGACCCATCTCGTCACCTTGCTTTAAAACAATGTTTTGGTCGCCGTAATTCCAGGTCTTGACATTCGGAAGGCGCGGTGGATTCACCACCCCATGCCAGACCGTGGCCATGCTGCCAACAATAGTGGCGCCGACCAGAATCAGCACAAATGGGCCACGGGCTGATTCAAATACACACACCACGCGCTCGTTGCGCGCAAACAGGCCTGGTACGCCCCGGGCGGTGGTCGGGTTGACCGAAAACAATTCGCCGGGTACGTAAATCATGCGGCTCAAACGACCGTCTGCGGGCATGTGAATGCGGTGATAATCCCGCGGGCTTAAATACAGCGTGGCAAAACTGCCGTCCTGAAAGAGCGCCGCCAGCGCTGCGTCACCGCCGACCACCGCAGTCGTTGAATAGCTGTGGCCTTTGGCCTGAAAAATCTGGTCTTTCTCGATCACACCGAACTGGCTGATGGCCCCGTCGACGGGGCAAACCAGATCGGCACTGGCCAAGGGCCGCGCACCGGGCTTGAGCGCCCGTGTAAAAAATGCATTGAAGCTGGAGTAACTGCCGATGCTGGCGTCCAGGGCTTCGTCCATGTTGACCTGGTATTTGGCGACAAACCGGCGAATGATTTCGGTGGTGACCCAACCCCGGTCGCGCGACGCGACCCAACCGGCAAAAGCCGTCAGCGCCTGCTTGGGGAAAAAGTATTGGGGCAACACAGCGCGACGGTCAGATGCGGACATTGGGTAGGCGGAGAGCCGCGTTGTTTAGTGCGTAATCTTATCGGGTTCGGGAACCGTCCTGCACTCCCAAAAAATACGCGCCGTGCAAGCCTTGCAAATTTTTGGATCGAGTTTTTGAAAGATGGCGGCAATGGCCGTGCGCTTGTCAGGAAACTGATGCGCCGGGCCCAGCAGGCGCGTGAAACCGGTGGTTTGCCACATCTGGATCACTTCGGGCCGGGGCCGGTGGAAATACAAGTCGCCGCCCATCGCGCGACGCGCATTGAGCTCGGCCTCCCACAACTCGGCACCCGCCAGGTCAATGAAATTCATGCTCTTGCCCATCACCAGAAGATGCTTTTGCGGCTGCGGCATGTGACGCAGGTGGTGCAAGGTATCGGCCACGTGCTGCGTGGCACCGAAGTAAACCTCGCCCTCCATGCGCAAAAGCTTTAACTGCGGGCATTCCGGCAGCGTATTTTTGTCATCCGCAATCACCACAAATTGCCGCTCAGGTCCCCAGCCGTCAAACCCCATGGTGCGCATGGCAGGTTTGGAGGTTCGGTACAAAAAGGACATCAGCGACAGTAGGGTCCCCAGCAAAATAGCCATCTCAAGCCGTATGGTGACAGTTGCCAGCAGGGTAGCCAGCGCCACGCCAAACTCCGCGCGGCTCAGCCTGAAGAGGTGCCGCCAGCGCGCCATGTCCAGCAAGGCCACGGCCACCAGCATCAGCAAGGCCGCCAGGGCAGCCATGGGAATCTGTGCGAGCAAGGGCGCACTTACAGCCACCAGCGCCAGTAGCAGCAGCGCAGAAAAGACAGCGGCCAGCGGCGTGCGGGCACCGGCCTGCAAGTTGGGCATGGAGCGGTTCATGGAACCACACGACACGTAACAAGAAAACAAGCCGCCAACGATGTTCGACAGGCCCTGCCCACGAAATTCGCGGTTGGCGTCAATGCGTTGACCCGACTTGGCCGCCACGGCTTTGGCAATTGAAATCGCTTGCCCGAGCGCCACAATCGTCAATGCAAACGCCAGGCCGAGCAGCTCTGACACCGAAGCCCAGCTGATGTGCGGCAACTCAAACCGCGGCCACGGCGTGGCGATATAGCCCACCGTACGCAACGCCGCCGAAGGAAGCAGCCGACCCTGTGACGCCATCCACAGCCAGGCCAGCGCAGTCGAGGCAACCAAACCGATCAGCATAAAAGGCCAGTTAGGCCGAAAACGGCGCACCGCAAAAGCAACCGTCACCGTGATGGCCGCGACCGTCAGCGCTGCCGGTTGGGCATGCCCCAACTGCGACAGCACATGCGTCAGGACGGCCGCTGCACCATGTTCGGCAGCAGGGGCCAGGCCCAGCAAATCGGGCAGGGCGTAAACGGCAATCAGCAGCGCAGCGCCCGATGTGAAGCCAAACAATGCCGCTGGTGAAATAAAGTTGGCCAGACTGCCCAGCCGCAGCGTGCCAATCAGCCATTGCATCACACCGACCATTACCGTCACCGCCAGCGCCAGCTGGATGTAGGCGGGGCTGAAGGCCAGCGCCAGCGGCGACAGCATGGCAAACAGCGCCAGCGAGTTGGCGTTGGTGGGGCCCGACATGACATGCAAACTTGAGCCAAACAACGCCGCAATGATGCAGGGCACCACCGCCGTGAACAACCCGTATTCGGGCGGCAAACCCGCCAGCGTGGCAAAGGCAATGCCTTGCGGCAACACCAGCACCGCGCCCAGCAGGCCCGCCGTGGCATCAGCCCGCAGGGTGGCAGCGGACACCTGCCGTACCCAGTGGCCGAACAAGCGCTCAAACAACCCTGATGGGCCAGGGCCAGGGTGGAGTGGTGAGTGACCTGACATACCCGTGAGCTTAACGCGGGAACGACACAAGGCAAGCCAGCATCAAACCTCAGGCCAGACCGAGCAGACGCAATGAAAGCCCGATGGCAGCCGATGCGGCGATCACCGAGATCACGCCCCATTTAAGCCGCCAAAGTGCAAAAGTCGCAGCCACCACCAGCGCCAGTGCAAGCCAGTCCGGCTGGGTCAAAAATGCCTGTCTGGTCTGGGCAGGAAAAGCCACCGCAGCTATAAAAAACAGGGCAAGGTTGGCAATCACGCCGACCACAGCAGCGGTAACCGCAGCCAGCGGTGCAGTGAGTTTAAGATTGCCGCGCGTGGACTCCACATAAGGTCCACCCGCCAGGATAAAAATAAACGAAGGCAAAAATGTGAACCATGTCGCCACGCAAGCGGCTAAAGCAGCACCTAAAAACAAAGCATCTGGCCCAAACACCTGCTTGGCCCAGCCACCGACAAACCCCACAAATGCGACCACGATGATGAGCGGACCGGGCGTGGTCTCGCCCAGCGCCAGCCCGTCCATCATTTGCGCTGTACTGAGCCACTGGTAATGTTCTACCGCCGCCTGGTTCACATACGGCAACACCGCATAAGCCCCGCCGAATGTGAGCAGCGCCGCCTTGGTGAAAAACCAGCCAATTTGCGTGAGCGTGCCGGACCAGCCAAAACTGGACAGCAGCGCAACCATGGGCAACAGCCACAACACGGCACCCACTACCAGCACGGTCACCAGCCGCGACATTTTGAAGGTGGCATGTGGCGGCGTCGGCGTATCGTCATCAATGAGTGCTGCCGAGTGCGTGCCGCCACCTTTGGCGACCTGGCCGGCGCCCCGCATCAGGCGGGCAGGCGCAACCCGCGCCAGCACCGCCCCCAACGCCATGGCGCTAAGCACCACCAGCGGGAACGGTAACTCCAACGCCCAAATCGCTATAAAGCTCATACCAGCTATCGCCCAAGGAACCGGCATGGCCAGCGGGTTTCCTAATGATTTACTGGCAATGCGGTGCAGCGCGTGCAGCACAATCGCCGCCACTGCAGGCTTGATGCCGTAGAAAATGCCTGCCACCACGGGTTGCTGGCCAAATGCCATGTAGACCCAGCTCAGCGCAATCAACAACACCAGCGATGGCAGCACAAACAGCACGCCTGCCACCACCCCGCCCCGGGTGCGGTGCATCAGCCAGCCGAGATAAGTAGCCAGCTGTTGAGCCTCAGGGCCGGGCAACACCATGCAGAAATTGAGTGCGTGCAGAAAACGCTTTTCAGACACCCAGCGGCGTTTTTCCACCAGCTCCCGGTGCATGATGGCTATCTGCCCGGCAGGACCGCCAAAGCTGATGAAGCCAAGCTGCAGCCAGAAGCGCAAAGCTTCATAAAACGTCACTGCCGGCCGGTTTTCTGAGGCGCTCTCTGGTCTTGTATTGGTATTTGTATCTGTCGTTGAGAGGCTCACTTGGCGGCTCCGGTCATCGTGCTGGGTATCCAGCTATGTGTTTCAACAGGCGCGCCATTTTTGGCCGCACTGCTTACGCTGGTGCACCAGGCAAAAAGCGCATCGTAAAGCGGCATGGCGGCCTCCAGCATGGCGTGGTCATCCGCGTGAAGCTGCGACAGGCCCAGTGACAAAGCCAGCAGCCCGGCGGACTGCGGCGCCAGGTCAAGCCGGTCAGTGTCTGCGCCGCGCACAATGCGGGCCAGCATCTCAAGCGCGGGGCTTTTCAGCTCAAACGCTTTGAGCAAGGCGTCAAAACTGCACAGCTCAGCCTCATGCGACACCGGTGCACCGGGTAGGTCATAGGCCACGGCATTCAGGCGCCTGGCTTCATCAAATACCTGCGCAGTCGGCACGTAAAAGAACTCAGCGCGCAGGTCAATAAAACGGCGTATCAGCCAGGGGCAGGCAATCCGGTCAATCTTGGGCCGGGCGCGGGTGATCCAGCGCGATGGCTGCTCACCCGTCACGCCCCAGTCCGCACGCTTGGTCACGGTTAAGGGTCGGCCTGCACGCCAAGCGGCAATATCCTGCGGCGCGTCTACGCCAACCTCACCGCCGTTCATACCGCCAGCAAGAAAGGTCGCGTTGAGTCCCGCCCCGCGCAATATTGCAAGCGCGTCTGCGCTCATGTTGTGGCCGTAAACGCAGTAGACAACGATCTCTCGTTGCGGATCCACTGCCGCCTGCACAGCGGCAAGGGCCGCCACATCCTCCGGCGCGCAGCGCTGGGCGCCAGCAATCAGGTACGGGCTTTCAGCAAACTTGCCCTCACGCCGGACGTCGAGCAGCAAGGGTGCGTCGGCCCGGCCCTGGCGAGCGCAAAGCTCTTGCGGGAGAACCGGAGAATCAGGAAGGGAAAGGGAATTGGTAGAGGTGTCCACGGAATACTCCAATGAGTTGCCAGCGCTTGGACGGGACACCGTCTGTTCGATGAAGAATCGGGAGGCTGAAATCCCGTCATTCGGATATTAGCACCGGCGAGTGTGGCGTTTATGCCAACGCCTTCTGCCCCTGAAACTTGAACACCGCACGGCTCGCACGCGCGTTCGGCCAAAAACGGACTTCACGCCCGTCCTGCAGTCCAAACTGGTCGAGAATTTCAAGCTGGTTTTGCAAGGCAAGCGCTTCAAAATCCTGCAGCGTACCCACGCGAATATTCGGTGTGTCGTACCACTGGTAGGGCAGCACTTTGGTCACGGGCATGCGGCCGCGCAGCACGGCAAGGCGGTTTGGCCAGTGGCCGAAGTTGGGAAAAGCGACTATGCCAGTGCGGCCTACACGGGCCGTCTCACGCAACATGACTTCGGCGTTGCGCAGGTGTTGCAGCGTGTCTATTTGCAGCACCACATCAAACGTGGCATCGCCAAACACGGCAAGGCCTTCGTCTAGGTTGAGCTGAATCACATTGACGCTGCGGGCCACACAGGCCTGTACATTGACATCGTTGATTTCAACGCCATAACCCGAGCAGCCACGCATTTTGATCAGGTAGGCCAGCAGTTCGCCGGTACCGCAACCCAGGTCAAGCACGCGTGAGCCATGCGGCACCAGACGCGCAATTGACAACACATCTGGTGAAGGCAGCAGCGCACCGGAATCAGGAGTCGGGTTCACAGCGCCACCTTACTCTGGAAATAGGAGCGAACCACGCCCAGATAACGGGGATCTTCGAGTAAAAATGCATCGTGCCCATGAGGCGCATCTATCTCTGCGTAGCTCAGGTCGCACTGGTTATCAAGCAGGGCCTTGACAATTTCGCGGCTGCGAACAGGTGAAAATCGCCAGTCGGTGGTGAAGCTCACGAGTAAAAACTTGGCCGTGGCTTTGGCTAGCGCTGCGCTCAGGTCGCCACCGAATGCGCTTGCCGGGTCAAAGTAGTCAAGCGCACGCGTTATCAAAAGATAGGTATTAGCGTCAAAGTATTCACTGAACTTGTCGCCCTGGTAGCGCAAGTAGCTTTCGATTTCAAATTCAACTTCTTGCGTCGAGAACTTGAACGGCGAAGGGTTAGATGTGCGCTCCGGCAACCGGCCACCTTCTTCACCAACAGGGGCCGCAGGACCGGCTTTGCCGGACTGCAGGCGCAGCGCCCCCTCGGGGGGCAGCGCAGTACGCAAAGCGACAAGCGTGGGGGCTTGTAGCTGGCGTCCGAATTTTTCGTTCATGACGTCATCGCTCAGGTACGTGATGTGGCCAATCATGCGGGCGATGCGCAGCCCGCGCTTGGGCAACACACCGTGGCGCGCGTAGTGGCCGCCGTGAAAATCGGGATCCGTCACGATGGCGCGGCGCGCGACCTCGTTGAAGGCAATGTTTTCAGCTGTCAGATTGGGCGCGCTGGCCACGACCACCGCGTGACGTACGCGACTTGGGTATTGCAGCGTCCAGCTCAGCGCCTGCATACCGCCCAGGCTACCGCCCATGACGGCAGCCAGCGTCTGGATGCCCAGGGCATCCAGCAGTCTGGCCTGCGCATCCACCCAGTCCTGTACGGTCACCACCGGAAAATCGGCACCGTAAATTTTGTTGGTGTCTGGGTTGAGCTGCATCGGCCCGGTCGAGCCAAAGCACGAACCAAGATTGTTGACGCCAATCACAAAAAAATGATCGGTGTCGACAGGCTTGCCAGGACCAATCATGGTGTCCCACCAGCCTTCAGACTTGTTTTTTACCTTGCCGGTATCGTCTACATAAACGCCCGCCACATGATGCGAGGCATTGAGTGCATGGCAGATCAATACGGCATTGGATTTGCCGGCGTTGAGCGTGCCATAGGTCTCAAAGCTCAAATCGTAGGCACGGATTGACGTGCCGCTTTGCAAAGGCAGGCTGTCCGGAAAATGCATGGACTGTGGCGTCGCTATCAGCATCGGCAGGATGATGTGAAAAGAGGTGTGGAAACAAAAAACCCGGCATCGCTAAAGGCGAAGCCGGGCGGGCGTCTTTAGCTGAACTTGTTAAGCGCCCGCAAGCCGTAGCAAATCAGCGCCAATTCAGTATACAAGCAGCGCCAACAATCCGAGTACTGCAAAAATAAGCGCCGAGGTGACGTGTACCACGCGTATCGGCAGCAAACGCGTGACGCGCTCGCCCAACCAGACGACCGGCGCATCGGCCAGCATCATGCCCATCGTCGTACCTGCCACGACGGCAAAATAACTGTTGTACTTTGCGGCGAGCATGACCGTGGCGATCTGGGTTTTGTCGCCCATTTCTGCCAAAAAGAATAAGACTACAGTTGTTCCGAACACGCCAAAACGCGGAGGTGATCTTTGTGCTTCATCGTCTAGCTTGTCGGGGATCAACATCCAACCAGCCATTGCGATAAATGAGGCGGCCAAAATCCAGCGCAGGACTTGCGGGCTGAGCTGGGTCGTGATCCACGCCCCCAGGGCACCGGCCATGGCGTGGTTGGCGATGGTGGAGACAAAAATGCCCAGCACAATTGGCCAGGGTTTGCGAAAGCGGGCAGCGAGCAGCAAGGCGAGAAGTTGGGTCTTGTCGCCCATTTCAGCCAGGGCAACGATGCCGGTCGATACAAGAAAAGCTTCCATGTGCATGACTCCGGCCGGAATAAAACCAATGACTGCACGGCAGCCCCGGCTCAAATTGCAATAAAGCGGCGGCTGTGCAGTCAAAGGTCTCGCGTGATCCGAAGACCGCTTGCGCCATGTCCATGCAGGACAAGTGTGTTGACGCAAGCCTCTTTCACAATTGAAAGACTGGCTACTCCCCAATGACAGTTTGTATTGTAAGCCTCCGAACAAACCCAGCGGACAAGACACGGTGCATCGCCTCGCACGCTTATGGCGCATTTATTGCTTATATTTGGTGCGCTTGTCCGATTCGCTCAGTTTTCGCACCACTAACTCACATTCTTACTTAAAGGCTCCTATGGAAGCACTAAAACAGGGCGCAGACGTTCTGTTCATTTTGTTGGGCGGCATTATGGTGCTCGCCATGCACGCCGGGTTTGCCTTTCTTGAACTCGGCACCGTGCGCAAAAAGAACCAGGTTAATGCACTGGTCAAAATACTTGTCGATTTTTCGGTTTCCACAGTGGTTTATTTTGCGGTGGGTTATGGCGTGGCCTATGGCACGCATTTTTTTGTTGGCGCAGAAGAACTGGCAGCTAAAAACGGCTACGAACTGGTCAAATTTTTCTTTTTGCTGACTTTCGCGGCTGCGATACCGGCGATTATTTCAGGCGGTATTGCCGAGCGCGCACGGTTTTACCCGCAGCTCATTGCAACGGCCGTCATCGTCGGTTTTGTGTATCCGTTTTTTGAAGGCATTGTCTGGAATCAGCATTTCGGCGTGCAGGCGTGGATCAAATCGCTCACTGGCGCAGAGTTTCATGACTTCGCTGGGTCCGTCGTGGTGCATGCCGTGGGCGGTTGGCTGGCACTGCCTGCGGTGGTCTTGCTGGGCGCACGCTACAACCGTTACCGCAAGGACGGTGCAGTATCGGCACACCCGCCGTCAAACATCCCTTTTCTGGCATTGGGCGCCTGGATTTTGACAGTAGGCTGGTTTGGCTTTAACGTGATGAGCGCGCAAACCCTGGACAAGATCTCTGGTCTGGTCGCCGTCAATTCTTTGATGGCCATGGTGGGTGGCACATTGGCCGCATTGGTATTCGGGAAAAACGATCCCGGCTTTCTACACAACGGACCGCTGGCTGGCCTGGTTGCCGTGTGTGCAGGGTCTGACCTCATGCACCCTTTGGGTGCGCTGGTGGTGGGCGGCATTGCCGGCGGCGTATTTGTGGTGATGTTCACTCTAACGCAAAACAAATGGAAAATTGACGACGTGCTGGGCGTATGGCCACTGCACGGCCTGTGCGGTTTATGGGGTGGTATTGCTGCGGGCATTTTTGGCACCAAAGCCTTTGGCGGGCTTGGCGGAGTGAACCTGGGTGCGCAGCTTATCGGCAGCGCGATGGGTGTGATGTGGGCACTCTTTTCAGGCTTTGTGATTTATGGGGCGCTGAAGGCCACTATAGGTTTGCGAATGACTCAAGAAGACGAGTTTGAAGGCGCTGACCTGTCGATTCATCGCATCGGAGCCACGCCTGAACGTGAGGTTAACTGGTGATCAGGGCATCCTCGGCATCGCGCTGCGACGCGTGATGAGCGGGTTTCGACCATCCGAGTCCTCGAGGGTTTCCCCGCAGTTCGCATGTAACGTCAATCCCGCAACGCAGCGCCGCGGCACAACAGCCAGTCGCATCTCCATTCATACCAGCGTGGCCTGCATATCTGACGCCCCCTCCCAGCACGCCAGCTTGCGTGCCAACATGTCGAACACAACCGCTAAATACAGCCCTTCATTGCGCGTTCGGCTGTCAGTGATGCCAGCTACCCACGGGTAGCAAACCTTGCCTTACTGCGGGTGTGCGCAATGACAGCAGGCGGGCCCTGATGGAACACGCTGCAAATTCCCGACCAGTACAAGCCAAATAGTTTTTTTCTGGCATCGCGAACCAGGGTATCCATGCGGTGCAGTAGTTTGCGGCCTTTTAATACTCAGTAGCCACACCGCTATTTTTCGCCTCAAATTGCCCCGCTGCTAGACTGCAGGGCATGGCTTCCTTTGAAGATCAATTGATTGAACACCGGGTTTACCTCATGCGCTTTGCACGGCTGCAGTTGCGTAACGACGTCTGGGCCGAAGACGCCGTATCCGAGACGCTGCTGGCGGCGCTTTCAAAACCTAAAGCCTTCGGCAACCGGTCGCAGCTCAAGACCTGGCTGGTCGGCATCCTTAAGCACAAAGTGATTGACCTGATCCGCACCAACATGCGGGAAGTGGCTACGCCGGATGAGGGCAGCGACAACGACAGCGATGAACTCGATAAACTTGCTTTCAAGGCCGATGGGCATTTTGTCAACACTCCCAACGACTGGGGAGACCCGCACCAGACGCTGCAGCAAAACCAGTTTTTTCAGGTGCTTGACGCTTGTATGGAACGCCTGCCGCCTGCGCTGGGCCGGCTTTTTCTGATGCGCGAGTGGCTGGAGCTGTCGTCTCAAGAGATCTGTAAGGAACTGTCCCTGACGCCGGCAAACCTCTATGTCCAGTTGCATCGTGCCAGATTACGCTTGCAGGAGTGCTTGAACATTCGCTGGTTTGGCAAACACAGCGCCTGACGTTTTGCGGTTTGAAGCCGGGTTTGCTGCCTGTCTTCATACTTTTCTGGGCAGAAAACATTCATTCGGCCTCAGTTTCAACTTGCTGGCTTTTCAGGCGTGACAACAAAAACTACTTCCCTAACCAAAATACTCAGGCGAACTTGCCGAGAAGCAGCAGCACTTCTCATTACGCGCGAGGATCGTGCACTTAACCTGCCTGACAACGTAGCCCTGAAGCTGCACCTGCTCGCCTGCAAAGCATGTCCGAAATTTGCAGATCAGGTCCTCACCGTGCGCGCAGCCATGGGCAAGTGGCGCAACTACACTGGTGAGGAAAACGGCACCCGATAAACAACTGCCTAAATGCGCAGTCTTACCGGTATTTACGATAGTTGTGTGCTATCTACTAACTGGCGCATAATAATTGGAGTGCGAGTGTGTGAATTCGCACAGGTTAAGTGATCGGTCAGTTTCGTGCGCCACAGCGTTACGTTTAGATTTGTTGTGCTTTCGGGACCCCGTCGCTTTTGTTAATGCTTTTGACATTGTGTTTTAGAGGAGTCCCTTTTCATGGGCAACAAGCTTTACGTCGGCAATTTGCCGTATACGGTTCGTGACGAAGATCTGCAACAATCTTTTGGTCAATTCGGCGCTGTCACCAGCGCTAAAGTCATGATGGAGCGCGACACCGGTCGCTCCAAAGGCTTTGGTTTTGTCGAAATGGGCAGCGACGCTGAAGCACAGGCTGCGATCAATGGCATGAATGGCCAGCCGTTGGGGGGCCGTAGCGTTGTTGTGAATGAAGCTCGTCCAATGGAAGCGCGTCCCCCACGTACGGGCGGCGGCTTTGGTGGAGGTTCTGGCGGTGGCTACGGTGGCGGTTCTGGTGGTGGTGGTGGCTACGGTGGTGGTGGCGGTTCTGGCGGCGGTGGACGCTCCGGTGGCGGCGGCGGTGACGGCGGTTTCCGCAGTCCTTACGGCGGCGGCGGTGCTGGCGGCGGCCGTTCCGGTGGCGGCGGCGGCGGTGGACGCGGCGGCTATTAAATCTCCGGTAAGCACTTTCAGCTTGGGCTTAACCAGCTTCAAAAAGGCTTCAAGACTCAGGTTTTGAAGCCTTTTTGCGTTGTAGACCAGAAAATACAAGCGCTATGTGCTATAGTTTTTATAGCATTCTCGCTTGGATTTAATACAGGCACATTCAAATTCCGGTGCCGCGCGGCTTGCGTGCCCGACCAGTGAGAGCCTTATCGAACACGGCGTTGGGCAACACACGGAGCAGTTTGGCGACCACGCTCATTTGCCATGGAATCACGCGATAACTGGCGCCTTGTCCAATGGCCGCAAACGCCTTATCTGCAAACGCATCGGGTTTCATCAAAAACGGCATGTTGTAGCTGTTTTTTTGCGTTAGAGGCGTGTCGATGTAGCCAGGGCAAATCGTCACCACCTTGACGCCACTCGCTTTAAGCTCACCGCGCAGGCTTTCGCAGTAGGCAATCACCGCTGCTTTGCTGGCGCAATAGGCCCCATGCCCGGGCAGGCCGCGAATGCCCGCCACGCTGCCAATGCCGACCAGTGCGCCCGAACCGCGCTGGGTCATGGCCTCGATGAAAGGGTGAAAAGTTGCCGCCAGGCCAATGTTGTTTGTGGCGAAGGTTTGCACCATCATGCCTAGGTCTTCGTGCATGCGGGTGTCCATGCCGATGCTGATGCCGGCATTGGCAATCACCACGTCCGGCAGGCCTTGCCGCAAGATGCACGCATGGCCCGCCGCCACAATGCTGTCAGCAACGGAAACGTCTGCGCTATAAATTTGGTAGCTGCTGGCCCCGATGGAATTTGCCGTAGCCCATGATTCGACCGCAGATGTCCGGCGCGCCACCAGACCCAGACGCCAGCCAGCCTGGTGGTACCGCAGGGCCAGGGCCTGGCCGATGCCGCTGGACGCACCGGTAATAAAAACAAGCTTGGACAACTTGACTCCTGAGGAGGTTAAAGGTGCGGTCTGTAACAGTAAAAACGGGCAGGAGCGGAGGCTAGCGCGCCGTCGGGCGACTCGCTGTGGGCACGAGCACGCCTTTGACTCGGCCTTTCAGATCTGCGACGCCAGTGATGTTGTCATAGGCCAACGTATCACCTGTAAAGTGGTCGTTGCCACGCGTGAGCAGCACCGGTTTGTGGGACTTGACGCGCTCGTCGTTCAGGAACGCATGCAAAAATTCACCGCGAAATTCCATGCGCGGTATGTTCTGGCCTAGGGCGTCCTTGACACTCTCGCGCACGACCAGCGCATTGCCGATCAACTGCACCTCAGAACCATCAGCATTGCTCAGGACCCGGTTAGCCGTCGAGGTGGTCAGCCGGCCTTCGCTGTTGACGCTGCGAATGCGTCCCTGGTCAATCTCCAGGGTATCGCTGTCGGGATAATGGCGTCCTTCAATGCCCATCACCTCGCTTTTGAGTTGCCCGCGCTCATCAAAGTTTTTGACGGTGAAGTTGCGCATAAAGTAGTCCGACTCATGTTTGACCTCCTTGGCAGCCCCTGGCGGGCTGAAAATAGGTGTGTTACGGACCAGCCAGTAGGTGCCCAGCGCCAGCGCCCCCATCATCACAAGCGGCAGGTAAATGGACACGTTGTCCCAGAGCCACAAGGTTTTTAGCCACAAGGTTCGCCAGCCCAGAGTCGGGCGTACGCGCGTCGTCGTCATGCTGTGAATTCCTGCAACAGATCCGCATAACGACCACTCGCCACCAGCAGCAAATCACAAAAATCGCGCGCGGCGCCGAACCCGCCTGCATATCGCGTGGTGTAGTTTGCAAGCGCTTTGACCTCGACATGCGCGTTGGCGGGCGCGCAACTGAAGGCGGCGCGCCGCATCACCGGCAAATCCGGCCAGTCATCGCCCATGGCAGCGGCCTGTGGCCAGCCCAGACCCAAGGCCTGCAGCGTGATTTCAGCGGCGGGGCGCTTGTCTTCTGTCCCGAAATGCGCATGGGTAATGCCCAGCGCCTGAAGCCGCGCCCGCAGCGCAGGGCTGTCACGGCCGGTAATCACAGCTGGCGTGATTCCAGCTTTTTGAAGCAGCTTCAAGCCGTGGCCATCAAGTGTGTTGAAGCGTTTGAGGGTTTCACCATGCTCGGACACGTACAGGCCGCCGTCGGTCAGCACGCCGTCGATGTCAAAAAACGCAACGCGCACGCCCTGAGCCTTGAGGAGCAGCTCCGGCGGAAAATCAAGCGCAGGCAAGTGCAGCGTATTACACGAAGTGAAAAGCGGGGGGGTCATATTTTTCAGATAACTTTTGCACGCATTAAATCGTTGGTATTTAGCGCGCCGCAGAGCAGCCCATCACTGTCGACCACCAGCACACTGGTGATGCGGTACTGCTCCATCAGGGCCACAGCTTCCACGGCCAGTGAATCTGCACGTACGGTACATGGTTCGGCATGCATGACGTCACCGGCCTTGCTGCGGCGCAAGTCCACACCCTTTTCAACCAAGCGGCGCAAGTCACCATCGGTGAATATGCCCAGCACATGCTGGCCGGCATCGACAACAGCCGAAGCGCCCAGGCCTTTGGCACTCATCTCACGCATCAGTTCGCTGAAGCTGGCCTCGGGCCCAACCTGCGGGATGGCATCGCCGCTGCGCATCACGTCGCTGACATGCGTCAGCAGTTTGCGGCCCAGTGCGCCACCAGGGTGCGAGCGGGCAAAGTCTTCTTCTTTAAAACCCCGCGCATCGAGAAGCGCCACGGCCAGTGCATCGCCCAGCGCAAGCTGCGCCGTGGTGCTGGCTGTCGGCGCCAGATTCAGCGGGCAGGCCTCTTGCGCCACGCTGCTGTCCAGGGTGACCCGCGCGTGCTTGGCAAGGGTGGACTGCATCCCGCCAGTGATCGCCACCAACGGCACGCCCTGCCGGCTTAAAACCGGCAAAATAGCGTTCAGCTCTCCGCTCTCGCCACTGTTGGAAATGGCCAGCACCACATCCACTGCCTTGATCATTCCCAGGTCTCCGTGGCTGGCTTCTGCCGGGTGCACAAACATGGCGGGGGTACCGGTAGAGGCCAGCGTTGCTGCCACCTTGCGGCCGATGTGGCCGCTCTTGCCCATGCCCATGACCACCACGCGGCCACGGCAGGTCAGCATGATTTGTACAGCACGCGCAAAATCGGGGCCTACGCGGCCTGCCAGGCCCAATACGGCAGCGGCTTCTATCTCAAACGTTTTTCGAGCCAGGGCCTGTGCTTGCTCGGCGTTGAAGTGGGCTGCGTCAAAACTCATTCCCGCATTCTATAGACGCGCCAAGAACGCCTGTGCATCAGATAACATCAAAATATGAGCGCACTTGAACTGACCCTGCTGTACCTTCTGGCTGCGGTGTTGGGTGTGGTAGCGTGCCGCTCACTCAAACTGCCGCCCATGCTGGGCTACCTGGCAGTCGGCGTGGTGATTGGCCCCCACGCGCTTGCCTTGTCCAAAAACTCCGACGGGGTGCGCCACCTGGGTGAGTTCGGCGTGGTTTTCCTGATGTTCGTCATCGGGCTCGAATTCAACCTGCCCAAATTGGGCTCCATGCGCCGTCATGTATTTGGTCTGGGGCTGCTGCAGGTGGTACTGACCATTGTGCTGGCCACGACAGGTTCGCTGTTTCTGGCCAGCATGGCCCCCAGCCTCTGGAAGATGGAATGGCAAACCGCGCTGGCGCTGTCTGGCGCCATCGCCATGAGCAGCACTGCGATTGTGGTCAAACTGCTGGCCGAGCGGCTGGAGCTGGACTCCGAGCATGGCAAACGCGTGATGGGCGTGTTGCTGTTTCAGGACCTGGCCGTGGTGCCCCTGTTGGTGCTGATCCCCGCACTCAGCTCGCCTGCAGACCAGCTTTTCATGGCGCTGGCTGTCGCTGCGGCAAAGGCAACCGTACTGGTCGGCCTGCTGCTCACGGGCGGGCAACGCGTCATGCGCTGGTGGCTCACCATCGTGGCGCGACGCAAGAGCGAAGAGCTGTTTGTGCTTAATCTGCTGTTGGTCACGCTGGCACTGGCATGGCTAACCGAGCTTGCGGGTCTAAGCCTGGCGCTAGGCGCTTTTATTGCCGGCATGCTGATTTCAGAGACCGAATTCAAGCACCAAGTGGAAACCGACATCCGGCCTTTTCACGATGTGTTGCTGGGCCTGTTTTTCATCAGCATCGGCATGATGCTGGACTGGCGCATTGTGCTGGAGCGCTGGCCTGTTGTGCTGCTACTGACAACGATTCCGGTGGTGTTCAAATTGCTGCTCGTCACCGGCCTGGCGCGGGCGCTTGGGGCCACCACCGGTGTCTCGCTGCGTACCGGCCTTTATTTGGCGCAGGCTGGCGAATTCGGTTTTGTGCTGCTGACCCTTAGCAATAACAGTAATTTGGTACCTCAGGCCCTGCTGAATCCTATTTTGGCCAGCATGGTGCTGTCGATGCTGGCCACGCCGTTCATCATCATGCAAAGCAATCGTATCGTGATGAAACTGGTGGCCAGTGAATGGCTGCAGCAGTCACTGCAAATGACCACGATTGCGCGCAAGTCCATCAACGCCAACAAACACGTCATTATTTGTGGGTATGGCCGCTGCGGCCAGAACCTGGGCCAGATACTTGAGCGGGAAGGCATTCAGTACATGGCACTGGACCTGGACCCTGACCGGGTGCGCCAGGCCGCCGCTGCGGGAGACTCCGTGGTGTTTGGCGACGCTGTGCGCCTGCAGGCATTGATGGCCGCCGGTCTGGCGCGGGCCAGCGCCGTGGTGGTCACTTACCTGGACACCGCCAGTGCCTTGAAGGTGCTGGCCAATGCACGCGCCCACGCGCCCGATGTGCCGGTAATTGTGCGCACCGTAGACGACCACGACCTTGAAAAGCTGCAGGCCGCTGGTGCTGCCGAAGTCGTGCCTGAAGCCATAGAGGGCAGCCTGATGCTGGCCAGCCATGCGCTAGCGCTGGTCGGTGTCCCCATGCGCCGGGTGATTCGGGTGGTGCAGGACCAGCGCGATGCGCGCTACAACCTGCTGCGTGGCTACTTTCGCGGGGCGGATGACGACACCGTCAACGAGCTCGATGAAGAACGCTTGGCAACTGTCGTTTTACCGCTCGGCGTCAAGTCGGTCGGCGGGGTGCTCGGCTCCCTGGATTTGCCATCGCTCGGCGTACGAGTGGTGAGCCTGCGCCGCAGCAAAGGCAAGGCCGTGGTTGACAGTAACGACGCAGTTCTGGAAGGCGGTGACACGCTGGTGCTGTCAGGCAAGCCGGCCGCACTGGCCATGGCCGAGGAAAAACTGCTGCGTGGCAGGGGTACCAAAACCAACCCCGCGTCGGCTTGAGGGGTTGGCGCGCGGTGCGCTGCTTAAAACCGCGCTTCTTGGGCAGCCCGGCGTCTGGGTATCGTATCAAACCAACATCACATCCCTGACCGGCGGGTGCCAGCTACAGGGAGGCGTTTATTGGGGACAGCTATGGAAAAGCGCTGGCACGCGCGATGCATTGGGTGATGCTCGGTTAATCTTGTTTTTGCTATGCTATTAATAGCATGCGGCGCCCGCATTTACTGCCGCAAGGTCATGATCTATTACCCGCGAAATCCTTCAAGCACGAAGGCTCAGGTGTTCAATTCAAATCGCCGTACTGTGTGGCACTGAGGACGGGCGTGGTTGCTGACTCCGACATCTCAGTGTCTTCAAAGCCCGTCAATAAGGTGTAGGAGCGAAGGGTGCTGCGCGCCCTGTCAGCGGCGTCGTCCAAAGCGGGGCTAGTAGCAGAAACTACTGCCAGCGCTTGCTTAAATGCCGCCACCTCGGCATCCTGGATGGGGTCATAGCGAAAGTTGGGCGTCTTCTGGGGAGGGGGGTTCACTGCTCCGGGATTTGACACCGCAGCGGCCTGCACGACATCCTTGGATGCTGCTTTTATACCGCCTGTCGATGCCAAAGTGGAGATGCGCCAATACACAAAGGTCACGCGTATTTCATAACGGGTTTTCGCTGTCTGGACAATCCTGGCTTCAATGTCAGCTAGCTTTTCGGCCCGGTGGTCGAAGAACTGATCGACGTCCACCATGACCAAAAACTCCTCACCAGCCTTGTCCAGCGACAACACCTTGAACCGGTAAGTGGCAGACAGCACGCCCGCATGGGTGAAGGCCTCCCGTACCGCCATGTAGAGCTGCTCGCGGCGCGCATGTCGCTTGATCTTGCGCGCTTCGCTGCGGTTGGTGGGGTCAGCTGCAACCCTGGTCGGGGTCGAGGACGAGCGTTTATCGCGCGCCAACTGCGAACGGCCCCGGTTATTCCGGACCATAGACTCGTTGCCTTTGTCAAAGAAAGCTCCGGAGGGTACGGATTTGCCGAAAAACCAGTTAAACAGAGACATTTTCAGTTTTTCCTGAATTTTTCGGCTGCTGCAGCGCCATGCGGACAAAGCTGACCCAATGTGCGCACAATTGGTTAAGTTGACAACGCAATTTTACCCAGACACGCTCGCCCGGGAAAATTTTTCGCTCGGCAAAAAAACGCGTCTCCGGATATTGGGCACACATGGTGCCCCTTGGGCGGGTCGGCTTGCAGGGACTTGGTGCATGCGCAGTGGCACTACGCGGCTGATGGAGAACAAGCACCCATTCCAAGCACGATGCCAACAACGGTATTTTCCATTCGCACGCGCACTTTATGTTCCCCATAGTAGGCACTCAGTGTGCCACTTTCTTTAAACTAAAAACACCGGTCCAAGGCTCGGCCCCATCAAGACTGCGGTCTGTCGCTGGCCGTGTAACGGGTAACAGGAAATGGGTGACGAGTAACGTGTAATGGCCCACGCCAGACTCGGAATATCACATCAGCGGTTACAGCAAAAGGGGCAGTTATGCTGGCTGGACAAGCACCTATGCCAATTTGGCAGCAACCGTGTCGGCCTATTTGCCGATACAAAACCGGGAAAAAATCTCGCCTAACAAGTCGTCTGAGGTGAACTGGCCGGTGATGTCGCCTAAATAGCGTTGCGCCTGGCGCAGGTCTTCGGCCAGCAAATCCAGCGCTGGCTGGCTTGCCCGAAGCTGCGCTGCCGCCCGTTGCAGCTGCACATCCACCTCGGCCAAAGCGCGAACATGCCGCTCCCGGGCCATGAAAACGCCTTCCGGCGCAGACTGCCAGCCCACCACGCTGAGCAACTGCTCGCGCAAGGCCTGCAACCCGGCACCGGTTTTGGCAGAAATCACCACCCCCGGGGTACTGGTTGTGGCCAGATGCGCCTGCGCCGCCACGCTCGCCATATCAGACTTGTTCCAGATGTCGATGATGGGCGTTTTTACAGGCAGTTTAAGGGCCATGGCGCTTGCAATGCTTGCGTCATTTGCTATGTAATCAATAGCGTCTTGCTGCGTCAAATCGTGTAAAAAAAGAACAGCATCCGCGCTTTGAATCTCAGCCCAAGCGCGTTCAACGCCAATTTTTTCAACCTCGTCGAGTGCCTCGCGCAGGCCGGCGGTGTCCACTACATGCAGCGGCACGCCTTCTATTTGAATCAGTTGCGTGACCTTGTCGCGCGTGGTGCCGGCAATCGGCGTGACGATGGCCAGCTCGGCCCCGGCCAACGCATTGAGCAGCGAGCTTTTACCGGCATTGGGCTGCCCGGCAATGACGACCTTGATGCCTTCGCGCAAAATCGCACCCTGACCAGCCCGCTGCATGACACTGGCCAGCGTCTGCTGCAGGCGCACCAGCTGGCCTAATGCGTCGGCTTTTTCCAGAAAATCAATGTCTTCTTCAGGGAAATCCAGTGTTGCCTCGACCAGCATGCGCAGGTGAATCAACTGCGCCAGCAAAGCGTTGACGGCCAGCGAAAACTCACCCGACATGGAGCGCGCCGCCGAACGCGCCGCGGTCTCAGTGCTGGCGTCAATCAAATCGGCAATCGCTTCAGCCTGCGCGAGGTCAATTTTGTCGTTCAAAAAGGCCCGTTCGGTGAACTCGCCGGGTTGCGCCACACGCATGTCGGGCAGGCAGGCCTGGCCAGTCACCGGGTGGAGCGCAGCACCAGCCTCCAGACAACGCGCCAGCAGCAACTGCAACACCACCGGACCGCCATGCGCCTGCAGCTCCAGCACGTCTTCACCGGTGTACGAATGCGGGGCTGGGAAATGAATGACCAGGCCCTGGTCGATCACGCCGCCGGCGGCATCGCGGAAAGGCAAATACGTCGCTTGCCGGGGTAACAGGGGTCTTCCGCAAATGGCGTTAATCACCGCTGTAACGTCTTTGCCCGACACACGAACAATACCAACCGCTCCGCGACCAGGTGCAGTGGCAATGGCGGCAATGGGGTGACGGTGTCTGGCCAGCATAAACATGAATGGTAAGGGTTGGGCGTAAAAATGGCCGCCAGGCATGTCTGCCGGCGGCCATTTTTATGGTTTTTAGACTATTTGAATTTTGGCAAGTTGAACTGCGGCGGCACGCCCATGCGGGTGTTGATAACCCACTGCTGGGCGATCGACAAAATATTATTGGTAATCCAGTACAGGACCAGGCCAGCCGGGAAGAAGAAGAACATCACGCTGAACACCAACGGCATGAACCACATCAACTTGGCCTGCATTGGATCTGGTGGTGCCGGGTTCAGGGCGGTTTGCAGCATGGTGGTGAGGGTCATGATCACCGGGAGGATGAAAAACGGGTCTGGTGCAGACAAATCCCTGATCCACAAAATCCACGGCGCACCGCGCATCTCGACGCTGGACAGCAATACCCAGTACAGAGCAATGAACACCGGAATCTGAATCATGATGGGGAAGCAGCCGCCCATCGGGTTGACCTTTTCTTCCTTGTATATCTTCATCATCGCCTGCTGCATTTCCTGCGGCTTGTCTTTCAGGCGTTCGCGCATTTCCATGATTTTGGGGTTGATGGCTTTCATCTTGGCCATGCTCGAATACGCCTTGGCATTGAGCCAGTAAAACGCGATTTTGAGCAACAACACCAACGCCACAATCGACCAGCCCCAGTTTTGAATAAAGCCGTGCAGCTTGTCAAGCAGCCAATAAAGCGGCTTGGCCAGAATGGTCAGCCAGCCATAGTCCTTGACCAGCTCCAGACCGGGAGCCAGCGCCTCAAGGGTTTTTTCTTCCTGCGGACCGACAAAAAATCTGGCGTCAATGGATTTGGTCGTGCCGGGCGCTATGGCGTCCAGCGATGTGATCATGCCGACCGCATAAAGGTTGTTGTCGACCTTGCGCTCAAACAGGTCACGCTTGACGCCGTCGCCCAAAATCCAAGCGGAAGCAAAATAATGCTGCACCATGGCAACATAGCCGTTAGTGGCCTGTTTTTCAACATCAACCTTGCCTTTTTCAATGTCCTTGAACTCTACCTTCTGGTACTTCTTGGCATCGGTATAAATTGCCGGGCCGGTGAAGGTCGAGTAAAAAGAGGACTCGCCGACCGGCCGATTACCATCGCGTACCAACTGCAGATACAGCTGGGGCGACACGGTGGTGGCGCCAATATTGATGATTTCGTGGCGAACCGCAATGTCATAGGCGCCACGCTTGAACGTATAGGTTTTGACCAGCTTGACGCCACCAACTTCTGCTGACTCAAACTTGATCTGCAACTCGTTTTGGCCGTCTTTCAGGGTGCGCTCGCCGGGCACCGCCGTCATCAGGGTTTTGTGGGTAGGAAGTGCTGCACCCGGATTGCTGGCAATCAGGCCGGTTTGGGCGACGTAAACCCGGCTGCTACTTTCATCGAGCAGGACAAAGCCGTTGTTTTTATCCGTCATGTCCTTGAATTTGTTGAACGACGAACGGACCAGCGAACCCCCTTCGGTATCAAACGTCAAAGTGAACACGTCGGTTGTCACCACCAAGCGTTCTTTGGTCGCCTGCGTCGTCAATGATGGCGCACCGGCTGGCAACGCAGCAACACCAACAGGTGCGGAAACAGCTGACGAGCTACCAACAGGCACTGAAGATGACGAAGCAGACGGCACACTAACGGGCGCGGTAGCTTTGACTGCTGTTGTAGCGCCGGGAAAGAAAGTGGGTTTATGGCCATTGAAGACCTGCCACTGGTCCCACAGCAAAACCATGGAAAACCCAAAAATCACCCACAAAATGGTGCGGCGGATGTCGTTCATGACGGTTTCTTTTTAGAGGAATCTGAAGTCACGGTTGTGACCAAACGGGTGAATAAGGTAGCGGGCACAGGATCTGTACCGCCGTCGCACCAGGGATGACAGCGGGCCAGTCGGTGGAGTGTAAGGTAGCTGCCCCCTGCAGCACCATGCTGTTGCAGGGCTTTCAGGGAATATGCGGAGCAGGTCGGCTCGAAACGGCATGCGGAACCCAGAACCGGACTGAGCAGTAAACGGTAGCCCTTGACCATACCGATCAAGAGTGTTTGTGGCAAGGCAGTAACAAACTTCATGAGGCTCACAACAGTCGAGAGATGGCTCATACCGCTGATCACCTGAGGGCGTTGCCAGCTTGCATCAAGGCCACGACCTCGGCGCGTACTGCTTCTTTGAGGTGACTGGATGTTGCACTGAGAAATTCCTTGCGGGAAAACTCTCTCCGCAAGCGAACCACGAAGGCAGCTTGGGGATAACTGTGCAGAAAACCTTCGCTCACGGTGTAAATTTGCCTTTTTATGGCGTTGCGGGTGACAGCCCGCCTGGCCCAGCGTTTGGGCACCATGGCTCCAATCCACATGGATTGAACCGGGAACAGAACAGCTACATGCGAATCCTCACATGTGCTTTTTTCAGGGCCCGCTTTTAGTGGTTGTGTATGAAGTCCATTGCAGTGCAGTGCAAAGTGCTCGGTCCTGGCAACAATGCTGCCGGCAAGCACAGCCTGAAACTGTGGTCGGGTTTTAAGCCGCTGCACGCAAGCCCGCACGTTGATTAGCCATGAATCGCGCAATGGAACACAAAATTTTAACCAGGACCTGAGCTCGTTTTTTACGTACAGGCCAGCGTGATGCGGCGCTTATACAGCCAGGCGCTTGCGACCTTTTGCGCGACGTGCAGCAATGACTGCACGGCCACCACGCGTTTTCATGCGGGTCAGGAAGCCGTGTGTACGTGCGCGTTTGACTTTGGAGGGTTGGTATGTGCGTTTCATGATTTATCCAGCTACTTGTACTACGGTTACTTGACTGATGTTTGCTATCTCTAGCGGCCCACTGATCGCTTACTGCGACTGACTAAAGGTCACTGACGCTTCACTAAAGTGAAAGGCAGAAAACGCAATTGACTTCAGAGGCGGATCAAGGAAACCCATGATTATCGCAGATTTCTCAAACCTGGCAACAAGTTACGCGGCTTATTTGGCATGATGACTTGGATCGGCGGCGTGTGCAAGCCGGCATTTTCCCAGAACGTCCCCTGACGCCAATAGGTGGCCCGAAAATAGCGCAAAGGTGACGAGAATTACTTTGTGGATAACTCAGCTCAAAGACTACAATTACGCGTGTCAAAAATTAATAGTATCCACAAGCAGCCGGCGCATTTTACCGGCGGCGCTACCAACCAGATTTTCCATGCGTGACGGCTCAGCGAGTGATCTGAGCCACAGCTTATGGCAGACCTGCGTCGACCAACTTGCCCATGAATTGCCTGAGCAACAGTTCAATACCTGGATCCGTCCTTTGGCGGCAGAAGTGGCGGAAGATCTCTCAAAAGTCACGATCCAAGTTGGTAACAGGTTCAAGCTCGACTGGATTAGAGCTCAGTATGCGGCCCGCATCGCAGCCCTTCTTGAGAAGGTTTCGGGCCATAATATTCCACTTGAGTTAGCGCTCGCTCCGCGGGAAGCCCCCGCAAAATCAGTGCCATTAACCCGAAGCTTTGAGAGTTCAGGTATTCCTGAACCTGCTGGTCTGGGTGTGGCTGAAGAACTTGCCGGCGCACCGTTCAAGAACCGGCTCAACACGGCGTTAACGTTTGACACCCTGATTGAAGGCACTGCCAACCGCATGGGACGTGCTGCGGCGCTGCATGTAGCCAGTAGTCTGGGGCAGCTCTACAACCCACTTTTTATTTATGGTGGCGTTGGTCTGGGGAAGACCCATCTCATGCACGCCATCGGTAACAAGCTGCTCGCAGACAACCTCAATGCAAAAGTTCTCTACATCCACGCTGAACAATTCGTTTCAGATGTGGTTAAAGCTTATCAACGCAAAACTTTTGACGAGTTCAAGGAGCGTTACCACTCGCTTGATTTACTGTTGATTGATGACGTGCAGTTTTTTGCTAACAAAGATCGTACCCAAGAAGAATTTTTTAACGCATTCGAGGCTTTGCTGACGAAGAAGTCACATATTGTGATGACCAGCGACACCTATCCCAAGGGCCTCACAGACATCCATGAGCGTCTGGTATCACGTTTTGATTCTGGCCTAACGGTAGCGATTGAACCACCTGAGCTTGAGATGCGAGTCGCCATCTTGATCCGGAAAGCAGAGGTTGAAGGCACAGTGATGCCTGAAGAGGTCGCTTTTTTTGTGGCCAAGAACGTGCGCTCAAATGTGCGCGAGCTGGAAGGCGCGCTGCGCAAAATCCTGGCTTATTCGCGGTTCTCACACAAAGAAATCAACATTGGACTCGCGCGTGAGGCGTTGAAAGACCTGCTGTCGATTCAAAACAGGCAGATTGGGGTCGAAAACATCCAGAAGACCGTCGCCGATTTTTACAAAATAAAGGTTGCCGACATGTACAGCAAGAAGCGTCCTGCTTCCATCGCGCGGCCTCGGCAGATCGCCATGTACCTTGCCAAAGACATGACTCAAAAAAGTCTGCCCGAGATCGGCGAACTCTTCGGTGGACGGGACCACACCACCGTGCTGCACGCGGTCCGCAAGATTGCGGCAGAGCGTCAAAAAAATACCGAGTTGAATCAGCAGTTGCATGTGCTCGAACAAACGCTAAAA
>JANXTM010000261.1 GCA_025352405.1 Polaromonas sp.
CCGACCATAACGTCCGCGAGACGCTGGGCATTTGTGACCACGCCTACATCATCAGTGACGGCCATGTGCTGGCTACGGGCACCCCGTCGGAAATTGTCAACAATGCCGATGTCCGCAGGGTCTACCTCGGCGAGCACTTTCGAATGTAGGCATGAAGCAGGGTCTGTCACTTCGCGTCTCGCAGCATCTGGCGCTCACGCCGCAGCTACAGCAGTCCATTCGCCTGTTGCAGCTTTCAACGCTGGAGCTGAGCCAGGAAGTCGAGCAGATGCTCGACGAAAACCCGTTTCTGGAACTGTCTGAAGAAGCCGCTACACGCGAAGAGTTTGGGGTTGAGCACATTGACACGCCAGTCAGTCAAGACAACCGGGAGTTTGAGTTTGCTACAGATTCAATAGCTGCAGGCCCCATTGAAACAAGCGCTACAAGCCAAAATGATTCTGACACTACGCCAGAGATCAGTTCGGAAGCCAAGCTTGAAGAAAGCTGGGAGGGCGATGGCACGGTAGAGACCACGCCTGACGACGGCGAATGGGGCGGCGATGCGCCTGCCCGCAAAAACAACGCCGATGACAGCGACACCGATGCCGCCGATCTGGTGCGTGGCCACGAATCGTTGCAAGACCACCTGCACCGGCAGTCACTCAGCCTGCGCCTGTCCGGGCTTGACCGGGCCGCGCTGCACTTCCTGATTGAATCGCTCAATGACGATGGCTATCTCGAAGATACCCTGACTGTGCTGGCCACCAGTCTGGCTGGCGAGGACGCGCTGCAGGTTGAAGAGCTGGTGGAACACTTTGGCGTGGCGTTAAAACTGCTCCACCACATGGAGCCTGCCGGTGTGGGCGCCCGCAACCTCGCCGAATGTCTGGGCCTGCAATTGCTCGATTGCAAGGATTGCGTTGAAACGCGCGCCGCTATGGCGATGTGCCGGCAGCCCATGGAACTGCTGGCCAAGCGCGACATCAGGCGTCTGTCGCAGCTGTGCGGCTTCCCCGACACCGTGATCAAGGGCGCCATCGGCGTGATTGGTCGACTTGATCCCAAGCCCGGTCGCCGCTTCGTGAATGTCGAGCGCAACCTCGTCGTGCCCGATGTGCTGGTCACCAAGTCTGGCCGGGGTTTCAAGGTCACGCTTAACGGCGACGTGATGCCGCGCCTCAAAGTGCACGACATTTATGCCAATGCCCTCAAACAACATAACGGCAGAGGCGGCGGCCAGGGCGGGCCAGCCCTGCAGCAACGCCTGCAAGAAGCCCGTTGGTTTATTAAAAACATCCAGCAGCGCTTCGACACCATCCTGCGCGTCAGCACGGCCATTGTGGAGCGGCAAAAAAGTTTTTTCAGCCACGGCGAACTGGCCATGCGGCCACTGGTGCTGCGCGAGATTGCCGACGAGCTGGGCCTGCACGAATCGACCATTTCGCGCGTGACCACGGCCAAATACATGAGCACGCCGTTTGGTACTTTTGAGCTCAAATACTTTTTCGGCTCCGCGCTCGGCACCGAGACCGGTGGCAATGCGTCAAGCACCGCCGTGCGCGCGTTGATCAGGCAATTTGTGGCGTCTGAAAGCACCGCAAAACCGCTTAGTGACAACCAGATTTCCCAAATGCTCAAAGAGCAAGGCATTGAATGCGCGCGCCGTACCGTGGCCAAGTACCGCGAAGCGCTGCGCATAGCCCCTGCCAACCTGCGCAGAGCACTGTGAATATGACCCCCACGTTCGCGCACTGCGTGTCGCTCCCTGCCCCCCGAGGGGGCGCATTTTTCCTTGGGGCGGCCCGGCGGAAAAACTCGACCCCCACGTTCGCGCACTGCGTGTCGCTCCCTGCCTCCCGAGGGGGCCGCTGCGCCTGCGGCCTGGTGAAGCCAGTCCCGCGGCCCCTGTTTGAAAAAAAGATGGCTCGCTACGTCCTGCGGTCAACACATCATTTATGAACCAACTCCAACTATTTTTACCCTGCGCCGCTGGCGTTGAAGCCCTGCTGGCCACTGAAGTCCAGCGTATTACCGGCACATCCGGCAAGGCCTGGCGTGCGGGTGTTCAGTTGCAGGGCTCCTGGCGTGATGCGCAGCAGCTCAACCTGCACAGCCGCCTGGCCCAGCGCGTACTGATTGAGCTGGCGCACCACCAGTACCGCAGCGAGCAGGACCTGTACAACGCCGCGGCCAGCGTGGCCTGGGAGATCTGGTTCACGCCCCAGCAAACCTTCAAAATCGAAATCACCGCGCAGCACAGCCCGCTGACCAGTCTGAATTTTGCAACGCTCAAAATCAAGGACGCGGTGGCTGACCGCTTCAGGGCCAAGTTCAATGATGTCCGGCCCAGTGTTGAAACACGCTGGCCCGATGTGCGGATTTATGTGCATCTGACGGTCGACACTGTCACCATCTACATCGACACGTCGGGCGAGCCGCTGTTCAAACGCGGCTGGCGCGAAGACAAGGGCGACGCACCCCTGAAAGAAACCTTAGCGGCCGCCATGATTGCTGCCAGCGGTTGGGACGTGCTTTGCAAGCAGGGCGTGCCGCTGTATGACCCGTGCTGCGGCTCGGGCACGATTGCTATTGAAGCCGCGCAGATTGCCTGCAATATTGCGCCGGGTATCAACCGCCGCTTTGCCTTTCAGAAATATCTGCCGTTTCAGCCCCATGTATGGGAAGGCCTGCTTGACCAGGCTGAAGCTGCCATCACCGAGCCCACCGCGCCGGTGTTTGGTAGTGATGTGTCTTTTCGTATGGTGGACTTTGCCGAGCGCAACGCCGAGCGCGCAGGCGTCGCCAATGCAGTACAGTTTCGCGGTGGCGACGCGCTGCAGCGCATGCCGCCCACGCCCGATGGCTTAGCGGGCGTGATGCTGGTCAACCCACCCTACGGCGAGCGGATTGATGTGGCGGGTGTGGCGGGCACTACCGCACTGGCATCGGCACAGCGCCGTACCCAGTTTCAAGGCCAGAGCATTGACGAGTTCGGCCAGCCGGTGGCCGAGCATGCCGGCGATGACCAGACCCGGCGCGACCGCAATGCCAACCCGGCGCGTGAGCAGGCTGTCACTGAAAGCGGTGAAGAAGCGTCTGATTTCTTCCCCCAGCTGGCTACGCACTGGAAGAAAAACTACGCTGGCTGGGCCGCGCATATTCTGACGCCTGACTTCAAGCTGCCCAACAAAATGCGTCTTAAGGAGTCGCGCCGCGTGCCCATGTGGAACGGCCCGATCGAATGCCGCCTGTTCCGTTTTGACATGGTGGCCGGGTCGGCGCGCGGCAAGCCAAATCGTGAAAGTTGAACCTGTCGTCCTCGACACCAACATCGTCCTCGACGTGTTTGTCTTCAGCGATGCGGCGGCGATTCCCCTGCGGCAAGCGCTGGCCGCTGGCACGCTGGACTGGCTGGCCACCCAGGCTATGCGCGATGAGCTGGCCAGAGTGCTGGCCTACCCGAAAATCGTGACGCGGCTGAATTTTTACCAGTGCAATGCCGAAGGCATACTGGCCGCCTTTGACCAGCGCGCCCGACTGGTAGACGTAGCACCCAAGTCCAGCCTGCGTTGCAGTGACCCTGACGACCAGAAGTTCATTGATCTGGCGGTGGCCCACCAGGCCCTGCTTCTCAGCAAGGATCGGGCCATTATTTCAATGGGAAAAAGGCTTCTGAGGCAGGGAATACGGGCACTAACCGCTATTAAATGAGTAGCAATGTGCTGGTTGATCCTTCACGGGGAGCAGTTTCGCGATAATAGTGAACTCTTTCAAGGAGCGCTGACATGGGCCAAGCTGCACATCAACCCGCCATGACGGGGTTTGAATACCTCGCGTGGGAAGCCACACAGACCGAGCGCCACGAGTTTGTGGGCGCAGAAGTGTTTGCCATGGCAGGCGCTGAAGACAGGCACGTCACCGTTGCCATGAACCTCGCATTCGCCTTGCGCCAGCACCTGGGCGGCAGCCCCTGCCGCACCTACATGAGTGACATGCGCCTGGGTGTGGCCACACTGGGCAGCTATTTTTACCCCGACATCATGGTGACCTGCAGCGCCCTTGACCAGGCCTGCCCGCTCGTCAAAAGCGAGCCAAAATTGATCGTGGAAGTGTTGTCGCCAAGCACTGCGGCCTATGACCGGGGCCTTAAGTTCAGCCATTACCGCAACCTGCCCAGCCTGCGGGAATACGCGCTGATTGATCTGGACACACGCTGCACCGACTGCTACCGCCTGGGCGCCGACGGGCTGTGGGTGCTGCACCCGTTTGACAGCGGCCAGGACCTGCAGCTCGCCAGTGTCGCGCTGGACATCACAGCCGCGCAGCTGTTTGCCGAAATCTAGGTTTCTGAGGTAAAAAATGCCTCTGCGGCAGCAAATGCGGGCGCTATGTGCTATTTAAGTTATAGCATTTGGTGCGGGCAGTGCTTTGGGCTTTGACGTGGATCAACACGCCCGCCCGCCACTGGCCTTACGCTGGAGCATCTCTTCATCCGGCCTGTCAGGCAAGCAACGGCGACCCGGATGGTTCAAGAATGCTTCAACATGGAACCACATGCCCGCCCCTTCAGCCGATTTCATTCCGCACCGCAAAGTCATCCGTGCCTGGCTGTTGCCCATTGTCAAAAAGAACACCGTCTACGCGTTGGGCCTGGTGGTGACAGACTTGACCCTGTTTGCGGTGCTGCTGGCCGTCACGGTGCTGCTCGCCTGGCCCGTGCTGCAAGTGCTGGCCGGTATTGCGGCGGGATTGGTGATCGGGCGGCTTTTTATTTTGGGTCACGACGCCTGCCATCAAAGTTTTACACCGCATCGCAGGCTCAACCGCTGGCTTGGGCGTCTGGTGTTCATGCCGTCGCTCACGCCTTACAGTCTGTGGGGCGTTGGTCACAACGTCGTTCACCACGGCTACACCAACCTCAAGGACTTCGATTTTATCTGGCAACCGCTGTCGCTTCAGGGCTACCAACGCCTGCCTGTGTGGCGCCAGACGCTGGAGCGTGTGTACCGCAGTGGTTGGGCGCCGTGGCTGTATTACGCACTGGAGATCTGGTGGAAGCGCATGGTGTTTCCGTCAAGGCGGCTCATGCCCGCGCGCCGCCGCATTTTTATTATTGATGGTTTGCTGGTCACCTGCGTGGCAGCGGCCTGGACGCTTGGGCTGGTCTATGCCGCTTCGGCGACTGGGCAATCCGTGCTGTGGCTGTTGTGCGTGGGTTTTGCGCTGCCTCTTTTTGTCTGGAATGCCTTAATAGGTTTTGTGGTGTACGTCCACCACACCCACACCAGCGTGGCCTGGTACGACAATAAAGCCGACTGGTCCGAGGCCAGTCCCTTTGTGTCGACCACCGTGCACCTGACCTTTGGCGCAGGCGTGGGAACATTTCTGCACCACATCATGGAGCACACGGCGCACCACGTCGACATGAGCGTGCCCCTGTATCGCCTCAAGCAGGCGCAAGCGCTGCTGGAGGCCAGGTTGCCGGGCAGCATCATCGTGCAGCCGTTTTCATGGGCCTGGTATGCCCGGACGACCAGCGCTTGCAAACTCTACGATTTCGAGCAACGCTGCTGGACGGATTTTGAAGGCCGGCGCACCAGCCAGGCCTGATGGCTTTGAAAGGATGTGTGCGGCAGCCTGGCACAGATTTTGCCCCGAATCGCTACCAGAGAACTTCAGTATTGAATTTTTCTAATGCGCCAATCGCAAGTGACCGGCGTCGCTTTTTCAACCTCGCTGTGTGCAGCCAGCATGCGGTCAAAGGGGTTCCGGTGCGCGCACGTTGTGTCCCCGCCAGCAGGCCGTGCTGCCAGGTCATGGCCAGACTTTCAAAACTATTAGCCCCAATCAATGCGTCCGTCGGCGCCAAAGCCAGAGCAGGAAACAGTTTGTCAAAGGCGTGTTCAAGTTGCGCGGGCGTAGGCCTCAAACGGATGGGTTCGCCAGGTTGGCGGGTCGCACGGCGGTTTTTGCCTGTATTTTTTGCGGCCTCTGACCAATGCGGACACCCAAAAATTTTTTCTGCCAGTCTGCCGTTGAGGGGGTCAAATCGGTTGTCAACTGTGTATATTACGAGATCCTGCGCAACCCGGTTTGCTTGGGCACTTTCAACTTAATGGAGACCTTTATGCGTCTGTCGTCAGCATCAAAATTGGGCAAAAAAGGCTTGCTTGGGCTCGCGCTCGCCGCTCTGTTCACCGTCGCCGCACCCCTGGTTTTCGCGCAGGAATTCAAGCTGGCCATGAGCTCGCCGCCGACGTCGCTGGACCCGCATTTCTACAACCTGTTTCCCAATTTGAACGTGTCCGACCATGTGTTCGAGACCCTGGTCACCATGGATCCCGACAGCCGTGTCACGCCCGCGCTGGCTGAATCCTGGACGCTGGTCAACAACCTGACCTGGGAATTCAAGCTGCGCAAGGGCGTCAAGTTCCACGACGGCAGCGAGATGACAGCCGAAGACGTCGCCTGGTCGATGGACCGCCCGGCCACCATCGTCGGCAGCCCAGGCAAGTTTGATGTCTACACCAAGGCCATCATCAACAAGAAAATCATTGATGCCAACACCATCCGCTTCACCACCAAAGAGCCCTACCCGCTGATGTTGGCTGACCTGACCTCGATCTACATCGTTTCCAAAAAAGCGACGACCGGCGTGTCCAGCGACGATTTCTCCAGCGGCAAGGGGATGGTCGGTACGGGTCGCTACAAGTACGTTAAATTTCAGCGCGACGACCGGCTGGAACTCGAACGCAACGACGGCTACTGGGGCAAGAAGCCGGCCTGGTCGAAAGTGACCATGCGCTTTATCCCGAATGGTTCCACCCGGCTGGCGGCGCTGCTGGCGGGCGACGTGCAGGCCATCGAAAATGTCCCGACGCCTGACTTGGCCAAAGTCAAGGCCGACCCCAACATCGGGCTGTTCACCAAAGTGTCCCACCGCGTGATCTATCTGTTCCCGGACACCAAACGCGACAAATCACCGTTTGTGACCGACAAGGACGGCAAACCGATGGAGAAAAACCCGATGCAGGACCAGCGTGTGCGCGCAGCCCTGTCGATGGCGATCAACCGCGAAGCGATTCGCGACCGCGTCATGGAGGGGTTGTCAGAGCCCACCAACAACCTGGTGCCGAAGACGCTGTTTGGCTACAACCCAGCGCTGAAAACCGTGAAGTATGACCCCGAAGGCGCCAAGAAGCTGCTGGCGCAGGCGGGTTATCCAGACGGGTTTGGCTTGACACTGCACACACCGAACAATCGCTACGTGAACGACGAGAAGATTGCGCAAACCATTGCCCAAATGTTTTCGCGCATCGGTGTGGCCACCAAAGTGGAAGGCCTGCCAATGTCGGTTTATTCAGCCCGTGGTGCCAAGGGTGAGTTCTCTATCGGCTTGCTCGGCTGGGGTGCCCAGACCGGCGAAGTCTCCTCGCCGCTGCGCGCGCTGCTGGCCTGCGACAACCCGGCTAAAGGCCTCGGGGGTGTCAACTGGGACAAGTACTGCAACCCGAAAATGGATGAGCTTTTGATCAAGGCGCTGAACACGGTTGATGACAAGGCGCGACTGGTTCTGCTGCAGGACGCCACGGCCATTGCGGTCAACGACGGCGGCATCATCCCCTTGCACCAGCAGGTCACGACCTGGGCTGCCAAGAAAGGGATCGCCTACATTCCGCGTACGGATGAGCGCACCCACGCTTTTGGCTTTATCCAGCAGTAAACGCCTGACCTTTCCTCATTCGCCCGGCTGTTGCCCGTCAATTGCCGGTTGAATGCCCAGTGATCAGGCCAGAAAAACGGTCGGTTACTGCCTTGTCTGCAGCTGTGGGGCGGCGGGCGCCAAGCCGCTGTTTTCCGCAGGTCACGGTTCACGGAGCCTTTCAAGCTCAGTTATTCAGGTTATTTGATGCTCGTATTCATTATTCGGCGCTTGCTGCAAAGCGTGCTTGTCCTGCTGGTGATGTCGCTGCTGGTATTTGTCGGCGTGTACGCGATCGGCAATCCGATCGACATGTTGATCAGCCCTGACGCCGATCAGCTAGACCGGGCCCGCACGATCGCCGCCTTTGGACTCGACAAGCCACTTTGGCAGCAATACTTCCTGTTTGTGAAGAATGCGCTGGCGGGCGACATGGGGCGCTCCTTCGCTTTTTCCGCTCCTGCCTTGACGCTGATCGTCGAGCGCATGCCCGCCACCATGGAACTGGCCGTGTTTGCCATCTTACTGTCCATTGGCCTGGGTATACCGCTGGGGCTGTGGGCTGGCCTGCGGCCCAACGGACTCGCGGGCAAGACCATCATGGCCGTGTCCATACTGGGCTTTTCCCTGCCGACTTTCTGGGTCGGGCTGATGCTGATCGTGGTCTTTGCCGTTCAGCTGGGCTGGCTGCCGTCGAGCGGCCGGGGCCCGACTGAACTGTTGCTGGGCATACCGGTCAGCTTCCTGTCGATGGAGGGGCTCAAGCACCTGTTGCTGCCGGCCTTCAACCTGGCGCTGTTCAACATCGCGCTGGTGATCCGGCTGACGCGTGCGGGCGCGCAGGAAGCGTTGCTGCAAGACTACGTGAAATTCGCACGCGCCAAAGGGCTCAGCAATAGCCGCATCATCGGCGTACACGTACTGAAAAACATTTTGATTCCCATCGTCACTGTGATTGCGCTGCAGTTTGGCTCGATCATCGCTTTTGCCATCGTGACCGAGTCGGTGTTTGCCTGGCCCGGCATGGGCAAGCTCATCATTGATTCAATCCGCTTTCTGGACCGTCCCGTCATCGTCGCTTATTTGATGCTGATCGTGGTTATTTTTATCGGCATCAACCTGGTGGTTGACGTCTTGTACTCGCTGCTGGATCCGCGTGTGCGTTTGTCGGATACAAAAGGCTGATCATGGAAGACTCCTCCTTGCGCGTTGCGGTGGAAACACCGTTCCGGCGTTTTTCACGCAACTTTTTCAGCAGCAAGATTGCCACAGCGGGTTTCATATTACTGGCGCTGATTCTTCTGGCGGCAATTTTTGCGCCCTGGCTGTCGCCGCAAAACCCCTACGATTTATCGCGCCTGGATGTGATGGACTCCCGCATGGCGCCTGGACAAGTGTCGTCCGATGGCCAGCTCAAATTTCTGCTTGGCACCGATGAGCAGGGCCGCGACATGCTGTCGGCCATCCTGTATGGCATCCGGATTTCGGTCATGGTGGGTGTTGCCAGCACCGTCATTGCGCTGGTGCTGGGGCTCACGCTGGGCTTGTTGGCGGGCTATTCAGGTGGCCGCACCGAAACTTTCATCATGCGCATCGCCGATATTCAGCTGTCTTTCCCGCCCATTTTGATCGCGCTGATTTTGTTGGCGCTGACCGGGCAGGGCGTCGGCAAGATCATCATCGCGCTGGTGGCCGTGCAATGGGCCTACTACGCCCGCACGGCACGCAGCGCAGCGCTGGTGGAGCGCAAAAAAGAATACATCGAAGCGGCCACCGCACTCGGTCTGTCGCCAGCCCGCATCATGCTTCGGCACCTGCTGCCGAACTGCCTGCCGCCGCTGATCGTGATTGCCGCCTTGCAGGTGGCGTCGGCGATTTCGCTGGAAGCGACACTCTCCTTTCTGGGCTTGGGTTTGCCCGTGACCGAGCCCTCGCTAGGCCTGTTGATCGCCAACGGTTTTCAATACCTGCTGTCGGGTAAATACTGGATCAGTTTTTTCCCCGGCATTGCCTTGCTGCTGACGGTGGTGGCCATCAACCTGGTGGCCGACCAGTTGCGCGACGTACTGAACCCGCGCCTGCAGACGCAGTAACCAGAACAATGAAATTACTGCCATGACGACGCTCAACTCCCCCCTGCTCGCGACGCTCAGCGTCAGCAACCTGCAGACCCAGTTTGTTACCCGTGCCGGTATTGTCAAAGCCGTCGACGATGTGTCCTTTTCCGTCATGCCCGGCCAAATCATGGGATTGGTCGGCGAATCAGGCTCTGGCAAATCCATGACGGGCTATTCCATCATGGGGCTGATTGACAAGCCTGGCGAGGTGGTGGGCGGCAGCATTTTGCTGCAGGGCCGCGAGCTGCGCGGTTTACCGCCCGAAGCCATGCGGGCCGTGCGCGGCGACCG
>JANXTM010000283.1 GCA_025352405.1 Polaromonas sp.
CTATTCCTTCTTTACCGCATTTACCGCCGCTAATGCATCGTTTCAGAGCTTGAAAAAGTGCACAGCATGGCGCGCAATCTGTTCGCCCTGCTCCTGCACGAAATGCCCTGCGCCTTCAAGCACCAGCGGTTCACCGCAGCCGTTGATGAAGCCTTGCAGTTCGCGCATGACCGGTAGCCCCAGCACAGGATCTTGCGCGCCAATCGCCATCAGGGTCTGGCCAGTCCAGCGGCTCTGCCAAAAGCGTCTGGCGTCGCGTGACACATCAGCACCGTCCGAGTTTTCGAATTCAGGGACCATGGCCGGAAAGGCGCGTGTTGCGGCGCGGTGCCCGCGGTCCGGAAACGGCGCGTTGTAGGCTGCACACGCTTCAGGGCTCATGTCTGGGTTGCCACGGGCAAACAAACGTGCCACGTCAAAATCAGGGTTGTTGGTGCACATCTCGCGCCAGGCCAAAAAGCCTTTGGACAAGGGTGCATCACCGCAAGCCAGCATGGTGTTCATCACCAGCAAACCGATGTAGCGTTGCTGCGCAGCCATGGGCAGCGTCAGACCAAGAATGCCGCCCCAGTCTTGCACCACCAACACGACGTTTTGCAGATCCAGCCGTTCGACCAGTTCAAGCAATATCTGCCGATGCGTGCTGAAGCTGTGAAAGCTGTCCTTTTTAGGCTTGTCGCTTTTGCCAAAACCGATCAGGTCAGGCGCTATCACCCGGTGCCCAGCCTGCAGAAAAGCAGGGATCATCTTGCGGTAAAGGTAGCTCCAGGCCGGGTTGCCATGCAGACACAAGTACGTCAATTGGTCCGTGCGTGCTGCGACCCGTCCCTCATCAAGGTAGTGCAGGCGCAAACCGCCCAGGGTCTGCAAATCGCTGATGTAATTTGGTGGCCACGGGTAGTTGGGCAGGCCGTTAAAGGCGGTGTCGGCTGTTCTTAGCGCGTCTTCTCGAAGTGGATGGTTCATTTTGGCCTCGTCACGTTGGTCTGCACGGCGTTGTCGGAAGAAGTTCTGCAGCAATGCCGCACTGTCGACGGCCATCATCCCGCCCTGCAACCCCGTTTGGTGGTTAAGCTGCGGCTGCGCGAACAGATTCACGACAGAGCCCGCCGCACCCGTTTTAGGATCAAATGCGCCAAAAACCACACGTTTGAGCCGGGCGTGCAGCATGGCCCCGCTGCACATGGCGCAGGGCTCCAGCGTGACGTAGAGCTCACAGTCATCGAGCCGGTAGTTACCGACAGCCAGCGCCGCTGCCCGCAAGGCCACAATCTCGGCATGGGCGGTTGGGTCATGTGCATCCACAGGCGCGTTGCGGCCGGTGGCAATCACCTCCCCACGCCGCACCACCACTGCGCCTACGGGAACTTCGCCAGCGGCGGCGGCCAGGCCGGCCTCTGCAAGGGCCAACGCCATCCAGCGACCAGATGCTTCTTCAAGCATGGGTGCTATTACTTTGATAGCTGTTGGTCCACGTAAAACCTGCCGCAGAGCCTCTTTTTGTCATGATTTTTCACGTTTCTCCACATTTTATTCACGTTTTGTCTATTTTTCATCGGGCATGGGCCTGGCCTGCTGCACGGCGGCATCAATGGCCTGCTTGTACTGCTGCTGGATTTGCTGCGACTGCTGCGGAACGGCCCCCACAGGTTTTGCAGACGTGGATTCTGCGCCAGCGGGCGTGGGTGCGGAATTTGTCGGCGCGGGTAATGTCAGCGCCGGAATGGCTTGCTGGGTTGACGCAAGCTGCTTTTTAACCAGCAGCCCAACCACTGCCAGCACAAGCAGCAGACTCAAAACACCAAAAATGGCTCGCATGGCATCGCCTTTCAAAGTCCGGAAAGACCGAGTTTATCCATCCACTCGGCCAGCGCGCGCTCGTTCTCGTTGC
This sequence comes from Polaromonas sp., assembly GCA_025352405.1. GTDB lineage: Bacteria > Pseudomonadota > Gammaproteobacteria > Burkholderiales > Burkholderiaceae_C > Polaromonas. The sequence goes on from JANXTM010000283.1 coordinate 1,892, forward strand.
CAGCGGCATAGGCTGCCTTCATGGCCGCGTGTGCTTCGGGCCGGTGCTGGTTGATTTTTATCTTGCATTGCATTTCAAGCACTCTGAGCTCAAAGGCGACGATGCCTCCCATCATCTTGTGCTGGTACTCTTCGCCCAGACCACGCCACTGGTCGGCATAAGCCGGGTCGTGATCGGCAATGAGGTGCTTGAGCAGGCGGTCCTTGTCATCAAAAGTCTCGATGATTTTTGCCTCAACCGTGCAATGAACCATCAGATAGTTCCATGTAGGCACCCGCGCCAGATCGGGGTAGACGCGGGGCGTCATGTAGGCATGCGGGCCCATGAAAGTAACGACGGCTTTGGGCCGTGCCTGCAGGTAGCGCCAGTGCGGATTGGGTTTGGCACAGTGGCCCAGCAGCAATAAGCCCGAAGGACCTTCAAGCAGATGCAGTGGCAGTGGTGTGACAAAAGGCATGCCTTGATCATCGTTTGAGATCAGTGAGGCAAACGGATGGGTGCGCATCAACGCCTTGGCGTGTGCATCGTCTGTTGCCTTGAATTGAGGGGGTAGGTACACGCATTGCTCCAACTGATATGCAAGACATTTTGCCACCCTGATGCGGTGCTTGATCTGCACCGTTAGACTGGCTGTGCATGCAAGACCCGCTCTTTCCAGATGAACATGATGGTGGCCTGCCCGTAGCGCGGCGACCGGTCAGGGCCGAGCCACGCGTGAATGCTGGTTCGGCAAAAGTTACGCCCAACGTTGGCCCCCAGCCGCCCGATGCCGCGCACATCGAATTGGCCGTTGCCCTGCCCGCGCTCGCCCGGCTGGGCACCTCATCGTGGAACTACCCCGGCTGGAACGGTCTGGTCTGGGATGGCGATTACCCGGAAAGCCAGCTCTCAAAGCACGGCTTGCAAGCCTATGCACGGCACCCCCTGTTTCGCACCGTGAGCCTTGACCGTGCTTTTTACCGCCCGCTCACGGCATCGCAGTACGCCGCCTACGCGGCGCAGGTAAGCGATGATTTCCGCTTTATGGTCAAAGCCCCGGCCTTGGTGACAGATGCAACGGTGCGCGGCGAAAAAGGCCAGGCTGTGCAGCCCAATCCAGCATTCTTAAGCGCTGAGCTGGCAGTGCAGGAGTTCGTCCAGCCGGCACTGCAGGGGCTGCAGCACAAGCTGGGTGTGCTGGTTTTTCAGATCAGCCCCTTGCCCACGGGCCTCCACGCGCGCCTGCCGGAGCTGTTGCAAAAGCTGGCCGCCATGTTGCACGCCCTGCCGTCGCTCACGGCACAGGCACCAGACGCCGTGATTGCAGTTGAAGTACGCGACCCTGTCTGGCTGACGCCAGAGTTTGCAAGCGTGCTGCGCCAATCCGGCGCCACCTATTGCCTGGGCCTGCACGCCAAAATGCCGCCAATTGAAGGCCAGTTGCCACTGCTGCGCGCCTTGTGGCCCGGGCCGCTGGTGTGTCGCTGGAACCTGCACCGCATGCACGGTGCGTACGGCTATGAAGATGCCGCCAAGCTGTACATGCCCTACGCAAAACTGGTGGATGTTGACCTGGAGACCCGCACGACCCTGGCCAAAGTAGTCAATGCAACAACCAAAGCAGGCTACAACGCCTATGTGACGATCAACAACAAGGCCGAGGGTTGTGCGCCGCTGTCGGTGGCTGCACTAGCGGGTGAGATGCGTGTTCAACTGACATCCTGAAGCGCCAGATTTGAAGGGAACTGTCTATTCCCATTCAATTGTCAACTCGCGAGAAAAGTTGGACTTCTTCGCACAGTTTCGCATCGAGTCGGACGATAGCTGCACATCGTCCAGGAACGTCCATACCGTCAGACATACCGTCAAAAAAATCTTCGCGCCAAGCGTTGTCCATATCGATTCGGTTGAGCTTGACCAAAGTTTATTGATTCAAACCGCATCCATGCGTTTCACTGTGCAACTTTCATGAAGTTTAATACGTCCCGAACCAGCGCATCGCTTTGTGCCTCATTGCCACCGGCACGCAGTCGTGCATTAGCGGTACATGCCTTGACTGCCGCGCTCCATTCAGGAATGGTGTCAAGCGTGCGTCCGGTTTTTAGATCACGGGCGTTGCGGCCAAGTCCGCCGCCAGGCACGTTAATCATTTGAAGCTCCATGTCACATGGCTTGCCAGTTGTGGCATCTTGATAGTAAGCAAACTTGCCGCGACCATCCCAGCTGTGATACGTGCCAGGATACTCTTTGTAAGTGACCGGCTGACCCGATGCAGCCAGTTCACGGGCATACCGTTCGCACACCGCGCTGTCGCCCCAATCTTCCAACGCACGGTCAGCGGCTGCAATGAATATTGGGGCGGTGGCACGCACACCAGCATCGGCACGATAACGAATGTTGCACATGCCTGGATACACCGGAATGTGGCCAGCGAACCGCGCACCGCCCGTGTCAACGGGAGCTTGGTACATGGGCCATGCGGTATAAAACGCCGCTGTGCCACCACGCGAAAAGCCAATGTGATAAATCCGTGCCGCGTCAACAGCTGGGTGGGTAGCCAGCACTCGCAAGCCATTCAGGGCATCAGCAACGTTTGCAGCCGGACTTAACACGCCCTGATCATGCACGCTTTCACCAATTCCACGCGGTTTAAAACTGTCCACAATGAACACCGCAACGCCTGCGGCATTCATGCGTGCTGCCCATACTTCATACGCGAATGGACTCACACCGCTGCTGCCGTGGCTGAGAACCAGTGCAGGTACTTTGCCGCTTGGGTTTTTGGGCAACAGCAAATCACCGTACACAGTCACGTGTGTGGTGTCCGTGGTGTTGCGACGCACGTAGGTCCAAACGCTGGTGGGCGTGATCGAGTTGAATTCAATGCGCCCAGTTTGACCGCCAGCCAAGCTGTCTAAAGGTGTAGCGTGGGCTACCTGTACAGCCACAGAAGCCAGTGCAATAAAAAAAGTTGCAGCAAATGAATTCATAGTTAACTTATTTTCTCGGTCTGTTTTATTTTTTGACTGCACCAATAAAAGCAATCACATCCATTACGGCTTGCTCACGTGCCTTGGTGTTGCCGTCCGAAACAACGTTCGCAATAGTCTCGTGGGCCCTGTAAGCAGCAGCAAAGTTGCCAGCGTTGGATATTACGGCTTTGGTGCGCCGGTTGTTAATGGCGGACTGAACGCGCACAAAAATGGCTTTTGAACGCGGTTTTTGGACGGCCGGTGGCAAAGTTGAATGTCTCTTGTGCAGCGAAAGTGAGCATTCATCGAAATCTGGTGAATGCCCGGTTAGGGCCATGAGCTGTCTTTGATCAAAGACCGGTATCTGGCAGCCGAAATGGCGGTCTGATACCAATTCCCAGGTTATAAATTTCCGTTCTCGGAATGCTCATATAGACCTGCTGACCCCTCGCATTCGAGCAGCTTCGTACCGGAGGCTGAAATGTGTCTACTAAAATGCATTTTGAGCCACATAGCTGATGTCGCCGACGGTGCTACTTGAAATCACCGGCAGTACAAAAGCGCAACTCAAACCCAGCGGCGCGTTGAACCAGCTCGTCAGCCGACTTTTAC
>JANXTM010000307.1 GCA_025352405.1 Polaromonas sp.
TGAAAATTGGCGCGCAGCTTGACTTCGCCCAAGCGCGTTTGCATGGCGGCGCGCACAAAACCGCAATCGCGCTCCTGGTCTTCAAACGCGCGGCGCAAGTTGAAATCCGACAATAGTTGCATCAGTGTCCGCTGCATATTGTCGAACGTCGGGTAATACGCGCGATAGGTCGGAAGCGCGGCCGGTTCGTTGTTTTCTATGTATTCGGTGCTGACGGCGGGGCGTACAAAAATGAAGTCGTTCTGGAAATAACTGCGGTGCAGGATTTTGGTGGTGACCGAGTTGAAGAAGCTTTCGGCAAGCTCGGGTTGACGGTGGTCCACCAGCAAGCCGATGTAATGCAGCTTGATTTGTTGCCACAATTCCATCGGTTGCTCGCCAGCCTTGAACTCGCGCTCCAGCCGGGTCGAGGCTTCGCGCACGCGCAGGTCATAAAACTCGATGCGTTCTCGCTGGGCGCGTTGCTGGCCGTGCCAGTCTGAGGTTTCAAAGCGGTGCTTGGCGCGGCTTGATTCGGTGCGGAACAACTGGTAATGGCGGTTAAAGCCATCGATCATGGCCTTGGCAATGCTGTAGGCAATGGTCGAATCAAGGCGCTGGGGGAACATGGCTAGTCCCTGACTCTTACGCGGTGGTTGCAGAAGCGGGCGCTGCCAACTGGCCCGCAAGCGGTTGCGCGTCAGCCTTGTTCCAGTGATCCCACACCTTGTCAACGGCGTGGCGGTACAGGCTGTCCAGCTGTGCCGGACTGGAAATCGTCATCTGCAAGTCTTTAAGCAGACCATCATGCACACCAAACGACCAGCCATGGACAGACACTTTCTGGCCGCGTGCCCAGGCGTCCACCATCACTGTACTGACCGACACGTTGACGACCTGCTCAATCACGTTGATGTCGCACAGGGCATTGGCACGTGCGGCTTCTGGCAGGCTGTCGAGCAACTGGCGGTGGCGGTGGCGCACGTCCTGAATGTGGCGTATCCAGTTGTCGGCCAGGCCTATTCGCGCACCTTCAAGCGCAGCCTGCACGCCCGAGCAGCCGTAGTGGCCCACCACCATGATGTCTTCAACCTTGAGCCGCTCAACTGCAAACTGAATTGCGCTCAATGCGTTCAGGTCTGAATGCACCACGATATTGGCAACGTTGCGGTGCACAAACACCTCACCCGGCTCCAGCCCGGTGATCTGGTTGGCAGGCACGCGGCTGTCAGAGCAACCAATCCACATGTACTTGGGCGTTTGCTGCTTGACAAGGCTGGTAAAAAAGCCGGGCCGCGTAGCTTCCATTTCGGCAGCCCAGGCGCGGTTGTGGGAAAAAAGGTCTTGAATAGATGGCATATTTCGTAATTTTTTTCTTGTCGGCCGGATTACAGAGTCTCTGCAAACAGCTCGCGCCCGATCAGCATGCGCCGAATTTCGCTGGTGCCAGCACCAATCTCATACAACTTTGCATCGCGCCACAGGCGGCCGAGCGGGTAATCGTTGATGTAGCCGTTGCCGCCAAAAATCTGCACGCCCTCGCCCGCCATCCAGGTGGCTTTTTCAGCGCACCACAAGATGACGGAGGCGCAGTCCTTGCGCACCTGGCGGACGTGGTCCGTGCCCAGCATGTCGAGGTTTTTACCGACGGTGTAACAAAAGGCCCGGCCGGCCTGCAACACGGTGTACATGTCAGCGACTTTGCCTTGAATCAACTGGAATTCGCCGATGCTCTGGCCAAACTGTTTGCGGTCGTGAATGTAGGGCACCACGCTGTCCATGACCGACTGCATGATGCCCAAGGGCCCGGCGGCAAGCACGGCGCGCTCGTAGTCCAGCCCGCTCATCAATACTTTGGCACCACCGTTCAGGCCGCCCAATATCTGGCTGGCAGCCACTTCGACATTGTTAAATACCAACTCGCCCGTGTGGCTGCCGCGCATGCCAAGCTTGTCCAACTTCTGCGCACATGAAAAACCCTGCATGCCTTTTTCAATCAGAAAGGCCGTGACGCCCCTGGCACCCAATTCGGGTTCGGTTTTGGCGTATACAACCAGTGTGTCGGCATCGGGTCCGTTGGTGATCCACATCTTGGTGCCGTTCAGCAAGTAATAACCACCCTTGTCCTCCGCCTTGAGCTTCATGCTGATGACATCGCTGCCAGCGCCCGGCTCGCTCATGGCCAGCGCACCCACATGCTCGCCTGAAATCAATTTGGGCAGGTATTTTTGGCGCTGCTCGGATGTGCCGTTGCGCTTGATTTGGTTGACACACAGGTTGCTGTGCGCGCCGTAGCTCAAACCCACCGAGGCACTGGCGCGGCTGATCTCTTCCATCGCCACCATGTGGGCCAGATAGCCCATGCCTGCGCCCCCGTATTCCTCGCTCACAGTGATGCCCAGCACGCCAAGTGCGCCCATTTTTTGCCACAGGTCAGCGGGAAACAAGTCGTTTTTATCAATTGCGGCAGCGCGTGGGGCGATTTCACTTTGTGCAAAGTCACGCACGGCGTCTCGCAGAGCATTGATGTCTTCGCCGAGTTGAAAGTCAAGGCCGGGCAGATTGGTCATGGATGGTCGCTTTGTTAAAACTGATGGGGCTATTGGCGTGGCGTCAGCATGGTGAGAGAAGCCTTAGTAAGTCCTGGGTACCGGAACGATAGTTTGCTGCATCAGAGCGCAGGCGGTTTGGGTACCGTCCAAGTCCACATGGGTGACTTCCACAGTGGTCACGATGATACGTTTACCGGCTTTGACGACGCGGCCAACGGCACGTAGTTCGCCACCTTTAAAACTGGTCAGAAAATTGATTTTGTACTCCACCGTCGTGACCTCTGCATCAGGCCCCACCATGGTCATGGCGGCATAACCACCGGCAATGTCGGCCAACGAACCCATAGCTCCGCCGTGAAAGCCGCCCTGCTGCTGCGTCACGCGCTCCGAATGGGGCAAAGCGAGCTCGCACAGGCCTGGCTCCACACGCAGCAGCCGTACACCCAGTTGCAGCATCATGCCTTGACGCAAAAAGCTGGTCTCAATGCGCTGGAATAACTCTGAACTGGCGCCGTTTGCGTCCATGGGAAAGTACCTTGTAGATTGAATACGGACGGTCGTCAAATGAATATTTAATTGACGTTTACGTAAACGTCAATTATGACTTATTTCACTTTTTCAGCTTTCCCCAGCAGGGCTTTGGCTTCTTTCTCGTGGGTACGAATTTCGTCCAGATTGGCTTCGAGGTCCAACATCTGCGCCTGCAGCTTTTTCCTGTGCTCAGTCAGTATTGCCAAAAACTTGCGCAGCTGCGGCGCGGTATCACGCGGGCTGTCGTACGAGTCAATGATTTCCTTGGCCTCAACCAACGACAGACCCAGGCGCTTGGCGCGCAAAGTGAGTTTGAGGCGCGTGCGATCACGAGCGGTGTAGACCCGGTTACGCCCACCCGGGCCTTCGCGTAGCGGCTGCAACAAACCCATGTCTTCGTAAAAGCGCATGGCGCGCGTGGTCAGGTCAAACTCTTTTGCCAGATCGCTGATAGTGAAAGTGGTGGCCATGGTGGTGCAAGGTAATACGGCGCAGGGCAGGCAACGCCGGATACGCGCTGTCCCTACAATCAATAAGCTTTGACGTTTACGTAAACGTCATCTATCTGCGGATATTACATGAACCATCTCGAGCAATTTCTTGATTACGCTTTTGGTGATGCCCTGCCTGAAGCGGGTGGCGCGCTGGAAGTGGCTCCTGGCATCAAGTGGATCCGCATGGGCCTGCCGTTTGCGTTGAACCATATCAACCTGTGGCTGCTGCGCGACGAAATCGAAGATCCAACCCGGCCTGGTACCACGTTGCAAGGCTGGAGCGTGGTGGACTGCTGTGTCAGCAGGGAGGAGTCCAAAGCACAGTGGGAAACCATTTTTGTCACGCAGCTTGAAGGTCTGCCGATATTGCGCGTTGTCGTGACGCACATGCATCCTGACCATATCGGCTTGGCGCATTGGCTTTGCGAGCGCTGGACCACCACAGCAAATCTGTGTCACTTGTGGATCAGCGCGACTGACTTCAATGCCGCCCGTAATGGTTCGCGCGGCGCATCGGGGTTTGGTGGCGAGGCTTCAGCACTTTTTTTTGCTTCTCACGGGCTGCTGGATTCTGATTCGCTGGAAAAAATACGGAACCGCACTGGTTACTATCCCAGCATGGTTCCAGACGTACCGGACAGTTTTGTCCGCCTGATGGACGGTAAAAGCATAGCGATCGGCGTGGGCAAACAAAGATTCAATTGGCGCTGCATCAGCGGTTATGGCCATGCACCAGAACATATGGCGCTTTACTGCGACGACCTCAAGATACTCATCAGCGGCGACATGATCCTGCCGCGCATTTCGACCAACGTCAGCGTTTACGACCAGGAGCCGGAAGCCGATGCGCTGCGCCTGTTTTTGGAATCCATCGATAAATTTTTACCACTGGCCGAAGGCACCTTGGTATTGCCTTCCCACGGCAAGCCCTTTCGGGGGCTGCATGTGCGGATTGCCCAGCTGCACGCACATCACCACGACAGGCTGGCAGAAGTCATGCAAGCCTGTTCGCTGCGCCCCTGCCATGCGGCAGACATACTGCCCATCATGTTCAGGCGCGAGCTGGATTTGCACCAGACAACATTTGCCATGGGTGAAGCCGTGGCGCATCTGCATTTATTGTGGTTTGAAGGCCGATTGCAGCGGACGCTGGGCGCCGATGGCATCTATCGCTTCACCCCGGCCTGAGTGGGCATCAGCAGAGTCTGCTCTCCCCCGTGATGCGTCTGGAGGCTAGACGCCAAGGCCACGAGGTTGCGGCAAGGACATGAAAAAACTGGCGCCCGTATGGTCAGTTTCTGCCCACACCCCACCGCCGTGACGTTCAGCCACACGCTTGACAATGGCAAGTCCCAAGCCATTGCCCGCGAACTCGGCTGAAGAATGCAAGCGCTGAAACGCAGTGAAAAGCTTGTCCATGTAAGCCGGATCAAAACCTACCCCATTGTCCATCACAAGTATGACCAATTCACCGGGCGCTTTGCCAGGCTGCAACCCAATGTTGATCCACCCTTCAGTTTTTTTGGCGGTAAATTTCCAGGCGTTTTCCAGCAAGCAAGCCAATGCAGTCATCAACAGGTTCCTGTCACCCACGAGAAGCATGCTGGCCTCTATTTCGACAGTTACAGCGCGACTTGGGTCGCCACTGCGCAAATCTTCAATAATGTCGCGACAAATCGGCGATAAATCAATCTTTTCAGGCGTTGACGAGACGGGCGGCAACTGAACCAGCGTCAGCAGGTAGTGAACCAGCTTGGCCATCTGGCGGGTGCTGCCCTGAATACGGCGTACGTAATGCTGCCCGGTATCGCCCAACGCCGCTGCATATTTGTCGGCCAGCATCGCGGCGAAACCATTGGCGGCATGCAGTGGCCCCCTCAAATCATTGGACAAGGCGTAGGTCAGCGCTGTCAAATCAACTTCGGTATTTTTCAACTGCTTGCGAAGGCTTGCCAGTTCGTGGTCGTGTTCTGCGGGGACCTGCTTGATCGTGCTCTCAGCGGTCCGGCCCCCGACAAGGTCCGCCAGAGTCACCAGAACGGCCTGGTGACCATTCCAGCTCATGTGGCCACATGCCAGCTCGACGAGTACGGCTTGTCCGTCCATTTTCATCTGCTTGCAAAGCAGGGGATCCAGTCGCGGTTGCTGGCGGACTTGACCAGTGCTCACAAAATCCAGCAGCATGGCGCCATCATCCTCAGGAAACAACGCGCTCATGGTGAGCGTCAGGAAGCGTTTGTGCGAAATGCCGTAAAATGCAATAGCGGCGCGATTAGCAGCCAAAATACGCAGCGATCGGGCATCAAAAACCCACATCGCGTTGGGATTGACTTCAAAAATCAGCTGGTTGGTGCGCTCGCTGTCGTCCAGACGCTTGTGGAGTTTTTTGACGGAGGCGACGTCCCGCAGGTTCACGACGTACCCAACACCCTGCTTCCAAAAAGTGAACTCGATCCAGGTTCCCTCAAACTTGTCGTGCGCTATGAAGGCATGATGAGATGCAGATACCAAAGCGTTGCTGGTTTCAACCTGGAACTGGTCTGAAATCTCCTCAGGTACGACATCCCACAAATCAAACCCTTCAAGTGCCCGCATCCTGCAGTTCAAAAGTGCCAGGGCGCGAGAATCAATTTCGGTGATAAGCCACTGCGCGTTGAGCAGCAGCCGACCAACCTGGTTGAGTCCGATGTCGAATTCAGCACCAGGGTCATCCCCGGCGAGCGCCTCACTGTCGAGCCCGGCTTGCCATTTCCCTGCTGCGGCTTGTTTGCTAAGCCCTGACATCACCTACCCCCGTATTTTCTTTGAAGAATTTGTTTGGCAACTCCAGCAAGTTGGATTGGGGACCATCCCTTGAAACAGATTGTGCTTTGATGTGCCACAGAACGTTAGCTGTGACAAGCGCTGTCACATAGCCCTGCAGCCAGTCGAAATTAATTGGCTTTTGCATCAGGCGGGTATGCAGCGGAACGCCCCCGCGCGCAGCAATGGCCTCTTTCGCCAAACCGCTGATCACCAAAATTTGCATGTCTGCCAGATGGTGGTTGCGTTTGATCACTTTGAGCATTTCCAGTCCATCCACACCAGGCATGGACAAGTCAGTGATCAGCAAATCCGGCCGCATACTGGCAATGTCCATCAACGCGCCCAGTGCCGAAGACATCCAGGTACAGTCAACCGGCAAATCCCATTCGTCAAACTGACACCGATACAACTCAAGCGTGTCTTCGTCATCTTCAACCACCAAGATGCTCAAACGATCGCTTGAGTCAGTTGTCGGCTTCGGACGCTGCAGTCCCGTCTTGGACAGGTAGGCATGGATCGACTTCAGGGCAATCCGGCGGTGGCCGCCGAGCGTCTTCCAGGCTTCAATCTCTCCCTTTTCAACCAGCGCCTGCACCGTGGCAACAGACAAGCCCAGCAATTTTGCTGCATAGCTGGTGCCGCAGTAATCCTCTGCCAACAGATCAATGCTAGATATTGCGTCTTCAAAGGATTTGATTTTCTGCAGCACTACAAAACTCCTTCTTCACTTTAATTGTTTTGATAATTATGATAATTATGATAATTATTATAATTTTTACACAGGCATGTAATTTGTGCTTTGCCTTTGATAAAACCTAGGAGGCAAGCACCGTAAAAGGCAATGTGAAGAAGAAGGTGGCGCCGCGTCCCAGCACCGACTCAGCCCAGACGCGCCCCCCATGGCGGCTGACCACGCGGCCCACAGTCGCCAGCCCGATGCCTGTACCTGGAAACTCCGAAACCGCATGCAAGCGCTGAAACGCAACGAACAGCTTGTCGGCGTAGGCCATGTCAAACCCGACGCCGTTGTCTCGGACGAAAAATTCCGGTTGCCCTGCTGCGTCGAGCGTCTGGCCAACGTAAATCCTTGCCTCGTCTGCCATTGACGTGAACTTCCAGGCATTGCCAATCAGGTTTCCCATCAATATTTTGATGAGTCGCCCATCACACTGCGCTGTCAGCCCTTCTTCAATATGGACGGCCACCTGGCGCCCGGGCTGGCGCGCCTTCCAGCCATCCACGACACGGTGACCCAGTGCTGACAAATCCACCTCTTCGTAACGCAAGTGCATGCGCGTTACCTGAGACAGCGACAACAGATCTTCTATTAACCGGCCCATCTGTGCGACGCCCGCCTGGATGCGTGACAGGTAGTGCTGCACCTTCAGGTTCGGGTCACTGTTTACTTGCTTGGCAAGCAGACGGCTGAAACCGTCGACCGTGTTGAGCGGTGAACGAAGATCATGCGAAACCGAATAGGCGAAGGCTTCGAGCTCCTCGTTGGACAGTCGCAAGGCTGCCTCAACAGTTTTCATCTCGGTGATATCAGCGTCAATGCCGACCCAGAATGACACTTCACCCTGGTTGTTTAGCACGGGCGAAGCCCGGTACGACATGGTGTGGTAATTTCCGTTTTTGGAACGCACGCGGCGTATGCCCACATAAGGCAAGCTGCTGGCCATGGCACCCTTCCAGTTGGCCTGCATGTCCGGCAGGTCTTCGGGGTGCATGGCATCAAACCACCGGGTACCTGCCCAGTCCTGCAAATCTCCGCCCACCAGATCAAACCACGCCCGGTTAAAGTAAGTGACCTGCCCTTTGGGATTGATGGTCCACACAACCTGTGGGGCTTGCTCAGCGAGGGCGCGAAAAAGCGCCTCCTGTCGGGCGAGGGCCACCGTCCGCTCGGCAACCTTTCGCTCCAGACCTGTATTGAGCTGGTTGACTTCTTCGATCAACTGCGCGTTCTGTATGGCAATGGACGCCAGCTGGGCCAGCTCAATCGCCACGTATTCATCCTGCAGGGTGAACTCACCTTCGTATTTATCTGACAGCTGGAGCACGCCCATGTTTTTGCCGCTTCGGCTCATCAAAGGTACAGCCAGCCAGCCGCGCATGGGCGGGTGTTTGTCGGTGTAGACACCGTATCCGCGCCAGCGCGGGCGCGCCTCAAGCTCGGCTTGAGTCATTCGCAAGGCCCGGCTGCTTTCAAAAGCCATCGCGTATAAGCCATTGCCATCAGGTTGCTTGATCAGATCACGGTAAGGCGCATATTTTTCAGCCAGTGAAACGGCCATCATGATAGGAAAATCGTTGCCGGCAGCAAGGCTGACCACGGCCTGGTTTGCACCAATTACCCCTCTGGCCTGCTCAACCACCTCTTGCAAGGTACCGTCCAAAGCCTGGTGCCAAGTGATGGCTTGGGCAGCATCAGCAGCGCGCTGCAAGGTAAACAAATGCTCCTGAATTACTTTTTCAGCTTCGACCTGGAATGTCACATCAAGCGCGACGATGAACCACGAGCCTTTACTGCCGTACTGGATTGACCTTGCAAATATATTGACCGGAAACACGGACCCATCTTTGCGACGATGCAGCCACGTCTCCTTTCGTTCCGATTCAGGTACTGCGTCAACCAACTCCTTGCGCAAACGTTCATGCTCTGATGCGGGACGAATATCGAGAAGCGTCATCGACAGTAACTCCTCGTTCGAATAGCCATAGGCTTTAACTGCAGCGCTGTTGACCATCAGAAACCGACCGGTTTCCCGGTCAATCACCCACATTGGAACCGGCGCAGTCTCAAACAATGCGGTGTAACGCTGCTCACTTTCGACCAATGCCTGTTCGGCACGCTTGCGTTGGGTGATGTCCTGCACGGCGCCCGTCAGTTTGTGCACTACTCCGTCTTTCATGACAGCCTGGCCTTGGGAACGCACCCAGATGGTCCGGCCCCTGGCTGTTGTGAGTGACAACTCCAGATCCCAAGGCGTGCCGTTGGCTGTAGCGGCCTCCGCAGCGGCCACAAAAACGCGGCGGGCACCAAGTACATAAGCATCTCGGGCATCTTCCATCGTCAGCCTGCTGCCAGGCTCCAGATCGTGGATGCGAAGCATCTGGTCAGAGCAGATCAACTGCATGCCATCGAGAATCAGCTCCCAGCCGCCGACTACCGCCATTTCACCGGTTCGGCGTAACAAATCGGCAGTGGCAGCCAGAGCCAGCTCGGACTCCTTGCGTGTAGTGATCTCTTGTACCACACCAGCCCGGTAAGCTGTCATGCCTTCATCGTTCAAATGGGACCGGCCCAACTGGTGCAACCAGCGGACAGCGCCATCCGGCGTTACAACGCGGTACTCGATGTCAAGCTCTGCACCGCAAAGTGTGGCGTGTTGCCGGCGCTGCTCGTAATCAGCACGGTCAGCGGGATGGATCATCTGCAGAAAGGTTTCGTGACTCCCGTCAAAAGACCCAGGCATCAAGCCGAACAACTCATAAATCTCGTCCGACAATGTAATTTTTTGGCTTGTTAGATCAAACTCCCAGTGGCCAATACGGCATAGCCGCTGCGCATCCACGAGTCTGAGCTGTGCTTCACGCAGCTTGGCATAGCTTTGAGCCTGCACTTGCTGCGCCTTGTCCAGCGCTATCTGGGCGCGCTGGGTGTGATTTAACTCAATTTTCAGGTCTTCCTCGCGGCGCTGCAATGCATCGGCCATCTGGTTAAAACTTTTGGCGATCCCCCGGAACTCCTGGCTTGAGCCAACACGCGCCAAAGCCACGCGTTCATGCAGATCCCCCGCTTCCAGCCCAAGAGTGGCTCTGCGAACTTCGCGAATGGGCCAAATGATGAGCTTTCGGCCGAGCATCCACACAATTAGCCCCCCGCACAAAGTTATGACCAGCATTGCCAACAACTCAATGGCGAGTTCACGGTAGATTGGCAACGCATACAGGCTGCGGGGCGCGCTGACCGCGACAAAAAATGCGGCGCTTGCTGCCCGGTTGCCAGGCGAAAAAGCCCAGAGACGCTGCTCCCCTGAGCTGTCCGGTCCTTCGGCAACACCGGCAACCCATTCGCGCAATGCCGCCAGAAAAACCGGGCTGACTCCCTTTTCCCCAATGCGTAACGGCAAATTAGAAGAGCCTGCCAACAAGGTGCCGTTGCGATCATGGATGCCTATGGAGGCCCCTGAAGGTATCGTGATACCAGCAAATGATTTGCTCATTTCCTGCAAGTCGAGCGTGATGTATACCACCGACATGGTTTTGCCCTCGGCGTTTACTATCGGGTAAGCAAAAGGCAGTACTCCTTTGCCCGGCAAGACACCCTCCCTGTATGTTCCAGAAACCAGGCCCTGGCCCGTCAACGTCTGGCGAACCTCTGCACGGTCCCCTAAATATAGAGGTCCGTTCAATAAAATAGCGCTGCACTGAACATAGCCGTCCGCACCTATGGTGCTGATAGACGAATAGGCTGGCAACTGTCTTTTCACGCTTGACAAATAATCATTGCACCGCGGTAAATCGCCTTCGCGGATAGAGCGCACGACGGCAATTGTTTTCAGCAGGTGGAGCGTTGATTCAGACACCTGACTCTGGTGAATGGCCACAAGCGATGCGGTAAGTTGCAGGCTGTCAGCAGCGCGGGTGACAGCAGCACGGGTTTCACTAAAGGCTTTGAACAGCGAAAGTGCGAGCAACGGCAACATGGAAACCAGCACCAGAAGGGCTAGGCGTGTGGGCAGGGAAACCGGTACCGTCATGGGTATCGCCTTTCTCTTCAAGAATCAAGAATTACACGGATGACGCAGAAGTACCGTTAAACGGGCGCGGGGCACTCGTTTGCACCGAGCCAATAGGCCTGCAATAAATTTAGTTTTTCAGTGAACTCACCAAAATCAACGGGCTTGCGGACAAAACTGTTGGCACCGCTGTGATAACAGGCCACGATGTCTGATTGTTCGCTGGAAGATGTCAACATCACTACCGGTACCAGCGCCGTCAACGGGTTGGCGCGCAGGCTGCGCAGCACATCCAGCCCAGACAGCTTGGGCAGCTTCATGTCCAGAAGAATGAAGGTGGGTTGATGTTGGGTATCGCGGCCCGCGTGGACGCCTTGTCCGTAAAGAAAATCCAGCGCTTCGGCACCGTCGCGAGCAGTTGCGATTTTCGCTGTCACTCCTTGCTCTTCAAGTGTCAAAACTGTCAGCTCGAGGTGGTCGGGGTTGTCCTCAACAACAAGTATCAGCTTTTCTTTCACAATGGGTTCCCTTGCTTATCAGTTTTAATAATTTGCTATCGTTTTCATCGTATGCTGGATTGCGACTTAATGTAAGTGCATTTACGCACGAATTCGATCTCAATTTACGCAGAGTATCTTATTACTTTGCAAGCCCGCAGGATCACCAGCGCGGTATGGGTTGGTCTTTGAGCTGTCCACGCAGGTCCGAGTAGTTTGGCACCACGGCGCGCACAGTGTCCCAAAACCGCGGGCTGTGGTCCATCACCCGAAGGTGGCTCAATTCGTGGACCACCACGTAGTCGATCACCGACGATTTGAAGTGAACCAGTCGCCAGTTCAACCTTATGGCGCCATCGGCACTGGCACTGCCCCAGCGCGTGCGGGCACTGGACAAGCTGAGCTTGCGCCACTGCACATCCAAAGTGGGTGCAAAGTGGTCGAGGCGTTCGATAAAAATCCGCTTGGCCTGCCGCATCAACCAAGTCTGTACCGCATCGCGAATCTGGTCCGCTGTGGCGCTAAAAGGCAGCCCGACATGCAGCGTCAGGTGCGGCATGGCTGCAGCGACAACCTGCTGCGTGTCAAGAGGCTTGCTTTTAAGCTCGGTGACAACGCCGCCAGCGGCATGGCACGGGTCCAGCACCACCACCACCTGATCACCCAAAAAAGGCACGCTGCAACCATCTTTCCAATCAATGCGTCTCGACTCCAGCTGCTGATGCCGCGCACCGATTTCCTGAAGTTTTTTTAAAATCCAGCCTGATTTCTCCAGGACGGCCTTGTCAATTTCGTAAAGCGGTACCCACTTGGGGGCACTGACAACGAGCCCATCAGGGCAAGCGGAAAACCCGATGGTTCGGCGTTTACCACGCCGAAACTCGTAAGCCACCAAAATACCGTCCAATAAAGTTTCCCGCGTCGCCCGGGGGTGGCGAAAAGTAGTTGGCGCCAGGGTCTGTGGTGCATGTGCAATATCAAGCGGTTTGGATTTAGCTCTTTTTTTAATAGCGATCGGCGCCCGACTTACTTGCCCAAAAGCCTCTTTTTCATCAACATATGACTGTTTTTCCGACGTCTTGGTCGACTTCACGGGTGCCGCAAACGGTGCAGGTTTGGGCTCAAAAAGATCAAGCGTGAACTGGAGAAGCCGTTGCATCATGGCGGCTCAGCGAAATGGGGCAGCGCTTGGGCTCGGGTCACGCACAGCAGCGGGGTAGGCGTCGGGGTCGAGTCGGTGCATCTCGGTTTCAATCCAGGCCTCTACCTCGCGCATCAACTCATCGGGCTTGCGGCCAACGCTGGAGATCGGTTTGCCGATTGAGATATCAACCACGCCCGGCGTCTTGATGAAGGCCTTGCGCGGCCAGCATTTGGCAGACGTCACGGCCACCGGAATCACCGGGGCACCGGTTTCAATCGCCAGCCGGGTACCGCCTGATTTGTAGACGCCTTTTTGCCCGCGTTCAATCCGCGTACCCTCGGGGAACATGATGACCCAGGTGCCCTGCGCCATCAGGCGTTTGCCCTGCGCCACCACCTTGCTGAAAGCCTGTGCGCGCTGGCTGCGGTCAATGTGGATCATGTCCATGCGGCTCATGGCCCAGCCAAAAAATGGCACATAAAGCAGTTCTTTTTTAAACACAAAAGCCAGCGGGTGCGGCATCAGCGTGACCATGGAAAACGTCTCCCAGGTGCTCTGGTGCTTGACCAGCAGTACACAGGCCCCCAGCTCGTCTTTAGGCAGGTTTTCCATGCCGGTCACCCGGTTGCGAATGCCCAAAATTGCGGTGCCACCGCTGACAGCCAGACGCAACCAACCCGCACACAGCCAGTAAACCTGGGTGCTGCTGCCAAACAGTGAGAACACCAGCACGGCCAGCGCCCAGGGAATCACCGTGATGGCCATCCACAGGAGATGAAGAATGGAGCGGATCAGGGGCATGTCAGTTTTTCGGTGAGGTTACAAGACTTTTAGGGCTTTGCGGCAGCAATTACGGGGGCCTGATGCTATTATTTTTGCAGTAATTCAGAGGTGGACGCTGCACCGCGCTCCAGGATGAAATCAACAAACGCCGACAAGTCCTGGTGAAAAAAGGTGCCGTAAGGCATGCCGTCGGGCTGCCCGCCCGCGCGGAATTGTGCTGATTTACCCGTCAGTACCAAATGCGGCTCGCAACCGACGGCAGCGCCCGCCTGCAAATCGCGGAGCGAATCACCCGCTGTGGGCACGCCCTTGAGCTGCACACCAAACCGCGCGCCTATCTGCTCGAACAAACCCAGCAAGGGTTTGCGGCAAGTACAGCTTTCCTGTGGGCTGTGCGGGCAGTAAAACACCGCATCGACCCGCCCGCCCACGGCCGCCAGCATCTTGTGCATTTTGGTGTGAATGGCGTTGAGCGAGGCCACATCAAACAGGCCGCGGCCCAGCCCCGACTGGTTGGACGCAATAACCACATGCCAGCCCGCGTGGTTGAGCCGGGCGATGGCCTCCAGCGCGCCAGGCAAAGGCATCCATTCTTCAGGGGTTTTGACAAAGTCGTCGCTGTCATAGTTGATGGTGCCGTCGCGATCCAGGATGATGAGTTTCATGGGATAACCAGAGGCAGGAAAAAGATCAGGTCGCAAGCCGGGAAAGGTCTGCCACCCGATTCATGGCGGCATGCAGCGTGGCCAGCAGGCCCAGGCGGTTCAGGCGCAAATCCAGTTGCTCGGCATTGACCATCACGCCGTTAAAAAAGTCATCAACCGGGGAACGCAGGGCGGCCAGGGTTTGCAGTGAGGCAGCGTAGTCGCCCGCTTCAAACTGGGCGTTGGCTTTGGGAACCACGTCCTTGACGGTCGCATACAGGGCAATCTCGGCGGGTTCTGTGAGCAACACTTCGCTGACATGAGCATCTACGCTATCTGTCTTTTTGAGGATATTGCTGATGCGTTTGTTGGCTGCGGCCAGGGCTGGGGCTTCGGGGAGGACTGCGAAGGCGCGGACGGCGGCCAGGCGTTTGGGGACATCTGCCAGGCGCTCGGGGTTCTGCGAAAGCACCGCATCAATCTCCTGGGCACTGAATCCTTGCTCCCGGAGAAGTCCGTCAAAGCGATCATAGAAAAATTTGTACATCGACTGCAAGGTCGAATTTGGCACCAACAAGTTCTTGAAGGCGAGGGTGCCACATGCAGCAACACCAGACAAATCAAGTGGCAACTCTTTTTCCACCATGATTCGGATCACACCCAGCGCATGCCTGCGCAATGCAAATGGATCTTTATCGCCGGTCGGCAAATTCCCAATGGCAAACATGCCCACCAGCGTTTCAAGTTTGTCCGCGAGCGCCACAATGACACCCACCTCGTTGCGCGGCAACTCATCGCCCGCGAAACGAGGCTTGTAGTGGTCTTCAATCGCATCGGCAACATCTGGGCTCAGGCCATCGTTGAGCGCGTAATAGCGCCCCATGGTGCCCTGCAGCTCCGGGAACTCACCGACCATATCGGTCACCAGATCAGTCTTGGCCAGCTGCGCGGCCTGGTCGGCTTTGTCGGCCAATGCATCACCACCCAGCTGCAGGCCAATCGCCCTTGCAATCGCCCGCACCCGTTCGACGCGTTCACCCTGCGAGCCCAGCTTGTTGTGATAAACCACTTTGCCCAAACCTTCAACGCGTGACGCCAGTGTCTTTTTGCGGTCCTGGTCAAAGAAAAACTTGGCATCGGCCAGGCGCGGTCGCACCACCCGCTCGTTGCCACCGATCACAAAGCTGGCGTCAGCTGGATTGATATTGCTGACGACCAGGAATTTATTGGTCAGCCTGCCGCTTGCATCGAGCAGTGGAAAGTACTTTTGATTCGCCTTCATGGTCAGAATCAAACACTCCTGCGGCACATCGAGGAATTCTTTTTCAAACGCGCACACCAGCACGTTGGGGCGTTCGACCAATGCGGTGACTTCATCGAGCAAGGCGTCGTCGTCAATGGGCACCACGCCGCCGCCGATTTTGGTGGCTGCAGCAGCCAGCTGGCGCACGATCTCGGCGCGGCGCTCGGCAAAGCTGGCAATCACTGCACCGTCTTTTTGCAACGCGCTCGCATAGCTGTCGGCATGCAGCAGAACCACCGGATCAACCAACGCTTCAAAGCGGTGGCCATGCGTGATGTTGCCCGCCTTCAGCCCCAGCGCTTCAATCGCCACGACGTCGCTGCCATGCAAAGCCACCAAGCCATGCGCAGGCCGCACAAACTTCACGTCACTCCAGCCGTCGGCGAGCTGGTAGGTCATAACTTTGGGGATTGGCAAAGCTTTGAGAGCGGCATCTAGTGCAGATTGAAGAGCAGGAAGAAGTTCTTTTCCAGAAACTTCCTGCTTCAAATACACCTGATCTGATTCGATATACAAATCGTCGCTAGGCAACGCCCCCTCGACATATCCCAAACTCGCCAATTTTTTAAGCATCGCGGTTGTGGGCTTCCCATCGGGGCCGTACGCCACCTTTGCTGGCATTAATTTCTTTATTTCCTTTGTATTTGGAGTGCTTCCGTACACATTGGGAATCCAGGCGGCAAGCCGCCGCGGACTCGCAAAACCAACAACCATGCGTTCTTGTTCAGGCTCTACAAATCGTTTTGAAACCAGTTCATCAAACAAACGTGCCGAAAAAGCCTCACCCAGTTTTTTCAGTGCCTTGGGCGGCAGTTCTTCTACAAACAGTTCAACCAGAAGATTTTGAGTAGTCATCGTCATCACGTTTACGCAGCCTTCTTCGTCATCTGTTCGACCCATTCGCGCGGTGCCATCGGGAAACCCAAACGCTCACGACTTTCCAGGTAGCTCTGCGCCACCAGGCGCGACACATTACGGATGCGGCCCATGTAAGCGGCGCGTTCGGTCACACTGATCGCGCCGCGTGCATCGAGCAAATTAAAGCTGTGCGCCGCCTTGAGGACTTGCTCATAAGCAGGCAGGGCCAGCTTTTCTTCAATCAGGTGTTTGGCCTGCTTCTCGTATGCCGTGAAGGCGGTGAACAAAAAGTCAACGTCGCTGTGTTCAAAGTTATAGGTGGATTGCTCGACCTCGTTTTGCTTGTACACGTCGCCATAGGTCAGGCCATCGGTCCAGGTCAGGTTGTAGACGTTGTCCACGCCCTGCAGGTACATGGCCAGTCGCTCCAAGCCGTAGGTGATCTCGCCGGTGATGGGCTTGCAGTCGATACCGCCTACCTGCTGAAAATACGTGAACTGCGTGACTTCCATGCCATTGAGCCACACCTCCCAGCCCAGGCCCCAGGCCCCCAGCGTGGGATTTTCCCAATCGTCTTCTACAAAACGAATGTCGTTTTGCTTCAAATCAAAGCCGAGTGCCTCAAGTGATCCGAGGTACAGCTCCAGAATGTTGGCCGGTGCGGGTTTGAGCACGACCTGGTATTGGTAGTAATGTTGCAGACGGTTGGGGTTTTCACCGTAGCGGCCATCTTTCGGACGACGGCTGGGCTGCACATAGGCGGCCTTCCAGGGCTCCGGGCCAAGTGCTCTTAAAAATGTAGCTGTATGGGACGTACCGGCGCCGACCTCCATGTCGTAGGGCTGCAAAAGTGCACAGCCCTTGTCAGCCCAGTAGGTCTGCAATGTCAAAATAATTTGCTGGAAAGTGAGCATAAAAGTCGATGGTGAAAAAATGTCGCCCGGACGGGTTTTCGGGCACAAATTAGTGCGTGCAGACACTTGAATGAAATGGTGACTGGTACCGAGCGCAATCGAGTTACGTTTTTTTGCATTTTACGCAGGGCCTGCCAGAACCTGCTACATCCAGCAATCACCATCGACCGGCGGTCACAGGCAGCGCCGCCTACTTTGACAGCGAAGGCATGTCCAGGGTGACCAGCGCCGGGCTATTGCGCGTCTCGCCGAGGGTTGCCTGGCGGGCTGCTGCAGTTTGCAGCACCAGTCCCTCCTCCACCACGCTGCCCACGCGAAAAGGCCTGGCGGGCTTGCCGTCTACCGCAATCAGTGCTGCACCTCCGCCAGGCGCACCCGCCACCACGCCAGACAGCGCAAACCGGCTGGCCAGACTGGCCTGCGGAACCGCTTGCGCCGGGGTAGCACCCAACAGACGTGCAACGACTGCCGGGTCAGGAGCGAACGGCACGCTCACCACCAGGGAGGCAGGGGCAAGCGCGCCGGGCCGGGCGAGCAGCCGCAAGCCCCAGTAAGCTACGCTGGCTGTTGCCAGCGCCCAGACCACCAGCGTCAGCCCGCGCAAGGTCCATTTGCTTTGTGAAAGTACCATCATGCGCAGATTATGATGGATGAGAACATTACTAAAACCGTTGCTTCTAATGCTTTTATGACTAACTTCAAATCTTCTGCCCGACGTCACCTGCAAGCCGGCTTCACCCTGATTGAGCTGATGGTGGTGCTGGTCATCATTGGTGTCTTGGCGGCGTTGATCGTGCCAAACGTGCTGGACCGGGCTGAAGATGCGCGGGTGATGGCCGCGCGCACCGACGTGAACAACCTGATGCAGGCGCTCAAGCTCTACAAACTTGATAACCAGCGCGCGCCCACTTCAGAGCAAGGCCTGCAGGCGCTGATTGCCAAGCCCAGCACCGGCCCGATCCCCCCGAACTGGAAGCCGTACCTTGACAAGTTGCCCAATGACCCGTGGGGCCGCCCGTACCAGTACCTGAACCCCGGCATCAAAGGCGAAATTGACGTGATGTCATTTGGTGCTGATGGCCAGCCCGGCGGCGAGGGAAAAAATGCAGATGTTGGAAGCTGGCAATAGTGGATATGTTGCCCCCACGTTCATTCACTGCGTGTAACTTTCTGCCCCCCGAGGGGGCTGGCCTTGCTTGGGGCGGCCCGGCTCTGCGGCCGCTGCCCGTACGTTGACCTGCGGCTAATGTTCGGCTTGTTCAAAAATCGTGTCTCTAACCGTTTCACACCGGGCTTTACCCTGCTGGAGTTGCTGGTGGTGATTGCCATCATGGCGCTGGCTACTGCGGGTGTGAGTCTGGCCATGCGGGACAACTCGCAAACATCCCTGGAGCGCGAAGCGCAGCGGCTGGCGGTGTTGTTTGAGTCGGCCCGTGCGCAGTCACGTACCAGCGGCGTGCGGGTGGTCTGGCACACCACCGCCAATGGTTTTCAATTTGAAGGTCTGGTGCCCGGCGCCCTGCCAAGCCGGTGGCTGGTCGAAGGCACAACCGTTCGCGGCACCAACAGCATTCAGTTGGGGCCTGAGCCCATCATCGGCCCGCAAGCGGTTGAGTTATTGACCAGTCAACCCCCAGGGCAAACAGCAGGCCAGGCCAGTCGTTCACTGCGGGTGGCCAGCGACGGCCTCAGGCCGTTTGCGGTGCAACCTGCGGGGCAACCGTGACGCTGGCGCCGCGCCGAATGGCCCGACTGCATCGCGGCTTCACCCTGATTGAGGTATTGGTAGCGCTGAGCATTGTCGCGGTCGCCCTCATCGCGGGTTTGCAGGCCACGGCAGCTTTAACCAACAACGCGTTACGCCAGTCTGACGTGCTGCTGGCGCATGTGTGTGCAGAAAACGAACTGATCAAAACGCGGCTGTCGCGGCAAATGCCAGGGGTGGGCGACACCACCACCGCCTGCGAACAGGGGGGTCGCGGTTTTCAGGTGACGCTGTCGGTGCGGCCCACACCCAACCCTGAATTCCGGCGGGTGGATGCCCAGGTCAGGGATGGCAACGCGTCTGTGCTGCAGCTGACTACCGTCGTTACCAGGTATTGACATGGCTGGTCCGCATGTAGCCCGGCCCCGCCAGCACACGGTCTTGGCCAAACATCAAAATCACGGCTTTACGCTGATTGAGTTGCTGGTAGCCATCACCATCATGGCCCTGCTGGCAGTGTTGAGCTGGCGCGGGTTGGACGGTATGGCACGCGCGCAAACGCAGACCAGCCAGCGTGCCGATGAAGTGCTGACGCTGCAAGCCGGCCTGGCCCAATGGAAGGTCGATCTTGATTCGCTGACCCAGACCCCCTATGCCAGCAGCCTTGACTGGGACGGCCGGGTGTTGCGTCTGACGCGTCGCACCGCCCCGATCGGCGATGGCCTGGTGGTAGTGGCCTGGACGCGCCGCAGCGATGCGGGCGGCCAGTGGCTGCGCTGGCAATCACCGGTGCTGCGCAGCGTCGGTGCCTGGAACGACGCCTGGAGCCGGGCCATGCAGTGGGCACAAAATGCCAGCACCGGAGACCGTGCCCGCGAAGTGCTGGTGGTACCCCTTGAAGACTGGCAAATCTTTTATTTTCGCAGCGACGCGTGGACCAACCCCTTGTCCAGTGATGCCGGCCAGGCCGCTACGGCGACGCCTACCACAGCCGTTACAGCCGCCACAGCCAATCCGGCTACTGGCGGTGCTGTGACATCCCAAGCCACGGTGCCAGAGGGGATACGGCTGGTACTTCACCTTCCAGCCAGCTCGGCCATCAACGGCAAGCTCACGCTGGACTGGGTACGACCAACCGTGAGCGGAGAGAAATCATGACGGACTGGCCGCACCGTTCAAGCGCTCAGTCCGGTGCGGCGCTTTTAGCCGCGATGCTGACGGTCACGCTGGTGGCCACTTTTGCGGCGGCTGCGCTGTGGCAGCAGTGGCGCAGTGTAGAGGTCGAGACCGCCGAGAGAGCGCGTGTGCAATCGGGCTGGATTCTCACCGGCGCGCTGGACTGGGCGCGACTGATCCTGCGTGAAGATGCACGATCTGGCGGCGCCGACCATCTGGCCGAACCCTGGGCGGTGCCGCTCAATGAGGCACGCCTGTCGAGCTTTCTGGCGGTCGATAAAACCGCGACTGAAACCGAGCGCGAAGCTTTTTTGTCAGGTCAGATCAGCGACTTGCAGGCGCGGCTCAACGTTACCAACCTGATCGACGGCAGCGCACTGTCTGAACCCGCCCTGCTAATTTTCGGGCGCCTATTTGACCTGCTGGGACTGCCAGCTGATCAACTGCAAACCCTGGCCAGCAACCTTTTGGCCGCAACGCAGCGAACAGGCCAGGCCGCCACACCGCTGACGCCTTTGATGCCCCAGCACGCGGACCAGTTGATCTGGCTGGGTTTGCGGCCAGAAGTGCTGGCGGAACTCAACGCCCACATCACCTTGCTGCCCGCTCGAACGCCCGTCAACCTCAATACCGCCAGCGCCGAGGTGATTTACGCCAGCACGCCCGGCCTGGATTTGGCCGACGCGCAAAAACTGGTCACTGCGCGGGCCAGCAGCCACTTCCGCACGCTGGCAGAGGCCAACTTGAAGCTCGGCTCGCAGAAGGTGCAGTTCAACGAAGGCCAGCATTCGGTATCTACCCGGTTTTTTGAAGTGCGCAGCCGGTTGCGACTGGACCAGAGCGTGGTTCAAGAGCGCGCGGTGTTGCAGCGCGATGGCCTGACGGTGCGCACGCTTTGGCGTGACCGGGGTGTTTTTGCAGATCGCCCCGGCACGCCGCCCACCCGCCCATGAAAAAACCCTTCCCGGAGTTGTCGAGGCGCTGTCAAAACGCTCCCCTACAATGCGGCAATACCTCCCCGCCATGAGCACACTGATCATCTGTCTCCCCCTCGCCGCGTCCGGCGCAACGACCAGTTACGACTATGCCATCACGCCTGACGGACGCTCGCTGGCGGACCACGCCAGCGTACCATTGGCCCTGTTGCCCGCCCCTGCCAAAGGAGGCGATGTGGTGGCTGTGGTACCTGCCAGCCTGTTGTCATGGCATGCAGTTGACTTGCCCAAAGGCGTGGGAACGGGCTCGCCGCGCCTGCGCGTAGTGCTTGAGAACCTGCTGGAAGACCGGTTATTGGATGACCCGGTTAACCTGCACCTGGCGCTGGCCTCCGGGGCTTCTGCAGCGGGACCCGCCTGGGTCGCGGTGTGCGACAAAGCCTGGCTGCGGGGGCATTTGCAGGCACTAGAAGCCGCGCAGCGCCCCATCACGCGTGTGGTCCCTGAATTTGCGCCCGAGGTGGGGCCGCTGCATGTGCATGCTGTGGGTGACGCGGACCAGCCGCAACTGGTGGTCACGGGCATGGCCATCGGTGGCGTCCTGCGCATACCACTCAGTGCGGCGGCGATGGCCTTAATACCTGCAGACCACCTTGACGAAGCACCGTTGACGTTTGCCGAACCTGCAGTCGCAGAACTGGCCGAACAGCTGCTGGAGCGCAAGGTCACTCTTTTGACCCGAACAGAGCGCTGGCTCGATGCCACGCGTTCGCCCTGGGACCTGGCCCAGTTTGACATGGCCAATTCGGGGCGCGCCCGTACGGTCAAGCGCCTGTCAGGTGTGCTTGGCGAATTGTTGCAAGCCCCTGGCTGGCGACCTGCGCGCTGGGGTGTTGCCCTGTTGCTGGGCGCGCAGTTGCTAGGCCTTAACGCTTGGGCCTGGAAAGAACAATCGGCATTTCAAGCCAGGCGCACAGCAACACAGGGCCTGCTGACGCAGACTTTTTCGCAAGTCAAACTGGTGGTGGACGCGCCCCTACAGATGGAACGTGAAGTTGCGGCCTTACGTCAGGCGACAGGTGCCACGTCTGGCCGCGACCTGGAGGCCATGTTGGCTGCACTGGGCACCGCAGCGCCAGTTGACCGATCAGCCAGCGCCATTGATTTTTTGGCGGGTGAGGTAAAAATAAAAGGCCTGCAATTGAGTGTGCGAGAGGCCTCCGGTCTGTCAGCCCAGTTGAAGGCGCAGGGCTACCTGGCGCGCCTGGAGGGTGACGCCTTGATCGTCAAACAGGACGCTACCAGTGCCAACACTAACAACAGACTGGATGGCGCACCATGAAGTTGCCTGCTGCTTTTTTACCCTGGCAGGTGCGCTGGCAAACACTGGGTGCCAGAGAACAAGCCCTGCTCCGAGGCGCGGCAGGGGTCGTTGGTCTGGCGTTGGTCTGGTGGGTATTGATTGCACCACCGCTGCGCACCTTGCGTCAGGCAGACGCACTGCAGCGCAGCCTGGACTTGCAAGCACAAAAAATGCTGGCCCTGCAGGCCCAGGCCCTGGCGCTGCAGTCGCAACCCAAACTCAGCCGCGACGACGCATTGCGCGCGCTTGAAGCATCCATTAAACAGCGGCTGGGCCCAGGCGCCCAGTTGAATGTACTTGGCGACCGCGTCACCGTGACGCTCAAAAGCACCCCCGCAGACGCACTGGCCCAATGGCTGATGCAGGCCCGTGTCAACGCGCGTGCCATCCCCAGCGAAGCGCGTCTGGTACGCAGTACCAATCCGGCAACGCCCGAAGTTCCGGGTAGCCGCAACCCAGTCGCCTGGGACGGCACGCTGGTGCTGAGCCTTCCCGCACAGTAAGCAAGCCCAAGTCAGACCATGCTGAACCCCCAACGCCTGACACGCCATCCTGCGCCGGCCGCGGCGTGGCGCTGGGCGGTGCTGGGCGCGCTGGTTGGCCTGGTCATGGCCATGGTGGTCTTCGCGCCAGCCAGCTGGCTGGCGGCCGCAGTGCAGGAGGCCAGCGCGGGGCGGGTTCAATTGATCGAGCCGAGAGGCACCGTCTGGACAGGTTCGGCGCAGCTGCAGCTCACGGGTGGCGTGGGCAGCCGTGACAGCGCGGTTCTGCCAGGCCAGATTAATTGGCGGCTGCGTCCGGGCTGGCTGGCCCTGAATGTGCAGGTCAGCGCCGACTGTTGTACGCCGGCGCCGCTTCAGGCCCGATTGACCCAGCACTGGAGCGGGGCCGCACTTCAGGTGCTTGATGGCCGCTCGCAGTGGCCCGCCGCCCTGCTTGCAGGGCTGGGAACGCCCTGGAACACGGTGCAGGCTGAAGGCAGCCTGCAACTGAGCACACAAAGCCTTTCCATGGCCTGGTTTGAAGGGCGGCTAACGGTGTCGGGGCAAGCCGAACTGGCGGCAATGGCGATGTCATCAAGGCTGTCCACTCTCAAGCCGATGGGCAGCTACCGCCTCACATTAGTTGGCGGCGCCACGACCACCCTTGAACTCGCCACAATAGAAGGCAGTTTGCAGCTCAGCGGCAGTGGCCGCTGGACAGGCCCCCGCCTGCGCTTTGAAGGCGTGGCCAGCGCCAGCCCGGAGCATGAAGCCGCATTGTCCAATTTACTGAACATTATTGGGCGCCGCAACGGTGCGCGCTCCATCATCACTCTGGGCTAACGCACATGACCTCACGCCAAACAAGACCCCTCTTGCCCGTTACGCTGGCGGCATCGCCAAAAACCCGAATTGCTATTATTTCAATAGCAATAGGCGCTGCGTTTACCTGCCATACTGGCCTTTCCTTCGCTCAAAGTGCAAGCACCGTACCGGCAACAAGCGCCAGGAACGCCAACCGCCCCGGTGGGCCCGTCACGCTGAATTTCGCCAATGCCGAAATCGACGCTGTGGCACGCACCATGGCGGTGATCACCGGGCGCAATGTGGTGGTTGACCCACGTGTCAAGGGCACCATGACGCTAGTCACCACCACACCAGTGACGCCCGCGCAGGCGCTGCGCCAGTTCTCAAGCCAGCTGCGCACGCAGGGCTTTGCTTTGGTGGAGTCATCGGGCCTATATCTGGTGGTGCCTGAGGCCGATGCCAAATTGCAAAGCGGTGCGGTTTCGGCGGGCGCTGTACCGGCAGCCAGTGGTCAGATCATCACGCAGATATTCCGGCTTAACCACGAAACGGCCAATAACCTGGTGCCAGTGTTACGCCCGCTGATCAGCCCGAACAACACCATCAACGTCAACCCGGGCAACAACTCGCTTATCGTCACCGACTATGCCGATAACCTGCAACGCATCGGCACCATCATTGCGGCCTTGGACGTAGCCAATGCCACGGGCGTCGAGATCATTCGCCTGCAGTACGCCATTGCAACGGACCTCGCGCCGCTGGTCACGCGGCTGATTGACTCCGGTGCCGCCGGGGCAGCTGGCCAGGGCCAGGCAGACACGTCTTTCAAAACCACGCTGCTGGCCGAGCCGCGCAGCAACTCACTGATCCTGCGTGCTGCCAATCCGGCCCGCCTGGCATTGGTCAGAACCCTGGTCGAAAAACTTGACCAGGGTGCGTTTGAGAACTCGTCCACCGGCGCCCACCAGGGCAAAGACACAGCCAGCGGCAACATTTACGTGGTCTACCTTAAAAACGCCGACGCTACCAAACTAGCCACCACCTTGCGTGCAGCGCTGGCAGCCAACGCTGGCAGTTCAGGCGGCTCCACCGCCAGCATCGGCTTGTCTTCTGCCCCGCTGGCAAGCAGCACCGGTGGCGCTTCCGGGGCAGCAAGTGCTGTCAATCCGGCAACTTCTTCGGGCCTGGCGAACAACCAGCCATCGACAGGCGGGCAAATCCAGGCCGATCCGTCCACCAACTCGCTGATCATTACGGCGCCCGAGCCGCAGTACCGGCAATTACGCGCAGTTATCGACAAGCTCGACGCGCGGCGGGCCCAGGTGTTTGTAGAAAGCCTGATTGCCGAGGTCAACGCCGACAAGGCAGCCGAATTTGGCATACAGTTCCAGGGCGCGCTAGGAAAAAAAGGCGACAACAACATCGGTCTACTGGGAACCAATTTCGCCATTGGCGGTGCCAACATCATTTCTCTTGCCACACAGGCGGCCAAAGGCGGAACACTGCCCTCAACGGGCGGCAACTTCGGCATCGCCTCCAAACAAGGCAACGGCGTATACGTGCTGGGTTTTCTGGCACGTTTTCTGGAGTCAAGCGGTGAGGGCAACGTGCTGTCCACGCCCAACCTGCTGACCCTGGACAACGAGGAAGCACGTATTGTGGTGGGCAGAAGCGTGCCCTTTGTTACTGGCCAGTACACGAGCAACAACAGCAACTCGGGGTCGGTCAATCCGTTTCAGACGGTTGAACGCAAAGACGTTGGCCTGACGCTGCGAGTCAAACCGCAAATCAGCGAGGACGGCAGCGTCAAATTACAAGTTTTCCAGGAGGTCAGCAGTGTCGACCAGGCCACCATCAACAACCCGAACGGCCCGACCACCGACAAGCGTTCAATTGAATCCAACGTAGTGGTTGAGGACGGCGCCATTGTGGTTTTAGGCGGTCTGCTAACTGACGAATACTCGGGTGGCCAGGAAAAGGTTCCATTGCTTGGAGATATTCCACTTTTCGGCAACCTGTTTAAGGGCGAAAAGCGCGGGCGCAACAAAAAGAACCTGATGATTTTTCTGCGTCCCGTGGTAGTACGCGATGCCGCGTCTACCGAGAGCCTGTCGATGGACCGCTACGACTTGATGCGCAGCCTGCAAATAAATGCCCAGCCTACGCCCAGCGTGATGGTTCCCATCAACTCGGGGCCGCAGCTGCCCCTGCAAATGCCGCTGCCGGTGCGGCCAGAAACAGTTGCACCGCCCGTGCCAGCGCCTCTTTTGACACCCGTGAGATAAAGCAGCATGCGCTACCCTTTGCCTTACGCCTTTGCACGCAGCAATGCCTTGCTGCTGGAAGACGATGGCCACGGCCTGCTGCTGTGGCACAACGCCAGCCCGGACCTGGCAGCCCTGGGTGAAGTGATGCGTAAATACGGCGCGCAAAGCCCGGTAATGAACTTGAAGCGCGCCGACCCGGGCACGCTGGCGCAGCGCATCAGTGCGGCTTATGCTGACGGCGAGTCGAGTGCGGCAGCGGTGGTCAGCGAGGTCGAGTCCGACGCCGACCTGTCGCGCATGATGCAAGACCTGCCGGCGGTAGAAGACCTCCTTGAAACCTCGGACGACGCGCCCATCATTCGCATGCTCAACGCGTTGCTCACGCAAGCCGCGCGCGATGGCGCCAGCGATATTCATATCGAGCCTTACGAGCGTCATTCCAGCGTGCGTTTTCGGGTAGACGGTACGCTGCGCGAGGTGGTGCAACCGAACCGGGCACTGCACGCCGCACTGATATCGCGCCTGAAGATCATGGCCGACCTCGACATTTCTGAAAAACGCCTGCCGCAGGACGGCCGCATCAGTTTGCGCATCGGTACCCGTGCAGTCGATGTGCGCGTCAGCACCTTGCCCAGCGCCCACGGCGAGCGCGCCGTGCTGCGTTTGCTGGACAAAAGCGAAAGCAAACTGAGCCTTGAGTCGGTGGGCATGCAGGGCGACGTGCTGCATCGCTTTGAAAATTTGGTCACGCAGCCGCACGGCATCATTTTGGTTACCGGGCCGACCGGCTCTGGAAAAACTACAACGCTATATGCGGCGCTTCAGCGGCTGGACGCCGGTGCCAGCAACATCATGACGGTGGAAGACCCGATTGAGTACGAACTGCCGGGCATTGGCCAGACCCAGGTCAACGCCAAAATTGATCTGGACTTTGCCAAGGCCCTGCGCGCCATCCTGCGGCAAGACCCAGACGTGATCATGATCGGCGAAATCCGCGATTTTGAGACGGCTCAAATTGCCATCCAGGCTTCGCTGACTGGCCACCTGGTACTGGCCACGCTGCACACCAACGACGCAGCAAGCGCCGTCACGCGTCTGACCGACATGGGCGTTGAGCCATTTCTGCTGAGCTCTTCCTTATTGGGCGTGCTGGCACAACGCCTGGTGCGCAAGGTATGCATTCATTGTCACGGAACCGGTTGTGGCGAATGCGGCCAGACCGGCTACCAGGGCCGCACCGGTGTGTTTGAGCTGATGGTCGCCAACGACGCAATTCGTGCGCAGGTACATAACCGCGCCTCTGAAGCAGACATTCGCATGGCCGCCATTGAAGCTGGCATGGCGTTGATGCGTGAGGATGGCGAGCGCCTGGTAGCGAATGGCATCACCTCGCGCGAAGAGCTGATGCGAGTGACCCGAGATTAATATGGCCCCCACGGTCGCGCACTTTGTGTCGCTCCCTGCCCCCCTAGGGGGCCGCTGCGCCTGTGGCCCGGCAAAGCCGGTTCCACGGCCCCTGCTTGCAAAAACACGCCCACACTGCGGCATCGCACCCACGGTCGCGCGCAACGCGCAATCTGCCCCGGAAGTGATGACCTAATGCCCGCCTATTCATTTGAAGCCATGCAAAGCGATGGCAAAATCCGCCGTGGTGTGATCGACGCTGACACGGCCAGGGCAGCCCGCAGCATGCTGCGTACCCAGGCGCTGGTGCCGTTAGCCGTGAATGCCGTCAGCAACGGCGAAGCGGCAACCGCATCACTGCTCCAGACCAATCTGTTTGGCGGTCGTGTGTTCAATGCTACAGGCCTGTCCATCTGGACACGTCAGCTCGCCGGGCTGGTGGCTGCAGGTCTGCCGCTCGAACGTGCGTTAACGGCCCTGTCTGACGAAGCCGAGGACGAGAAACAGCGCAACCTGGTGGCCGCCTTGCGTTCTGAAGTCAATGGTGGCTCCAGTTTTGGACGGGCGCTGGCGCAGCACCCACGCGAGTTTGAGCTGATCTACACCGCTGTCATTGGCGCCGGTGAGCAAAGCGGCCAGCTGGGCATGGTGCTAGAGCGCCTGGCCGATGATCTTGAAGAACGCCAGACCCTCAAGTCCAAGCTCATGGCCGCGGCCCTGTACCCGGCCATCGTGACCTTGGTGGCAATTGTCATCGTGATGTTTCTGGTCGGCTATGTGGTGCCGCAAGTAGCCAATGTGTTTGCCGGCACCAAGCGCGCCTTGCCCTTCCTGACCGTCGCCATGCTGGCCATGAGCGATCTGGTGCGGAGTTATGGCTGGGCATTATTGGGAGCTCTTATTTTGATAGCGTTTGGCGCCCGTATTTTCTTGCGGAACGAGGCTTTTCGTGAGAAATTTGACGCTGCAACGCTGACGATTCCCGTGGTTGGTCGCCTGGCGCGCGACTACAACGCAGCGCGTTTTGCCAGCACACTGGCGATGTTGGCCGGTGCCGGTCTGCCTATCCTGAAGGCGCTGCAAGCGGCGGCTGAAACACTGTCCAACCGGGCCATGCGCGCCGATGCCCTAGACGCACTGTTACTGGTGCGTGAAGGTGCACCGCTAGCATCGGCACTGGCGCAAAAAAAGCGCTTTCCTGGCCTGGTCAGCATGTTTGCGCGTTTGGGCGAGCAAACCGGTCAACTCCCGGTGATGCTGCAACGCGCAGCAGCCCAGTTGTCCAACGAGGTACAGCGCCGTGCCATGGCACTGGCCACCATTTTGGAGCCCCTGCTGATTGTGGCCATGGGACTGGTGGTGATGCTGATCGTGCTGGCGGTGCTGCTGCCCATCATTCAATTGAACCAGTTCGTGAAGTGACCGCCACACCTCGGGCTTCCCGCCACTTTCTGCCACTTCCCGCTTAACGGCTCTGTCGGCGGCCCACAGCTGCAACACCCACCAAGCCCAGGCACAGTGCCCACCAAGGCCACAGCCCAAAACGAGACACCCACCATGCATAAGGGGTGATGCCACTGCGCCCCTCAACCGGCCCGACCAGCACGCCACGGGTGTGGCGTTCTAGGGCATGGGTGACCTGGCCGCGATGGTCAATGATGGCAGTCGCACCGGTATTGGTCGAACGGATCATGGGTCGCTCAAACTCGATGGCGCGCATGCGGGAGATATTCAGGTGCTGGTCAATTGCAATGGTGTTGCCGAACCAGCCGATGTTGCTGATGTTTACAAAAAGGGTGGGGCTGGTTGCCGGGTCGATAAAGCGCGCAGCGAGTTCTTCGCCAAACAAATCTTCATAGCAAATATTCGGGGCTACCCGCTGACCCTGCCAGTCAAAAGACGGCTGGCTGACCTCGCCACGGTTGAAGTCCGACAACGGCATGTTGACGATGGCCAAAAACCATTTGAACAAGGGGTGCACGAACTCGCCAAACGGCACGAGGTGGTGCTTGTCGTAGCGGTACACCCTACTTTCAACATCATCCGGACTTGCGCCCACTGGACCTGTGACCACAGGTTTGAGCCCGATAACGGAGTTGGTATAGCCCTGCTGGCTGCTGCCCAGCGGTATGCCTACCAATGCCGCTGTTGGCGATGCCCCGGGCTCTGGTTGCATGAAATGATTCAGCAAATCGGCAAGGTAGCCTTCGGGCAATTGCTCTGGCAGCAGGGGGAGCGCCGTTTCAGGGGTCACCACGAGCGACGCCGTGCTGCGACGCAACTGCTCGCCGTACCACTCGAGTGCATCAGGAATACCGCTGCCTCCTAAAAACTTTTCGTTCTGGGCGATATTGCCCTGAAGCAGCGCCACGGTAAAAGGTTTGGTGGCTATACCAGACACAGCGGCCGGATGGGTTGACGTGAACAAGGACACGCCTTTGTCCACTTTGAGGGCGAAGCTGGCCACGCCAGCGAGCACAAGCACTGCAGCTACGCTCAAGACACTGCGCCAGCGTGGCCGCGGCGCCAACCCCACCACCGCAGCCCCAACCCACGCACTGGCAAATGTCAACCCATGAACACCCACCAACTTGGCCAGATTGGCAAACGGGCCATCGAGCTGCGCATAACCGCCCTCACCCCACGGGAAGCCGGTAAAAAATGCCACGCGGCCCAACTCGGCCAGCAGCCACAAGGCGGCGAAAACAAGCGCACTACTTGCGGTATGGCCGGTAGGACGACCCGCATCATAAACGGACGAAAGACGCACAAACACGGCGCAAACCACCGCGTGGTAGAGCGCCAGAAACCCAGCCAGCCCCACGATTGCCAGCACCGCCAGCCCAGAGGCCAGCCCGCCGTAGGTGTGCAAGGAAATAAACAGCCACCACCAGGTAGCGCACTGCATGGCGGTGGCGAACAACCAGCCCAACCAAGCCCCTTGACGGGCGCTGGTGCAGCGGCAAAGCTGCCACACCAGCGCCAGCATTGCTAGCACCTGCAACCACCAGAGCGGTTGTCCGTGCGCCAATCCGGCATAAAAAGGCCACGCCAGACTAGCTGCATGAGCGCAACCAGCTATTAAAACAATAGCAAATGCTGATTTGGGAAGGGCCGGCGCCAAGTCAGTGCGGCGCAAGGCTGGCCAGTGCATCAACCGGTGACACCTTGAACCAGCGCACCGCGCCGCCTTTGGTGTGCAGCACTGTGAATTGCAGGCCAGACAGCGCAAAGTGTTCCCCGCGCTTGGGGACGTGGCCCATTTCGTGGGCTACCAGGCCGCCTATGGTGTCGAAGTCGGCGTCAACCAGCGCCACACCAAAGGCCTCGCTCACGCGCTCAATCGAAGTGTCACCACTGACGCGATAGGTGCGGTCGGGCAGGCCAAAAATATCGCCTTCGTCTTCGGCGATGTCAAACTCGTCCTCAATCTCGCCAACGATTTGTTCCAGCACGTCTTCAATCGTGATCAGCCCGGCCACGCGACCAAACTCGTCGATCACG
Source organism: Polaromonas sp. (assembly GCA_025352405.1). Classification (GTDB taxonomy): domain Bacteria; phylum Pseudomonadota; class Gammaproteobacteria; order Burkholderiales; family Burkholderiaceae_C; genus Polaromonas. The sequence continues at coordinate 30,893 of JANXTM010000307.1, forward strand.
ATGGCCAGATGGTTGCGATTGCCCCGAAACTCACGCAGCAAGTCGTTGAGTCCCTTGCTCTCGGGCACAAACACCGCTGACCGCAACAGGGCCTTGATGTTGAGCTCGGGCGCGCGCTGCATTTTGAGCAAGTCCTTGGCCATGAGAATGCCGAGGATGTTTTCCTTGTCGCCCTCATAAACCGGAAACCGCGAGTGGGCGGTGTCAATGATCAAATGCAGCAGTTCGTCAAACGGTGCGTCAATATTGATCAAGTCCATGCGCGGGGCGGCCACCATCACGTCGCCCGCCGTCATGTCGGCCATACGGATCACGCCTTCGAGCATCTCGCGGCTCTGGGCACCAATGACGTCGTTGTCCTGGGCTTCCACCAGAGTTTCGATCAGCTCGTCTTTTGAATCCGGACCGGGGTGGAGCATTTCAGCGAGCTTTTGAAGAAAGCCGCGCTTGTCTTCCGGTTTGGAAACCTTGCCGGAGATGTGACTGGGGGGAATATCGGACACGAGCGGTGTTCGGTAGTTAAGGAATGGCTAGTGTAGTGTTTCACCATGACACATGGTTAGCACCGCGCCTCGCCAGGCATTCACGCCAAATCAACGGCCTTCGATAGTTTCAGGCGCTGGTTTTTTCGCGCGAGTCCTGTACACCGCGCCGCACGCCCCGAACCATCGCCAGCAAATCCCAGAACTGTTTGGCCTGCACTTTCAGGCGATAGTCGGTCTGGGCGATCTGCTCGAGTGCCATTTCTGTCATGCGCGAGTCAATGTCGGCGGGCGGCAGTTTGAGGTAGGCTTGGCTTTCAGAGCCGTCGCGTTCAATCGTGGCACCCGCCTTGCGGGCAATATTGAGCATCACCGTGTTCTCGCTGAGCGCGTGGATAAACATCATGTCAACGCCGTTATTACGGGCGTGCATCACGGCGCGGTCAAACAAGCGCGACCCGTAGCGCCGGCCCCGTGCATGCGATAACACCGAGACACCAAATTCGGCACAGCTTTCAAGCTCGGGATTGGTCGAAAAAGCGAGATGCGCCATGGCGATCAACTCAAGCTTGCGGTTGTAAATACCAAAAATATCATCGCGCTCAAAGTTGAGTCCGTCCACGTACCGACGAATCTGTTCGTCGTTGGCAGCATAACCAAAGCGCAGGTAGCGGTCCTGCGCACTAAGCGCCAGCAGGTGGGTGGAAATGCGCCCACCGTGGCTGGGCCCAATGGATCGGATGGGCACGATTACCGGACTGACATACGGCACGGTCACGCCAGTCACGCGCGCATCTGCGGGCGGGCGAAAGAATTCTCTGCCTGCACTGAGGGAAGCTTTTAAAAGAACACCAGGTTTGACCATAGACCAAAATATAAGGGTTTTCCCTAGGCCTGCAAGTCTAGAGGGTTTTAACGTTTGTTGTCCCACTTGACCAGGCCATCCGCAAGACCTGTAAGACCATGCATAAAATACGCTCCTGCGACAGCAAACTCAGAGGCCATATGCTATCCAAAAAATAGCATTATCCGTCTCGCGCGGCAATCCGGATTACACATCCAAAGCCGATCGTTGGGTCATGCTGTAGCGGATTATTTTTGAAATTGGTTGAAAGCGCGCTAAACAGGCAGCGCCGTGGTCACCTTGACCCGGTCCAGCACAAAGCTGGTTTTGCAATCTTCGACACTGGGATGCTTGAGCAGTGTGTCCATGATGAAGCGGCTGTAGTGCGCCATGTCTGCCACCACCACGCGCAACAAATAGTCCATGTCACCCGTCAGCGATACGCACTCCACCACCTCAGGCCAGGCCTGTACGCTGGCGCGAAACACGTCCATCGGGTTGCGTTTGTGGTTCTCGCTGTGTTTTTCAAGTCGCACATTGAGGTAGGCCGTCAGGCTCAGGCCCACGGCTTCGGGTGTGACCAGCGCGACATAGCGATGAATCACGCCCGCCTCCTCCAGCCGCTTGACGCGGCGCAAAACGGCACTGGGCGACAACCCTACCTGCTCGCCGACCACGTCATAGGTCTCGCGGCCATTGTGCTGGAGGCTACGCAAAATCGCACGGTCAAGCTTGTCAAGTGTGGCAATGGTGGTCATGGCGCAATTTTACTGAGCCTTCGGTGCGGTGCAAACCGTACTGTTCGGGGGCCGGCAAACCCTTGCGCGGGATTGTCCCAATGGCGGATCTGTCAGTGTGCTGAAAAAATCAACACCAAATAAAAAGCACGATCGTTCGTTTTATTTTGTGCTTTTCAATAACAGCAGGAGACACAGCATGACCGTTTTTTCATTCCCCTGGCGCTTGCTATTGCGCACTTTTTTGCCCCCTCTGCATCGATTTGTTTTTGCTCTGGCCGCCACAACGCTGCTGTTTGGCGCCAGCGCACACGCAGACAGCGGCTACACCAAGACACGCTACCCCATCGTGCTGGTGCACGGTCTGTTTGGCTTTGACTCGTTTTTGGGCGTGGATTATTTTTATGGTATTCCCAGCGCCTTGAGCCAGGACGGCGCCCGTGTGTTTGTGGCGCAGGTGTCCGCAGCCAACAGCACCGAGGTGCGCGGCGAGCAGTTGCTGGCGCAGGTTAAAAACATCATGGCCATCACGGGGGCCAGCAAGGTCAACCTGATCAGCCACTCACACGGCGGCCCAACCATTCGCTATGTGGCCGGCGTGGCACCGCAGCTGGTGGCGTCTGTCACCTCCATAGGCGGCGTCAACAAGGGCTCACGCGTGGCCGACATCCTGCGCGGCGCCGTGCCCGCCGGAACGCTGTCAGAAACGCTGGTCAACAACGCCGCCAAAGCCTTTGTGGCCCTGATCAACCTGGGTTCGGGCGGCACCAGCTTGCCGCAAATGCCGACCGCCGCCCTCAATTCCCTGAGCACCGCCGGATCGCTCGACTTCAACCGCCGTTTTCCGCAAGCCCTGCCCACAGGTTGCGGCAGCGGCGCCGAGCTGGTCAACGGCGTTCGCTACTTTTCCTGGGCGGGCACGCAGCTGGTCACCAATATTCTGGACATCAGCGACGGCGCACTCGGCATCATGAGCCTGGTCTTTGGCGAGGCCAATGACGGGTTGGTGTCGGCCTGCTCTTCACGTCTGGGCACCCATCTGGGCGACTACCGCCAGAACCACCTGGACGAGGTCAACCAGGTCGTGGGTCTGCGGGACTGGTTCTCGGTTGATCCGGTCACGCTGTACCGCCAGCAGGCCAACCGCCTCAAGCTGCTGGGGCTGTGAACAGCAAGTCGCTGGCCTTGAGCACCGCTGCAGCGCTCTTGTGCGCGGCCGGGTTGTGGTGGCTGGTGTCCCCAGCCGCACCGTTTGGCATCCGTGGGGTGACCGTGCCAGCAAGCCTGGCCGCCGCATCCAGCCCAAGCTTGAGCACAGCCGCGCCAGCGCCCTTGACTGGGCACCCAAGCGAGGCGCAGGCAAGCACCACCGGCGATACCTTTTTAAGCCCCGACCTGCGCCAGACCTTTGAAGCCATGTTGTTTGAAGCCACAGGTGGCACCGACATGCGCGACTTGGCTGTGCTCAAAAAACGCTTCCTGGCGCTGGTGCCGCGTTACCTTCCGGCACAGTACATCGCCCGGGCCACAGCGCTCATGGAGCGGTATGTGGACTACCGGGTTGCACTCGGCAGCCTGAAGCCCCCCACAGACCCGGGCGACCCGCGTGCATTGCGCGCCGCGATCGATGCGCGCCAGCAGGCGCGCGAGCAACACTTCACCAGCGAAGAGTACGAGGCGCTCTTTGCGCAAGAAGCGCGGCTGGATCGCTACACCGTGGCCCGAATAGAAATTGAACGCAACAGTGCACTGACAGCACCGCAAAAACAGGCGGCACTGAAGGACGCAGAACGTGGCCTGAGCGATGCGCAACGCGCCGAGCGCGACGCCGCAACCGCACACATGAATGTTGCCAGTCAGACCGCCGGGTTTGATGCCCAGGGAACCACATACAACGAGCGTTATGCACAGCGTCGCGCCCAGTACGGCGACGTCGCAGCCACCCAGCTGGGGCAACTGGACCGCGAAGAACGCGACTGGCAGGCACGGCTCAACGACTACGCTGGCGCACAGGCCCGCAAGGCCAGCCCCGAGCAACTCCAACTGCTGCGCCAGCAGCTGTTCTCGCAGCAGGAGCAGCTGCGTGTGGAAGCCGCTCTGGCGGCGCGCCCTTAAAGAGCTTTGCAAAGGCACGCATTTTTCTTGCAAAAGTTGACATGGCTTGCCCGGAATTCACCAGAAAACTGAGTGGGTCTGGCCTTAAATTCTCACACACTGGCGCTCAAGCGTTGCCGCCCCACAAGCCAAAGGGCAGAATAGAACATCTATACAACCACGGAATTCCACCATGTCACTGCTTACTTTTTCAGCCTCAAACCGCAGCGTCTCTCTAAGTACGGTGGCTGCCGTCGCGTTGGCTTGCCTGCCTTTTCTGTTGCCCGCTGCCGCGTCAGCGCAAACTGCGGCATTGGCCTCAAGCCTCGACGCGGTACAAAAAGCAGGCGTACTGCGCATCTGCACACCAGGCGACTACAAGCCCTTCAGTTTTCAAAAAGCCGACGGCGCGTTTGAAGGCATCGACGTCGATCTAATGGCCTCGCTGACGGCCAGCCTGGGCGTCAAGCCGGAGTGGGTTAAAACCAGCTGGTCCAACCTCATGCCCGATATGCTGGCCGGCAAATGCGACATGGCCGTGGGCGGTATCTCGGTGACCACCGAACGGCAGAAAAAAGCCTTTTTCAGCACCGCCTATATGGTCAACGGCAAAACGCCAATTGCGCGTTGCGCGGACGTTGCCAAATACCAGTCTGTGGCCGATATTGACAAGCCCGCAACCCGCGTGATCTTCAACCCGGGCGGCAGCAACGAGCGCTTTGCCAAGGCCAACTTCAAGCAGGCACAAATGCGTCTCAACCCTGAAAACCTCACAATTTTTGACGAAATCCTGGCCAACCGAGCCGACGTGTTTGTCACTGAATCAGCTGAAGCCATCACCCAGCAACGCCTCAAACCAGGCCTTTGCGCCATTAACCCTGACAAGCCCTTGCAGTACGGCGAAATGGCTTATCTGTTGCCGCGTGGTGATGTGACCTTCAAAGCCTATGTGGACCAATGGTTGCACCTGGCCAAAGCCAGCGGCGACTACCAGCGCGTAGAAGGTCAATGGCTGAAATAGTCATTCAAGGCGCAAGCCCGGCGGTGTACGGTCAGTCAACCCGGCCGCCCCGGGGCGACTACGCACGCGGCGGGCAAGTCAATACAGACTACACCTGCCCGCAAAACTACGCAGCCTACACTGCAGCTGACCACGACATCTACCGCCGGTTGTATGAGCGCCAGTCCGCCTTGCTGCCCGGCCTGGCGTGCGACGAATTCATCACGGCCCTGCCCTTGCTGGGCGTGAAAACCCAGATTCCGCGCTTTGAAAAAATCAATGACCGCCTGTACAGGGCGACAGGGTGGGAAGTGGTCGCGGTTCCGGGGCTGATTCCCGAAGTGCCTTTTTTCACTTTGCTGGCCAACCGGAAATTCCCGGTGACAGACTGGATCCGCAGGCCAGACGAGTTTGACTACGTTGTCGAGCCCGATATTTTTCACGACCTGTTTGGCCATGTGCCCCTGCTGTTCAACCCGGTATTTGCCGACCACATGCAGGCCTATGGCGCGGGGGGCCTGAAAGCCCATGCGCTGGGTGCGTGCGAGCAGCTTTCACGCTTGTACTGGTACACGATTGAGTTTGGCCTGATACAGCAGAAAAGCGGCCTGCGCGCTTATGGTGCCGGTATTCTGAGCTCGGCTGGCGAACTGGCGTACGCGGTCAAAAGCAGCGTACCCCACCGGATTGCCCTCAACCTGCTGCGCGCCATGCGAACGCGCTACAAAATCGACAGCTATCAGAAAACCTACTTTGTGATTGACAGTTTTCAGCAACTGTTCGACATGACAGCGCCAGACTTTACACCGCTGTACGCTGCGCTCCAGCGCTTGACTGAACTTCCAGCCGACGTGCAAGCGCCAGGCGATGTGATGGCCAGCGCAGTGATGGCGTAAAACGCTGAGTCACCCGTAAAATAACGCGGAGGACCTGTCAGGCAGGCGGGCGCTTCAGCATGGCCAGCGTAGTGTCCATGATGGACGGTAAAAATGCCATCTGAACGTGCGCTGCACCGCGCACAAGGCGGTTATCTGCACCCGGTAGGGTAGCGGTTGAGGTCGGAAAAACGATGTTGTCACAATTGGAGTACCAGCAGGTGAAGCGGCCATGGCGATCAACCGGCATGTCTCGGTCAAGCCGGGTCTGCCAGTCTGAGAGCAAGCGCATCTGCCGGCCATTGTGGCCATGACCAAAGCGCGCCAACCAGGTACCGCGATGTGGCGTTCCGATGGTCACGACATGGTGTACGCGCGCTTCGGATTTCATGGCTTGAAGCCACGCCCTCGCAGCCAGCCCGCCCATACTGTGGCACACCAACAAGGGCGGCAAACCAGTGACCAGCGTGACCTGACGGACCGCTATTTCAATGTGCGGTACGTAGCCGTCAATTGAGCCGAACAGCGGCTCCAGGTTGACCGCCACAAAGGCGTGGCCCTGTCCCTGCAGTCGTTCGAGCCACGGGTTCCACAAACCACGGTTGCAGAAAAATCCATGCACGAAGACCACGCCCCGAAGGCCATGGGCGAGGCCCATCGGTGACAGGTTGTCCGGGAGGGCCTTGGCGCGAAAAGGCTGACGCCAGCAGAAGACCTGAGGCGCTGTCAAAGTCTCACCAACCCACGCGCGAAGCAGTTCTGACCAGCCCGGTTGGGGCGTCGGATCAGACTTATTGACATACCGCAGAATGACGAATTCAAGCGCCAGAATACCGGTGTAGGCAAAAACGATCAACAAAGAACCAGCGATGGCCAGCAGGGGCGAACTGTCGCGAAAATACACCCACCAACTACCGGCCAGGGCAATCAGCGCAAAGGTAAGGAATTTTTGTAAGCGGGCCAGCATGGGAAAACGGTCGTCAAGTGCAAAGATCAGGTCGGGCGGTTAAAGCTGCGGGCCCGAGGTTCGCAGAACATACGGTGGCTCACACAAGCGCCACGTCCTCGCCCGTCAGCGTTTTTGCCAACGCTTGCGCCAGACGATTGACAGCACCATACACCGAGAGCTGCGGATTGGCACCGATGCTGGTCGGGAAAAGGGAGCCGTCATGAATCGACAGATTTTCAAGCTGCCAGTGCACCCCGTCAGGCCGGGTCACACCCAGCGCCTCGCTGCCCGCCAGACCACAGCCGCCCATTACGTGAGCGCTCACTACCTTGGTTAACAATGGTTTCATGGGTAAGGCGTTAACGGCGTCACGTGCCTGTGACCAGGTGGTGTAGGGCTGCGCCATCTCATGCAGTGGCAAAACCTGCAGGGCACCGGCTGCAAACTGGATTTCCATCATTGAGAGCAGCGCCCTGCGGCCGCCTTCCATGATGTAGTTGGTCAGGGCGTAGTCGAGCACGGGGGAGTCGTCGCCACGGAGCTTGACCTGGCCGCCCGGTGCGCCGTCATGAAAGCCATCGCGCATGAGCGCCAGCAAGGTATGGTTGTGTGGGAAGGCCTTAAGCAAATCGTGCTGGCTCTTGCCGATGCCCGGCACGGTGGAGGCAAAAATAAGCGGATGCAGTGGCGGCGCTTCCAGCTTGTAGCCGATGGGGCCATCAATGGCCTGGGTTTCCAGAAAATGGTCGGTGTAAATGGTTTGTGGCGCGCCGTTCCAGGCCTCGACCTTTTGCTCGAACACCCCGGACGACATCACCACCGGATGCAGAAAGGTTCTTTTCCCCAGACGGCCATGGGGGTCAGGCGCGCCAGAACGCAGCAGCACGGCCGGGGAGTTGATGGCTCCACCTGCCAGCACATAATGTTTTGCTACTATTTTTATAGCGTCTGGCCCCCGCGTTTGCTGCCGCAGGGCATCATTTGACTCCAAAGAACGGCATAGTAATGCAGTTACCCGGCCATTGCGCAGCTCAAAGCGTTCAGCGCGGGTTTCTGTGAGCAGCCGCGCGCCCTTGTCGAGCGCAGCCGGGAGAGTGGTGACCAGCATGGATTGCTTGGCATTGGTCGGGCAGCCCATGCCGCACGAGCCCAGGTTCCAGCAGCCTTTGACATTGCGCGCGATGGCTTGCGCGGCAATGCCCAGCTTGGCCGCGCCGCGGCGCAACAAGTCGTTGTTCTCGTTGGGCGGCGTGAGCCACGGCACGATGTTGAGTCGCCGCTCGGCCTGTTCAAAATAAGGCGACAAGGCATCGACGGTGTAATGCTTCAGGCCAAACCGGTCTTGCCAGAACTGCAGCGTGGACGCTGGCGTGCGAAACGAAGAGGTCCAGTTCACCGTCGTAGAGCCACCAACACAGCGGCCCTGCAGGATATTGATGGCCTTGTCTTCAGTTTTGCGGGCCGCGCTTTCCTGATAAAGCTGGGGGTAGGCTTCAGACTCTTTTTGATTGAAGTCGCGGCTGCTTTTGAGCGGCCCCTCTTCAATGATCACCACCTGCAACCCGGCTTTGGTCAGGAGTTCAGCGGTAATGCCGGCGCCAGCGCCGCTGCCGATAATGGCAACATCGCAAAGGATGTTTTCAGGAGTGGCGCCAAACGGACCACCCATCACTTTCCAGCCGCGTTGGATGCCCTCACGGACGGGGTCTTGCAGTTGACTCATGCGGAGATCATGCTCGGGTAAAGCCTGTGTGGGTGGGGAAAATCAAATTTTCAGGGGCCCGGGATAGCCCAGCAACGGCCAGCTTGAAGGGTCTGAAAAATACGCCCCTGCCGTGATGTCATGCAGTGCTGCATAGGCCTGCTGCCGCAACGCCAGGCCGGATACACGCATGCCCTGAAGCGCTTTTTGCACCGCCTCAAGCGATGCGTCCGCCCAGGGCGTACCAAGCCCGGCCAGACCCAAACGACCCGCAGGGGTGCCCAGCAGGGACAGCAGCTGTGACAACTCGTTTTGCGCATGCTGCGGCAGAGCACCTACCAAAACGTCAACGCGATTGAGCAAGCTGTCCAGGGCGATTTCGCGGGCACCGTCCTGTGCCGGCAACGTCTTGTCAAGCACGGCCATCGCGACAGAACGAAACACTTCCCGGCCAAGCGGGCTCAAGGTGCCGCGGTCCAGGCCTGCTTGCAACCAGGCGGCAGCGCCCCCGACGACAGACAAAGCTACTGCCGATGTGACGCCGAGTTTGAGAAGGCCTCTTCTTTGCATGGTGGGAGTTTCGCATGGACACACCCAGATTCAATAGAGCCTCAACCCTAGATAAACTCGGTGTTTATATGGAAACTTCTGCAGACCAAATTCGCGATGCACTACAAGCTGTAGCCCAGATCAGGCAGCAGCATGGCGCCAATCCTGCGCTCAAACAGGCAAGTATTGACATCAAACGGTTTCAGGCCTGCAGGTTTCAGGCAAGCTACGCGGACCTGCTGGTAAGCCCGCGCTATAAGACAGCAGCGACTTTTTTTTTGCACGAGCTGTATGGCGACAAAGATTACGCCGAACGCGACCAGCAGTTTGCGCGTATCGCCAACACCATCGCCAAATTGTTCCCACAGGCTGTGGTCAATACAGCTGCGGCACTGGCGCAGGTTCATGCCTTGACCGAACAACTTGACGATTTGATGGCCCACCAGTGGCTGAAGGAAAACGCGCAGGACGGCGATTGCGCTCGTTACATTCGCTGCTGGCGAAGCGTAGCCGACAGTGCGGCCAGGCACAGGCAGCTTGAGGTGGTGCAGTTGCTGGGGCAGGCGCTGGACAGCCTGACGCGTAAACCGGGTTTGCGTTTGCTGCTCAAACTAATGCGTGGCCCGGCCAATGCGGCTGGTTTAAGCGCACTTCAGCACTTTCTGGAAGCCGGTTTCGACGCCTTTGCCAACATGCGCGGTGCGGACGAGTTCTTGGAGCTCATCAGCTTGCGAGAGACTGAATGGATTCGTTCACTTTTTGAAGATGCCTCTGTCACCTGCGAGACGAAATTAACCCATTTGATGGCCACCAGTCCACCGCATTAGGACAAGTCCCATACAGTTTTTGCATCGCGTCTTTCAGAATCACTGGCTAGGAGATTGTATGAACCGGCATTGGCTTAAAAGTTACCCCGAGGGCGTGGCCCACGACATTGACACCGAACAGTTTTCCTCGCTTAACCAGCTGCTGGAGGATTCGTTCAAGCGAAACGCATCTAAACCATTTTCAGTGTGTATGGACCGCTGGATGTCCTACGGCGAGCTGGACGAACTCTCTACAGCGATGGGAGCCTGGTTGCAAAGCCTCGGGTTGGAGCCGGGCGCCCGCGTTGCAATCATGCTGCCCAACGTGCCTCAGTTTGCGGTCACCATGACGGCCATTTTGCGGGCGGGTTACACCTGCGTGAATGTCAATCCCCTCTACACCGCCCGTGAGCTGGAGCATCAGCTCAAGGACTCTGGCGCGAGCACCATTGTGATTCTAGAGAACTTTGCCGGTACGTTGGCTGAGGTGATTGAGCGTACACCAGTCAAGCACGTGGTCATGAGCTCGATGGGGGATTCACTCGGGTTTTGGTATGGCAGCTGGATCACCTTTGCGGTTCGCCATCTCGCCAAACTGGTCCCTGCCTACAAGCTGCCTCTGGGAGACGGGCGTGCCGTGACGCCGTTTAACTTGGCAATTGCGCAGGGAGCCCGCCTGAACCTGAAGCCGGCGCACAGCCATCTGGACTCCATTGCTTTTTTGCAATACACCGGCGGTACAACCGGTTTGTCGAAAGGTGCGGTTCTCACGCACCGCAACATTGTGGCGGCAGTCTTGCAGGCTGAGGCATGGTTCACGCCCGCCCTCACAAAAATTGGTGATGTCAGCAAAATCAACAATATCGCCGCGCTGCCGCTATACCACATCTTTGCACTGACACTGAGCCTGCTGACCATACGCTGGGGGGCGCATTTGACGCTGATTCCAAATCCGCGGGATTTCGGTAATTTCATCGAAGTGCTTAAAAGGCGCCCTTTCCATATGCTTCCGGCTGTCAACACACTGTTCAATGCGCTGCTGCAACATCCACAGTTCAAAACAGTGGACTTTTCCGACCTGTGCGTATCCCAAGCGGGCGGCATGGCGGCATCTGAAGGTACAGCACGGCACTGGCAGGAGGTTACAGGCTGCGCCATGGTGGAGGGCTGGGGCATGAGCGAAACCTGCGCCATTGGCACCAACAACCCGGTAAACATTAAAGCTTTTACTGGCACCATCGGCCTGCCACTGCCCAGTATTGAAATTGCCATCAAAGATGACGATGGAAATTCACTGGGCATTGAAGTATCCGGCGAGATCTGCATCAAAGGTCCGCAGGTGATGACCGGTTATTACCGGCAGCCTGAAGAGAACGAAAAAGCCTTTACCTTCGACGGCTTCATGCGGACCGGCGACATTGGCATCATGGATGCGCATGGGTACACCAGAATCATTGACCGTAAAAAAGACATGATCATCGTTTCAGGGTTCAATGTGTTCCCCAATGAGCTTGAAAACGTGATTTCACTTTGCCCGGGCGTGGTTGAATGCGCCGCAATTGGCATTGCCGACAAAAACCAGGGGGAGGCCATCAAGGTCTTTGTCGTAAAAAATGATCCCACCTTGACCGAAGACGACGTGAGCGCGTATTGCAAG
>JANXTM010000040.1 GCA_025352405.1 Polaromonas sp.
GCGAAGCCGCCATCTTTCCGTTGACGCCCACTGCCGTGGGAGTTTTAAAAGACAAGGGCCTGCCCGTTGAATACATTCAGCCCAAGGAAGGCTCTGCCGTGCTGACGGTCGGTGAATGTGTGATTGCCAAAAACAGCGAACCAGAGCTGTCACACAAGCTAGCTCAGTACCTGCTGAGCCCCGAAGCGCAATCCGCTGCGCTGGAGTTTGGCGACCAGATTCCATCCAACCCAAAAACCAAGGCATCGGGCAAGGCCGCCGCGCTGGTCAAGCAGATGAACGATTACATGAAAACCGCAACCACGGTGGACTGGGACACCATCAATGAGAACCGGCCAGCGTGGAATGCGCGCTGGAACAAGACGGTGGAGCGCTGAAGCAGATAACGAGATGATTCAGGCTACTGCTTGCCTGGCTATTAACGCCAGTGCTTCGGTAGCGTGAATCGTTTTACTTTGGGGCTTGTCGCGGCTACAAGCTCAGCAACCTCATAGCCGGTACGAGAAAACTTACGAACACCAGGTGCTACTCAATGAGCAGCAACTGATTTTACCGGCCAAAACTTTTTACCCACGCTAACAGCAGCCAGTACCAGTGCGCCAGCAGCAATGCCCACTACCGCGTCCATCAAAACCGGCAGCACGACAGACATCAGCCCACCCGCTTTTGCTGCCAGCGCTTCAATCCACTGATACAGCGGCGTAATGCCATGCGTAAGGATGCCGCCGCCCACCAGAAACATGGCGATGGTGCCAGCTACTGACAATGCCTTCATCAGCCACGGAGCGACCCACAAAATGCCGCGCCCAAAGCCGCGTTTCACGCCTACCCACATACTGGTACCAGCGCGCTGACTTAAATACAGCCCGCCATCGTCAAGTTTGACAATGCCGGCCACCAGACCATAGACGCCTACCGTCATCACAAGTGCGATGGTGCTGAGCACCGTCACTTGAGTGATGAAGGGCGTCGCTTGCACCGTACCCAAAGTAATCGCAATGATCTCGGCTGACAAAATAAAGTCGGTGCGTATTGCACCCTTGATCTTGCCCTTTTCAACCGCAACCAAGTCAACAGACGGATCAGCCAATGCAGTGACCAACGCTTCATGCTGGGCCGCCTGCTCGGGTGCGCTGTGCATGAATTTATGGGCCAGTTTTTCAAAGCCCTCAAAGCATAAAAATGCACCGCCCACCATCAACAAGGGCGTCACAGCCCAAGGGGCAAAAGCACTGATGGTCAGCGCAGCAGGTACCAGAATCGCCTTGTTGATAAACGAGCCCTTGGCCACGGCCCAGACCACCGGCAGCTCACGCTCGGCCTTGACGCCAGACACCTGCTGCGCGTTGAGGGCCAGGTCATCACCCAGCACACCAGCAGTTTTTTTGGCAGCCACCTTGGAAAGCACGGCTACATCGTCCAGGATGGTGGCGATGTCATCAATCAATGCGAGCAGACTGCTGGCCATATTTTTTTAGATCAATTAGGAAAACAGTGAATGAACCGGGTCTGCGTTGTGTTGCTTACTGTTCCATTCAATAGAAAAACCGCCCGCGGCGGCTTTTCTATTGAATGGCTCCTGCCATCTGACATTAAGCATTTGACATTTGACGAACATTAACGCCCGGTCAGACGCCCCACAAGAAAGCCAAGTGCCAACGCAGCGCCTACAGCTTCCAGTGGTCGATCTTGTATCCACGATTTGGAGCAGGCCAGTGCTCGCTCCGGGGCCTCGGTCACGCGGCGGGTCTGATCAGAAAAATGGTCGGCCGTCTCGGTTGCGGAGCTGGCGAGTTTATCCACCGTACCGTGCGCGGCAGTCGACAGGCGTTCTACGGCCTGACGTGCGGGATCAGCTAATTTGTCTATGCCCGAATGCAATGCAGCGCCTGCAGAATCGACGCCCCTATGAACGGCGCTCGTTGCATCGTTGGAGGGAAAACTGGAATTAGTTTGCATGGTGTTCCTTTGCGCGGTCAATGAAGTGGCAGTGTGAATGGAAAAACATTTGCACCGAGTGTCAGTTCACTATAAGAAAGAAACCGATGGCAGCCTGTGCGCGCATGGAGTCGCTGTCTGTAGGACAAAAGAGAATCTGGCAAACCATCACATTCGACGCGTAATGTTGTCAGTCGGCACCGACAGCCATGCTGCATGTCAGCCGGGTACGGCATGATGCGCTGGTGGGCACGATCAGGCGTCCAGTCAAAGGTGACCCACTCGACTTACCTGAAGGAGCCAAACCATGACCGTGATGACACCATGCGCGCTCAACCCCAGAGCCAGCAGCCAACGACACCACCCACCAGGGGAATCGGCACAGGAAGATGTAGACCTGGAAGATGACGGATTGAGCCTGCCCATTGAGCCAGACGAAGGCACCACACTGATCCCTGATGATGAGCGGGTGGTCAATATTCCTTCCTGAAAGGCCCAACTTGCTTTTTAAACCGATTTAAAAATCCAAAAATCATTTAAAACGTCAGTCGACTGGCCGCTTCAAACGTATCTCTTCCAGCTTGACAGTGCCAAAAGCCACGGTCTTGAGTGACGGCATTTCCCGCTTGAAGCCCGCTGCCTGCTCGTAAAAGCGAAGGGCGCGCTCGTTTTGTAGCAGCACCCACAAGGTGACCTGTGTACAGCCCTCTTCTTTAAGGCCATCACGCGCACCATCCCACAAGGCCAGGCCAGCACCCTGACGCCAATGAGCCGGTGTGACATATAAAGCCCAGATTTCCCCCACCGTTGATTTTGTACCCGGATCACGAGAGCGGTCAAAACCTACAAAACCGATGACCTTGTCGCTCTCCGTGGCTACCAGGATCTGCGGGTCGCTGAATTCGATCGCCTCACGCCAATAAGCCAGACGCTTTTCAACCGTCATGGTTTTCAGGTAGTCGTCAGGCATCACGCCCTCGTAGGCAGTTTGCCATGTGGCAACATGAATTTCTGCAATGGCTTTGGCATCGCGCGCAATGGCTGGACGGACAGAGTAGCTGGGCATGGAAAATCGCTTGTAAGAAATCACTTGCGTCAAAGTGAATAAAAAATCGGGAGGAGCAGGATTGTCGCGCAAATCCAAGGTCAACCAGCTTTTACCTGTTTTAAGCGCTTTCAGCCTGTAGCATGCGGATCATGCAATCTGACGTTCACCAGACACATCCCATAACCTTGCCAGAAGCCATCAACGCCGTATTTACGGCCCGCGTGGAGCCAGGCGAATTTATGTTCGAAGCACCTGCCTGCCTGAGCCTGCTGGAGGCAGCTGAGCTGGCCGGCCTGCAACTGGTCAGCTCTTGTCGCAACGGAACCTGCCGCAGCTGCCTTTGCCAGCTAAGCAGCGGCAAGGTCACGTACCGCATCGAGTGGCCGGGCTTGAGCTTTGAAGAGAAATGCGAAGGCTTTATTTTGCCTTGCGTGGCTTACCCAGTCTCCAACGTGGTGATGAGAGTGCCTTGACAAACTCGCCACACAGCAACGTAAATAACCAAGCCATGGCCGCATGTTCCAGCCCATAGGCTGAACATTCAGCCATTTTTCAACGCAACAAACGAACCGCAAACAGGGCCAGCCACCCAAGTAAAAAATTTACCATCATCAATGTGTGTATTTGTGCAACCGATTGACTAGCCAGCTGCCAGCCCTGCACCGCTTGTGCACGTTTGAATTTGGCATAGCCCGAAAAAAAGATATGGCCAAAAATCAACATCATCAACAGGCCCAACACCAGCATGACATTCCAGCCTACTGGGACACTGCCCTGCCCATTTGCAATCCTCATCGCCCGAAAGGTCGTTGTGTACAAATTGGTGCCTGTTGCGAACAACACAACGATGGACACCATGACCATGGGGAAAAATCGCCGCCACACGGCCTCCATTAACAACATTCGCTCGGGCAATTGCAACAATGCAGTGGCAGCAGGCCGTAGGGCCATCAACATGAATGCCATACCGCCCATCCAGACAATGGCTGCAACGAGATGGGTCAGCTTGACATAATCAATCATGTTTTTTCTATCAAGAAAATACGCCGTGAACGCCTGCGCGGGCAGTGCAATTTCTCGCCCAAACCTGTCGTTACGAGTTGCAGCAGGCAGTGCAATGCTGGTTCCGCAACCACCTCATGGCCAAACCAAATAAAAGGCTGAAAAAAGTGCTCTGGCAACGCAAAGCGGCAATAGGCCGCTTTGCTCCAGCACTGCAATTACGGCGTTTGTTGAATACCGGAAAGTACCCAGCCAGTCGAACCCTGACGCAGCTTCGTCAAATGCCAGACCTCATCAAACGACTCATCCGGCTCACCGATGTCAGTCTTGATCACGCCCGTGAACCGAACGCTGACCATATAACGGTCGGCGTCTTCATCTACTTCCATTACCTGCGCATGGATGCTGACGACGTCGGTTGTTTGGCTGGCACTACCGCGCTCGGCCCTCTCTTGCTTCAGCTCGGCAAACATCTCTGGCGTTGTGAACTGCCGGATGTCGTCCAGGTTGCCCGCATCGTTGGCAGCCTGCAGACGAATAAAGTTGACCTTGGCGTTGCGCTCAAAGCCGGCGGTATCAAAGTCAGCCGGAATCCGCGTTGCACCTGCAAGGCCTGAACCGACACCTGAACCGATACCCAGCCCACCTGCACTGCTGCTGACAGCCGGCATGGCTACCTTGTAGGCAGGCGCTGTCGAGTCCGTACGATTTTCTGTACCCACACCATTACCCGCGGCATGGCCCGCATTCTCGTGGGCGTACTGCATGCCCCCGGCACCTGTAGCCGCTTGCCGCTGCGCTGCTGCACGTTTGCGCATGAAAAAGCCAATAGCTACCATCACAGCCGCAGCCAACAGCCCGAACGTCAGGATGGAAGCCAGCTCAGCGCCAAACCCCAGGTGTGAAGCCAAAGCCGCCAGGCCAAGGCCAGCGGCCAAACCAGCGAGTGGTCCCATCCACGAACGCTTGGGAGCGGCAGCCGCAGCACCCGCACCAGCGGCAGGCGTTGCCGCAGCCGATTGGGCAGGAGCCCCAGGCGCTTTGTCGGCGGTCGCCTGACGCTGCGTACCCATGGATTTACCCGAACCCATGCGTTTGGCTGCTTCTGCATCCATGGCTACGGTTGAAAGGCCAAACGTAAAAACCATGGCAAGCATTAAAAGTATCTTCTTCATGCAAATCTCTTTTGTAAATTGAAAAACAACAAAGAATAACTTTTTCAAGACACTATAAAAAGCAGTCTTTTTAAGAAAAACACTTCTGAAATAAGGATGATTAAGGTGATCGTATTGGCCAGCACTTCAACCCGACCGATATACCTGCCCGGATTCGCGTCATGCCCTGACCGCATGGATCAGCTCGTTTGATGAATACGCCCCCGACATCAAACCGTCACCCAAACCTGCAAGGATGGAATCATGCCACTTCCATCCCCCAGCCTTCAACCCCAAAGTCTTCCCGCCACCGACCCCTTCACCCTCGCAGGCACGCAAGACACCACGGCCACCTTTGGCGAGCACGAAGAACTCAAAACCATCCTGCGGGCGGGCAGCACCCAGTTTGAAATTCAAACGGTTTGTGAGGTGCACACCCGCCGGGTGCCTTTTCCGGTTTTCCCGGTGTTTACGGCCAGTCTTGGCTCGAGCGATCCGCAGGCCCCGACAGTTGGGTTTTTTGGTGGCATTCATGGGCTGGAGCGCATTGGTACGCAGGTGATCCTGCATTACATGCGGGCGCTGCTGTTCAGACTGGAATGGGACGAGCTGTTGCACCAGCAACTGCAAAAGGTGCGCCTTGTGTTTATGCCCATCGTCAACCCTGGCGGTATGTGGGCGCACAAGCGGGCCAACCCGAACGGTGTTGACCTGATGCGCAATGCAGCGCAGCGCGCTGAAGGCCGGGTGCCTTTTCTGGCGGGTGGGCAAACTTTTACGCCGCTGTTGCCGTGGTACTGCGGCAGGCCGGGCGCGCCCATGGAGGCTGAAAGCACTGCGCTGCTGAAGGTGGTTAACGAGCAGCTGGCAAGCCGCCCTTTCAGTCTGGCGCTTGACTGCCATTCGGGTTACGGCTTTGATGACAGCATCTGGTTTCCGTACGCCAAGACGCGGCGCATGATGCCTCATTTGCCTGAAATGTTTGCACTTAAAACTATGCTGGAACAATCCCATCCGCACCATGCCTACAGCTTTGAGCCGCAAAGCAACCAGTACCTGCTGCATGGCGACCTGTGGGACCACGCTTATGACAACGCACCTGCAGGCAATGTGTTTTTGCCCATGACGCTGGAGCTGGGCTCGTGGTTGTGGATTCGTAAAAACCCGCGCCAGCTGTTCTCACGCCACGGCATTTTCAACCCGATCAAGGCGCACCGCATCAGGCGCGTGTTGCGCCGCCATGCCGACTTGCTGGACTTTTTAACCCGCGCTGCGTTTGCCGCGCCGCGCTGGTTGCCGCCAGAGGCGCATCGGGTGCAACTGCAGCAGTTGGCCACCGCCTACTGGCGGCCAAGGCGCGTGCCATGAGCTGGATTCTTTTGCGAGGGCTGGCGCGTGAGTCGCGGCACTGGGGCGCTTTCACTGAGCGGTTTGCCTGGCAATGCGGCGATGAAGAAGTCGCGGCGCTGGACTTGCCGGGCAATGGCGCGTTTTACCCGCAAACGTCGCCCGCGCAGGTGCGCGACCTGATGGAGTTTTTGCGCCTGCAATTACGCGTCAAGGCATTGCCGCCGCCGTACAACTTGCTGGCGATGTCGCTGGGCGGCATGGTGGCTGTCGACTGGGCACAGCGCTACCCGAATGAGGTCACGCGGCTGGTGCTGGTCAACACCAGCATGCGGCCCTTTAGCAGCGCGCCGCAGCGCCTGCGCCCCGCCAGCTGGCTGCAACTGGCGCTGCTGGCTGCGCGCTGGGGTGATGCAGACTATACAGAACGCGTGATTCATGAGCTCACCTGCAACGATATCGCGGCGCGCGATGGCGACCTGGCCGTGTGGCTGCAGATTCGTAAAAGCGCGCCTGTGGGTGCAGCCAATGCAGCGCGCCAGCTTCTGGCTGCTGCACGCTTTAGCTGCGCGCCTACAGCACCAGCTTGTGGCGTGCTGGTGCTGTCTTCAAGCGCCGACCACTTGGTGGACCCGCTGTGTTCTGCCCAATTGGCAGCAGCCTGGCAGGTCGCGCACCACCAGCATAGCTGGGCTGGCCATGACCTGCCGCACGACGATGCGGCCTGGGTCTGCCAGAAAGTGGCTGACTGGCAGGCTGAATCGACAAAATCGGTTCAAGCATGATTTGCTACGTTTTTGATAGCTAGAGGCGCCAGCCAATGCTGCCGCAGGGCACGATTTCGCTAACAAAATTAACCTTACCCACCCGTTCCGGGGCTTTGCGGCATCGGGCATGATTCGTACATGTTGAAAATTTCGCCTTTTTTACGCGTGGTGGCCGGCAGCCTGCTTGTTTTTTTTGCCGCTGCCAACGCCGCCACAGCCCCCTTTGAAGACACCATCGCCCAGCGCACCCTGGCCTGCACCGCCTGCCATGGCCCGCAAGGCCGCGCGGCACCTGACGGTTATTACCCGCGCCTGGCGGGCAAACCGGCGGGCTACCTGTACAACCAGCTCATTAACTTTCGGGATGGGCGGCGACACTACGGGTTGATGACGCAGCTGGTAGACCCTTTGACAGACGCCTATCTGCTGGAGATTGCGCAGTATTTCTCTGCGCTCGAAGTCCCCTACCCGGCCCCGTTGGCCGCTGCAGCGGCTGCCGATGTGCTGGCGCGGGGCAAGCAATTGGTGCTGCAGGGTGACCCGGCCCGCCAGATGCCCGCTTGCGTGCAGTGCCACGGCACGGCACTGACGGGCGTGACACCCAACATACCGGGCCTGCTGGGCCTGCCGCGTGACTACCTCAATGCACAACTGGGTGCCTGGAAAACCGGCCAGCGCCGCGCCCATGCGCCCGACTGCATGAAGGCCGTGGTGGCGCGCCTGCGTGAAGAAGACATCAACGCCGTGGGCAGCTGGCTGGCCGCGCAGCCCCTGCCTGCCAGCACCAAACCTGTATCAGCATTGCCAGCGTTGCAAACATTGCCCAGCGGCTCCAAAGCCATCGACTGCGGCAGCGCCCCACTGGCGGGCAAGCCATGAGGCAACTCAAAAAAATCATGTTTGGTGCGGCTGGGGTTTTGCTCGGTCTGGCAGCACTGATCTGGCTGCTCAACACCCGCGATGAACCGGACCTGACATCGCCTGCAACGGCCTCAGCACCCGACAGCACCATGGTTCAGCGCGGCGCGTACCTGGCCAGGGCGGGCAACTGCATGACCTGCCACACCGCGCGTGGTGGTGCCAGCTATGCGGGCGGGCGCGGCATTGTCACGCCTTTTGGTACGGTGTACACGTCCAACCTCACGCCCGACAACGCCACCGGCATTGGCAGCTGGTCGCCGGCGCATTTCTGGCGCGCCATGCACAACGGGCGTTCCAAAGACGGCCGCCTGCTGTACCCAGCTTTTCCGTACACCAACTACACACAAATCACGCGGGAAGACTCGGATGCGCTGTTGGCTTACCTCAAAAGCTTGACGCCCGTGGCACAAGCCAACCAGGCGCACGCCATACGTTTTCCGTACCAGTCGCAAGCCGCGCTGGCGGTGTGGCGTGCGCTGTATTTCAGCCCCGGCACCTACAAACCTGATGCCACGCGCAACGCAGAATGGAACCGCGGCGCCTACCTGGTCAATGGGCTGGGCCATTGCAGCGCCTGCCACACCGCACGCAATGCACTGGGCGCCACCGACGGACTGAACCTGGCCGGAGGCCTGATACCCATACAAAACTGGTACGCGCCGTCGTTGACCTCGCCGCACGAGGCGGGCGTGGGCGACTGGCGCGAGCAGGACATCGTGCGCCTGCTCAAAGACGGCGTATCGCCGCAGGCCTCTGTCAACGGTCCGATGACAGAGGTGGTGCTGGGCAGCACGCAGTACCTGAACCTGCAAGACCTGAGCGCAATGGCGCAGTTTTTAAAGTCCCTGACAGTGGCGGTGCCGCCCGGCGCTACCAACACTTCGGCCAACACCAGCAATGTTGCAGTGACAACCGTACCGGCGCCGCCAGCGGCATCGGCACGCGGTGCCAAACTGTACGAGCAGCATTGTGCCCAGTGCCACGGCGACAACGGCAAAGGCGTGCCGAACGCCTACCCGGCCCTAGCCGGCAACCGCGCCGTGCTGATGGCGCAAACGTCAAATTTGGTGCAGATAGTGCTCAACGGCGGCTATGCACCTGCCACCCAGGGCAACCCGCGCCCCTTCGGCATGCCACCTTTTGTACTGGTACTTAGCGACAGCGACATAGCCGCCGTGCTGACACATGTGCGCAGCAGCTGGGGCAACCAGGCCAGCCTGGTGTCGCCGCTGGAGGTGAACCGCATAAGGGCCAATCAAGCACCATAGCCTGCACGTTTGCCGGGCCACTTGGGCTGTCACCAAAGAGGTCGGGCACGCCCGGCGAAGGAACTCAGTGCAATCCTGGGTAGCTGAAACTGCCGACTCCAGAAACAGCACGCCAGCCCATAACGGGACAGTGGGACAGTGGGACAGTGGGACAGTGGGACAAAAATATACAGCGGCTTTCTGAAGACCTACGCGCTGTGTTGCCTGAGGCAAGTACGCCAGAAAGCACCCTGCCACAGCGCCCTACGCTTGACGCACTGCAGCGCTCCGTTCACGCTAACCGTTTATTTGATACGCTGCTTTTCGAGTTTTCTCGCCAGCGTTCGGCGGTGCATGCCCAGACGCCGCGCCGTCTCGGAAATATTGAAATCGGCAGCTGCCATGGCTTCGTGGATATGCTCCCACTCCAGCGTTTTGATCGACGTGGTACGCGAGGTCAAGCCGACACCAGCGTCTCCCTGCGCACGGGCGAAGGCCTCCTCGATATCGTCGGTATTCGCCGGTTTGGCCAAGTAGTGCCGCGCCCCCAGCTTGATCGCCTCTACTGCGGTTGCAATACTGGCGTAGCCAGTCAAAACCACAATCAACATTTGCGCATCGTGCGCGTGCAGTAGCTGCACACAGCTCAGGCCCGAGGCGCCTGCAGCAAGCTTCAAATCCACCACCGCGTACTCAGGGCGATGCGCCTGCAGCAAAGCGGGTAGCTCAGCGAGACCTGCCGCTCGCTCTACACGGTAACCACGTTTCTCAAACGACCGGCTCAGGGTCATCGCAAAGGCATCGTCGTCTTCGACAATGAGCAAACGGCGATCAGCTTCCACGTACTTTCCTTTCACGCAGGGAGAGCGCGGCGAGTGGTAGTTTGACAACCACCTCGGCGCCACCGCCGGCCATGTTGCTGGCTTCTATCGTGCCGCCCAGGGTACGCGCTACGTTGAC
>JANXTM010000129.1 GCA_025352405.1 Polaromonas sp.
GCGGTCATTGAGCCCTTGCGGCGGTCGCCGCGCACCAGATTGACGGTATAGGTTTCGTTGACGTTGAGGTTGGCGTCGTTCAAATTACTGACAACACCCGCCTGAACCAGCGGAATGGCCACGTTGGCGCCACCGATTGGCAGTGCGATCGATTTGAGGTTGTTTTTAAACCGGAACTGGAAGGTCATGGCTTCTTTGCCGCTACCAGTGTTGTCTACATGGATTTCGTACAGCGCATTCGAGTCAAGCTGGAAGTAGTTCGGGCCGCCGTACGGGGCCTGCAGCGGCTGGTAGTTGGCCAGCAGCGTGACATAGTCAGAGCGCCCACCCGTGCCGTCGGTCGCCACGCCCTCGTAGCTTCTGAACATGTAGAAATCGGTGCCGTCGGTCTTGGGGCTGGTGGTGCTGCCCGGTGCTTCACGGTGGCTCGATGCCAAAGCGCTGCCGGCGGCGACAAGCAACAAGCAGGCCTTGGCAAGGTGTGAAAATTTCATTTGCATGGTTGACTCCTGAGTTTGGTTACAGCGGACGCTGTTACATATTTACGCAACCGGACGCCATCTGGATTCAAAAATATTTGAACCAGATGCATGTTATGGGCGCAAAGCCAAAAATTTTCAACATGGCGTGCCGGCCTACAGCAACAATCGGAAGTGGCCAATTAGCCATTTCTTACCCTCAGGAACCACGCCTGGAGACCCTCCCTATCCACCATGCAACGCTTCACCATTTCCCTAGACGACACACTGGCCGCCCAATTCGACGCATTGATTGCCACCACGGGCTATGTCGACCGTTCCGAAGCTGTGCGCGACCTAATCCGTGGCCAGCTCGGCGATGCCCATCTTGAGGCCAGCAAAGCCCCGTTGTGCGTAGCCACCCTCAATTACGTCTATGACCACCATGACAAAACCGTGACCGAGCGGGTGCTGTCACTGCAGCATGACCACCATGATTTGGTCGTCACCAGCCTGCATACCCATCTGGACCACGACCATTGCCTCGAAACCGTGGTGCTGCGCGGCCCCACTCCCGCCATTTCCGCGTTCTCCCAGATGCTGGTCGCGCTGCGCGGTGTGCGGCACGGCAACATTCACATCGTTCCGCTCGGTGAAAGTGGGCACAAACACACGCATTCGCATCTACCTGGCGACGGCAAGAAACACGGGCACAGCCATGACCACTTCAAACCCATCAGCTAAAGGCAAAGCTGTAGACGAATCGTCTTTTAAAAGTTAATCACCATGGACACCCTGAAAGAGCGCGACTCAATCGGGTGAAAGTGAACGTCTGTCACCGGGGCTGTTTCACCCTTGAGCTGCGAGGCGTAATAGTAGTCAATGGCCGAGTCCTTGCGGTTGGTCAGGTTGAAGCCTTCCAGCTCGACCTTGACCTTGGGGCTGATCTTGTAGCCGATGCGGCCATTGAGGGTGGCGGTACTTTTTGAGCGCACCGAGTTGTTTTCAATCAATGGGCGTGGCCCGAAATAACGCATCTGTAGCGTGCCAAACCAGGGGCCAAGCTTGTCGACCGAAAGCGCCAGCGACGCCACCCCTTCAACCGCCCCGGGAATGCGGTCACCTACCGGGTCGAAGCCCCGAAAGCGGGCGCGGGCAAAAGCCAGGTCGGCATCCACCGTCAGCCAGCTGGTGGGTTTGTAGTAGTTAGAGAACTCGAAGCCGGTGCGGCGGCTGGGGCGACCCGCCTCGGTGGTTCCGGCATCACCGGCAAACGTGAGTTCCGAGTCAAAGTCGAGCTGGTAGAACGACAGGCTGCTTTGCAGCCCGGCAATCGCCTCGGTACGGACCCCCAGTTCAACGCCTTTGGAGCGCACCAGCGGCGGTACCTTGTCGGCCGGGTTGCCGGTTTTGGGGTCTATGGTGATGGTGGTGCCACGCGCATCGTTGCTGTGAAACCCGTAGCCCGCGCTGGTGTAAAACTCGGTTTTGTTCCATGGGCCAAAAATCAGGTTGAGCTTGGGGCTGACCTTGGTGGCCGACGTGTTGCCTGAATTGGCGGAGTTGTCGCTGTTGACCTTGAAGCTGAAGTTGTCGGCACGCACCCCGGCCACGGTGCGGAACTTGTCCGCCCATTCGGTCTTGTTCTCCAGATACAAGCCCAGGCTGCGCTCAACGATTTTGTCGGACCGGGTGGTAGAAACTATCTGACGTGCCACGCTGCTGTACAGGCCATTGCTGATGTTGTCGTTCTGGAACTGCGCGCCCACGGTGTTTTCAGAGCTGCGCCCAAGCAAGGTCGAAGCCCAGCTGTGGCTGGCATTGAGGCCAACGGTGGTGCGGCGGTCAGGTTGGGCAAACTGGTCACCGTTGACGGGATCGTCCATGTAGTAAGTGAAGTTTGAAAACAGGTCCAGCCGGCTGCGCACCACATAGGCATTGACCTGGGTCGCGGTGGTGCCGCTGGTCTGGCGCCAGCCGCTTGAAAGGCTATAGCGGCTGGACTTGCCGCCATCGGTCTGGTCTACCGCATCAAACCGGCCTAGGCTGCCGTTGACCACAGCGCGCTGCGGAATCTGGTCTGTGGCGTGCCATGTGGCGTTATAGGCCATCAGGGTGACGTTAAAACCATTGCCCTCGGAGCCCTGGCTGTAGCGGAGCACGCCGTTGCTCTTTTTATAGCGGTCTGGCACGACAAACGGGCCGTTGTTGCCAAACAGCTCCAGCGCATACAGCAGCTTGCCGTCCCCCAGGCTAGGCGAGTCTGCCAGCAGCATGCGGCGGTAGCCGTTTTGGCCCACACCTACGCTTGCAATACCTTGCGCTAGCGTGTTGGCATAGGTCACATTGACGGCGCCTGCTGACGCAAAATCGCCTTCAGCCGCATAAAACGGCCCCTTGCGGTAGTCCAGCAAATTCGTCAGCTCGGGGATCAGAAAATTCACATCAGTCCAGCCCTGGCCGTGGGAATGGCTGCGCTGGTTGACCAGCATGCCATCAATCGTGGTTCGCAGGTCGGTACCGTGGTCAAGGTTGAAGCCGCGTAGGTAAAACTGGTTGGCCTTGCCCTCGCCGCTGTGCTGGCTGACGATCAGGCCGGGTACGGCCTCCAGCAATTCGCCGGGCCGGTAGACCGTGCGGGCTTCAAGCTGCTGCTGCGTCACCACGCCCTCATTGGCGGTGCCCGCCTCCCCCAACACGCTGTTGCGCGAGCTTTGTACCTGCACCGGGGCCAAGGTGGGCTCGGGGCTTTGTGCCCAAGCTGCGCCCTGCAGGGCAAAGCAACTTGCCACCAGACTCGCAGCCCGGCTTTTTTGAAAACAACGGTGGTCAGGGCTGGCATTTTTCATGGCGTGCAGTGGTGTTGAAGAAAGAAGCAGGACCCCCTGATTACGCAAGGGGTGTGGGGCCGGATTCAATAATTATGCTGAATTTGAAATTCTTCTTAATTACTAAACAATTATTTCCGGCTAGGCGCGAATGCGCCAGGTCCGCTGCGATCAACATCAAAACAAGCCCTGCAGCAGCAAGTACGCCGGCCACACGCTATTTTTTTATAGCGCCTGGCTTATTTACTGGCGCGCCATGCGAATGTTGGGCGGCAGCGTTTGCGGGTGGCTGGTGCGAAAGGGGTTGATGTCCAGGCCGCCGCGCCGCGTGTATCTGGCATAAACCGAAAGCTTTATCGGTTTGCAGCGCGTCCACACATCCATGAAGATGCGCTCTACGCATTGCTCATGAAACTCGTTGTGGTTGCGAAAGCTCACCAGGTATTGCAGCAGCCCTTCCTGATTGATCTGCGGGCCCGTGTAACGAATTTGCACGCTGCCCCAGTCCGGCTGACCGGTCACCAGGCAGTTGCTTTTGAGCAGGTTGCTGGTCAGGGTTTCGGTGATGGGCAGCTCGTCAAACTCGGCAAACAGCAACTCCGGCGCGGGTGTGAAATGGATGCACTCCACGTCCAGCCGATCCAGGTTCAGGCCGTCCATTTCATGCACCGGTTCGCGGTCAAACAGCTCGGGACCCAGCGTTTTAATGCCGACGCCCATGCCAACGGTGGCATTGATGTCCGCCCGAATTCGCTCGCGCACGTCCCGCGCATCGGCAAATCGCGTGTTGTTAAAGCTGTTCAGGTAGAGCTTGAAGGATTTGCTCTCGACGATGTTGGGCGACTCGCACGGTACTGTGATGTGCGCCAGCGCCACCTGCGGCTTGCCGCGCAGGTTGAGCCAGCTCAGCTCGAACGCGGTCCACATGTCAGCCCCAAAAAAAGGCGGCGTGCCGCCCAGGCCCAGCTCAGCGCGTTTGGCAGCACGCGGAATCGGAAACAGCAACGATGCGTCGTACTGGTCAATGTAGGCTGAGGTTTTGCCCAGCTGCGAGTTTTCAGGAAGGTTCATGGGGTGATTGTCTACCGGCTTGCAACCATGAGGTGCGGCACCATATGCACCAGCAAATGGTCAACCACGCCGGGCGGCAGGTCGTGGCCCATGCCGTCAATGCCGACCAGCTGCGCGCCCGGTATGCGGCGCGCGGTGTCCTCGCCGCAGGCAAAGGGCACCAGTGGGTCGGCCCTGCCATGCAGCACCAACGTCGGGGCCGTGATGCCGCGCAGGGCGTCAGCCCGGGTGCCGTCGGCCACGATGGCCACCATTTGCCGTGTGATGCCTTGCGGGTGAAAGTTGCGCTCCATCGCCTGCGTCACGCGGGCACGCAGTTCGGCGTCGGGCATCGGGAAGCCCACGCTGCCAATCGCTTTGAAGAGTTTGACGGAGTGGTCAATGGCGGCCTGTTTGCTCTTATCTGCAGGGCGACTCAGCAGCGCGCGCGTCACCGCCGGGCTGGCCGCCGGCAGGCCGCGTGCGCCGCTGGAGCTCATGATGCTGCTCAAGCTGATGACCCGGCCTGGCGCCAGCAACGCAAGCCGCTGCGCCACCATGCCGCCCATGCTGACGCCAACCACATGTACGCTGGCGATCTGCAGAGCGTCCAGCACGCCCAGGGCATCGCGCGCCATGTCATGCAGGGTGTAGGGCGGTGTGGTCTTCCAGCCTAGCCGGTATTTCAGGCCCTCCCACAGCAAATTGGGTGAGCCCAGCGCATCGAAATGCTGACTCAAGCCGATGTCGCGGTTATCAAAACGCACGACCCTGAAACCGGCATCGACCAGGCCCTGCACCAGGGCCGGTGGCCAGGCGACCAATTGCATGCCGAGACCCATGATGAGCAGCACCACCGGACGCTCGGCAGACACATCGGCACCGCTGTCTTCAACCTCAATACTGATGCCATTTGATACTATTTTCATAGCTAAACGCCTTCGTAATTGCTGCCTAAAAAGGCTTTTTCACTTATGAAAATCAAACAAACTCACCCTCACGCAGCCATTTGGTCGCAATCCATTTTTCACCGGCAGTGACCGGGTCACCCCCATGCAGCGTTCGGCTGTCAGGGTGGGCTTGGGCGTAGCTGAAAAACACCGCGTTGCCGCGCACGGGCGCCACCTGCACGTCAATGTCGGGGAACACCGTTGCGCCACCAGCCTCTGGCTCAAACAGGTACATGATCAGCGTGGCCACGCGCTGCCCGCCGCGCTTGAGGATGGCCGGCGTGCCCGGCTCACGCGGGTCAAAGTAATCGTAATGCGGCCGGTACTGCGCGCCTGGCGGGTAACGCAACACCTGCAGGCCCTCGCCGTTTTGCACCGGCCAGTTAAGCAGCTTGGCGATGCGCGTTTCAATGCGTTGCACCACGGCGTTTTCACTGCGCGTAAAGAACATGCCCTGGCTGGTGCGGTCCGGGTGCAGCTCTTCACCGCCGGTTTTGGTGTCTACCGTGAGCGAGCGCGACAGGCGTGGGCGCGCAGCATCTATCAAGGCATTGCATTCAGCCGGGCTGAGCAGATTGGCAAACACCATCAGTTCGGGGGCTTGCCGATGCGTCGTGACCTGCACCCACTTGTCGCCTGCGTCCACCATGGTGCCCGAGGCGTCCAGGCTTGCAAACGGCAACGCGCCCGCCACCACAACCGGTGGAGCACGCAAGGCGCCAAACGCAGCGTCTTCGTCAGCTGTGAGCTGCATGATACGGGCGGCAACAGCGGCCTGCCAGCCGGCGTCCAGCATGGACTTGAACAGCGATGGGCGGCCACAGCCGCGCGCCGTTTGCGCCGCGAGCCACGCCAGAACCTCGGGCGTTGCAGGGTCGATGGGGGTACCAGGCTGGTTCATGCGGTGGGTCCTCTGCGGTATTTCAATGATTATGAGGTACTTGGTCGCGCCGGAAAACCAGGCGGTCAGGTGCTGACGCCGCTGCATCAAAGCGGTAGCCTTCAGCGTTGAAGCCTTCGAGCTTTTTGACGCTGGTCAACTGGTTTTCAACCGCGTAGCGCACCATCAAGCCGCGCGCACGTTTGGCATGAAAACTGATGATTTTGTATTTGCCGTCACTCGGGCTGCCCTTGAAGTCTTCAAACACGCAATTCACCACGCGCACCTTGAGGGCTTTGCGGTCTACCGCCTTGAAATACTCTTCACTGGCCAGGTTGACGATCACCGGCGAGGTATCCGCCGCAGCGCGTTCGTTGAGGTAGGCAGAAATATCGCTGCCCCAAAACTGGTAAAGGTTTTTGCCGCGTTCGGTGGCCAGCGCCGTGCCCATCTCCAGACGGTAGGGTTGCATCCAGTCAAGGGGCCGCAGCACGCCGTACAGACCACTCAAAATGCAGACATGCGCCTGAGCCCAGTCCAGCTGCTGCGCGCTCAGGGTTTTGGCATCGAGCCCGCCGTACACATCACCATTGAAAGCCAGCACCGCCTGCTTGGAGTTTTGGGCAGTGAATTTGGCCGACCACGCTTGGTAACGCGCCACATTGAGCCCCGCCAATGCGTCCGATAACTTCATCAGCGTGCTGATTTGCTGCGGCGACCGGGTTTTGAGTACCTCAATCAGCGCAGCTGACTGCCGCACAAAGAGCGGGTTGGTATGGGCCTGGACCTGCGGTGGGGTTTCATAGTCAAGGGATTTGGCGGGCGAGAGGAGGAACTGCATGGTTTGGCGGGCGACGTGATGAAGTTGTAACAGGTATCTGACTTTACGACAGCGCGGCGTATATTGCGCGGCGACCAACAACAAGCAGTTTTTCAAACCTGTTTGACGATAAATAATTACGTTATAGTAAATTAATTACGTATTAGTAAATTTTTTATCCATTCTAATTGCTATTATTTCAATAGCAAGTAGCACAACACGCACATAACCTGGCGCCTTTTTACTGCCAGAGAACGCAGACACATTTCCAATGCAGACAACACCCGCAGCTTACGCAGCCGCTGCATTCACCAACGGCTATGAATTTACCGAGGGCAGCGGCTACCAGCTGCCTGAATACCCGTTTGTGGAGCCGCCGGAAATAGCCACCGGCACGCTCAACCGCCATCCCATCGTGATTGTGGGCGGCGGCATCACTGGCCTCACGCTGGCCTGTGCGCTGGCGCAGTACGGCGTGCGGGCACTGCTGCTGGACGAAGACAATACGGTGGGTGTCAAGGGTGCGTCGTCGCGCGGCATTTGCTATGCACAAAAAACGCTGGAGATCTTCAAGCGCCTGGGAATTTACGAGCGTATTGCCAGCAAGGGCGTGCAGTGGAGCGTGGGCCGCACCTTTGCAGGCAGCGATGAGGTGTACTCGTTTGACCTGCGGCAGCAAGCCACGCATTCACTGAGCCAGCAGCCGCCGTTTGTCAATATCCAGCAGTTTTATATCGAAGGTTTTCTGGTTGAAAAGCTTCTTGAAGGTGAGGCTAAAGACCGCCCGATCGACTTGCGTTGGAGCCACCGCGTCACGGCCTTCACGCAAAATGCAGATGTGGCCACCTTGAGCCTGGCCACACCGGCAGGCCCCTACACGCTGGAGGCAGAACACGTGATTGACTGCACCGGCTCGCGCAGCCCGTTTCGGGCCTGGTGCCAGGCCCCGGTCACGGCCAAAAAAGGCGATGACCGCTGGTGTATTGCCGACGTGCGTTTTAAAAACCCGCCACCGGTCGAGCGCCACACCTGGATCGAAGCGCCCTTTAACGAAGGCCGCGCGGTCTGGCAGCACCTGATGGCCGATGGCGTCTGGCGCATTGATTACCAGATGCCGCCAGATGCCGACCCCGAGGTCGTCAGCCGTGAAGACGTGGTGCGGGAGCGCTTGAATGCCCAGTTTGGCCGCACGCTGGCACCGGATGAATGCGAGATTGTCTGGGTGGGCCCCTATGCCTACCGCAGCGAATGTGTCGACACGCTGCGCTGTGAGCGGGTGTTTTTTGCCGGCGACTCGGCGCATGTGGTCAGCCCGTTCGGCGCACGTGGCGGCAATTCGGGTGTACAGGATGCCGACAATCTGGCCTGGAAGCTGGCCGCAGTTTGTCAGGGCCGCGCCGCCGCGCCCTTGCTGGACAGCTACCACGCCGAGCGGCACGAGGCAGCCCAGCATAATGTGCTGGTGACCAACCGCACGGCGCGGTTTTTGCGCCCGGCAGACGGGGCTGAGCGCCTGTTTCGCACGGCGGCTATCGGCCTGGCAAAACACCACGCTTTTGCGCGGCAATTGGTCAACACCGGGCGCATGTCAACCCCGAACAGCTACACCCACTCTGCCGCCTGCGTTGCCACCAGCGTGGGCAGCGGCCAGGCCACACAAAACACCGCCATCGCCTGGGCCGACGGCAGCCCAGGCACGCTGACCGACCTGCTGGCCTGGGCGCAAGGGCGCTTGCTGCTGCTGGTGTTTGACCAGATTCAACCCGCTGCGCTGGCCCAACTGCAGGCGCTCACCACCCTTTGTGATGTGCGCTGCGTGCAGGTGCTGGCGGCCGACCATCAAGCCAGCGTCGTCGAACACATCCGTGACCCACAAGGCCATGTGCGGGCGACCTGCCAGGCCCCCGGCCTGCCCATAGGAGCTGCGTGGGCGCTGCTGCGGCCAGACAGCTATATTGCCGCCACCGGCGAAAAAATTGACGCGGCTCTGGTGCGCGCCGTCGCTACCGTTCTGGGGGTACAGGCATGACTGTCCAAATCAAACTCGACCTTCATTTCGAAGACGCCGATGCGTTTTACGAGCACCTGCTGGACGCCCACCAGGGCTTGAGCCCGGCGCAGTCGGCACTTCTTAACGCCCGGCTGATTCTGGTGATGGCCAACCAGCTGGGGGATACCGCCCTGCTGCAGTCCTGCCTGGACGCGGCCAGACTGACGGCGACGGATCAGCGTCAGGCGCTTTCATGACCCCCCACTTGCGCGGGTCTTGAAACTGGCGCATTCTCTGTTTGCGCCATACCGCGCATTGCTACGCGGCACGGCTGGTTAGATTAAATCTGGCCGCCCGCGTTTCAGGGAGCTCATCATGCGATCTTCAGGCTTTCGCTCACTTGCAGCAACAGTGCTGTCGAGCCTTTGTTTAGGGCTGATGCCGGCAGTGTCGCACGCCGCAACGCTGGCGCAGCCCAGCGCTCGCAGCTTGATAGACGCCATGGCCAAAGCGCACGCTGCGGTGGTTGGCATCAAGGTCACGGCCGTCGAAGGGGCGCGTTCAGCTGAAACTTTGGGCCTGCGGCGCACCGGCTCGGGCGTGGTGATTGGGCCTGATGGCCTGGTGCTGACCATTGGCTATCTGATGCTGGAGGCCCAGCAAATTGAAATCATCACGCAAGACAACAAGGTCGTGCCCGCCACGGCAGTGGCCTACGACATTGCCACCGGTTTTGGCCTCCTCCGGCCGCTGCTGCCCCTGCGTGGTGTGGTTCCGGTCACGCTTGGAAGTCTGCAAAACCTGCAACCTGGCGAACCCCTGATGGCCGCCACCGGGGCCACAGCCACCGGCCAGGAAAGCGATGTGAGCATCACCCAGCTGGTGAGCAAGCGCGCTTTTTCGGGCACCTGGGAATACCACCTCGACACGGCGCTGTTTACCAGCCCGCCTGTTACGGCAGGTAGTGGTAACCACAGCGGCGCGCCACTGTTCAACCAGAAAGGCGAACTGGTCGGCATAGGCTCACTGCTGGTGATGGACGCCACGGGCGAGAACCGCCGCATGCCAGGCAACATGTTTGTTCCCATAGACCTGCTCAAACCCATACTCGCCGAAATGCGTCAATCTGGCAGCAGCAGCCAGAGCCATCGGCCCTGGCTGGGCCTGACGTCGAGTGACCAGGGCGGGCGGGTGCAAATCGTGCGCGTCAGCGCCGACAGTCCGGCAGACGACGCCGGACTGGAGCCCGGCTTTGTGGTGCTGGCGGTGGACGGCAGCGAGGTCACCACCCTGGAAGGGTTCTACAAAAAGCTCTGGGCCAGAGCCGCACCCGACGAACCCGTACGGCTGACCATACGGCGCGGTGACGAGGTCATGACCATAGAACTCAAACCCAAAGACCGCATGTTGACGCTCAAAAAACCTGCGGGCATCTAGATTTGCAACAGAGAAGGCCTCTGCGGCAGCAAATATAGGGGTTATTAGCTATTATTTTAATAGCAATTGGTATTAACACGGCAGTAAAGTGCTTACGGCGGCCAGTCGAATAAAATCACGGCAGTTCATCTACCCGAACGGCATCTTGCAAGATGCCGTTTTTCATTGCCCGCCCCATGACCGACGCCACCCTACCCACACCCGCCTCCGCAACGCTTGAGACCGCCAAAGCAGCAGTCCCCACACCGGGGCTGGACAGCCTGGCCAAATCTTTTGAGTCGGCAGCGATTGAAGCCCAATGGGCGCCGCTGTGGGAACAAAGCGGCATGTACGAGCCCGCGCTCGACGCCGCCAAACCATCGTTTGCGATTCAGTTGCCACCACCGAATGTCACTGGCACGCTGCACATGGGCCACGCGTTTAACCAGACCATCATGGACAGCCTGGCGCGCTACCACCGCATGAAAGGTGACAACACGCTGTGGGTTCCGGGCACGGACCACGCTGGCATTGCGACGCAGATTGTGGTGGAGCGCAAGCTGCAAGCCGCTGGGCAAACGCGCCACGACCTGGGGCGCAAAAACTTTGTGACCAAGGTGTGGGAATGGAAAGAAGAATCCGGCGCAACGATTACCCAACAAATGCGCCGCATGGGCGACTCGGTGGCCTGGAAGCACGAGTACTTCACCATGGACCCAAAGATGTCCAAAGTCGTCACCTCGACCTTTGTGCAGCTTTACGAGCAGGGCCTGATTTACCGGGGCAAGCGCCTGGTCAACTGGGACCCGGTTTTGAAGTCTGCAGTGAGTGACCTTGAAGTCGAAAGCGAAGAACGCGACAGCTTCATGTGGCACATCGAATACCCATTCAGCAATGGCCCGCAACAAGCTGCCGACGGCACGCCACTGCGCGGCATGCACATTGCCACGACGCGGCCTGAAACCATGCTGGCTGACGGCGCGCTGGCAGTGCACCCGGACGACGAACGCTACAAGCACCTGATCGGCCAGATGGTTGATTTGCCGCTGTGCGGCCGTGCGATTCCAGTGATTGCCGACAGCTATGTAGATCCATTATTTGGCAGTGGCTGCGTCAAGATCACAGGCGCGCATGATTTCAACGACTACCAGGTCGCGCTGCGCCATAACCTGCCCTTGATCACCATCTTCACGCTGGACGCAAAGATCAACGAAAACGGCCCGGCGGTGTACCAGGGTATGGACCGCTACGTCTGCCGCAAAGCGGTGTTGAAAGACCTTGAAGACCAGGGCTTTTTAGAGAAAGCCGTGCCACATAAAAACAT
Source organism: Polaromonas sp. (assembly GCA_025352405.1). Lineage (GTDB taxonomy): Bacteria > Pseudomonadota > Gammaproteobacteria > Burkholderiales > Burkholderiaceae_C > Polaromonas. The sequence continues at coordinate 11,717 of JANXTM010000129.1, forward strand.
GGTCCCGGTGTGCACGCGTACTGGCGCAGTGGTTGAGCCAATGCTGACCGACCAGTGGTTTGTTGCGGTCAACAAGGTGAGCGACCAAGACCAAAAGATAGAAAACGACACGGGGGTCGTGGGCAAGTCCATCGCGCAGAAGGCCCGCGATGCCGTGGCCAATGGCGACGTGAAGTTTGTGCCCGAGCAATGGGTCAACACCTACAACCAATGGATGAACAACATTCAGGACTGGTGCATTTCACGCCAACTCTGGTGGGGCCACCAGATACCGGCGTGGTATGACGAAGACGGCAAGGTCTATGTCGCCGAAAACGAAGCCGATGCGCAGGCCCAGGCACCGGGTAAAACCTTGACGCGTGACGAAGACGTACTAGACACCTGGTATTCATCGGCGTTGGTGCCCTTCTCTTCGCTCGGCTGGCCTGAAAAAACCAAAGAACTCGACCTATTTTTACCGTCCAGCGTTTTGGTCACCGGCTACGACATCATCTTCTTCTGGGTCGCCCGGATGATCATGATGACCACGCATTTCACGGGCCAGGTGCCTTTCAAACACGTGTACATCCACGGTCTGGTGAAAGACGCCCAAGGCAAAAAGATGAGCAAGTCCGAAGGCAATGTGCTGGACCCGGTTGACTTGATTGACGGCATCGAGCTGGCACCGCTGCTGGACAAACGCTCGCAAGGCCTGCGCAAACCCGAAACAGCGCCGCAAGTGCGCAAAAACACCGAAAAAGAATTCCCGGCGGGCATCCCCGGCTACGGTGCCGATGCACTGCGCTTTACCTTTGCATCGCTGGCCAGTCTGGGCCGTAGCATCAACTTTGACAGCAAGCGCTGCGAGGGCTATCGCAACTTTTGCAACAAGCTCTGGAACGCAACACGTTTTGTGCTGATGAACTGCGAAGGCCAGGACTGCGGCTTGGCTGAACACACCAAGGCGCAATGCCAACCGGGCGGAGAGTTCCATAACTACATGCACTTTTCGCAGGCCGACCGGTGGATTTCGTCGACCATGCAACGCGTGGAAGCCGACGTGGCCAAAGGCTTTGCCGACTACCGCCTGGACAATGTGGCGGGGAGCATTTACCAGTTTGTCTGGGACGAGTTTTGCGACTGGTATCTGGAGATTGCCAAAGTGCAAATCCAGATGGGAGACGACGCACAAAAGCGCGCCACGCGCCGCACCCTGATACGCACGCTCGAAGGCATCCTGCGACTAGCGCACCCGTTGACTCCGTTCATCACCGAAGCACTGTGGCAAAAGGTTGCGCCGGTTGCCGGCATTAAAAATACGACCTATATTGGCCAGGCAGCGTACCCGCAAAGCCAGCCGGAAAAGATTGATGAAAAGGCCGAGACCCATGTCGCCAAACTCAAAACGCTGGTCGATGCCTGTCGGGTCTTGCGCGGTGAAATGAACGTCTCGCCCGCCACGCGTTTGCCTTTGTATGTGGTCGGTGATACGGCTTTCATGATGGCTTCGGCCCCGTACATCAGAGCGCTGGCCAAGCTCAGCGAGGTCAAGGTGTTTGAGGATGATGCGGCCTGGGCCGCTGCAGCGCAAGCGGCGCCAGTAGCGGTGGTCGGCGAGGCTAGAGTTTGCCTGCACATGGAAGTCGACGTCGCCGTAGAGAAAGCCCGCCTCGGCAAAGAAGCCGCACGCCTGGAAGGCGAACTCGTCAAGGTCAAGACCAAGCTGGGCAACGAAGCGTTCGTGAGCAAAGTGCCCCCGGCAGTGTTGGCGCAAGAACACAAGCGCCTGGCCGACTTCACGGCGACTCTGGAAAAACTCAGAGAGCAGTTGGCGCGGCTGAAATAAGTCATGAATCCCGGGTCAAGCCCGGGATGACACAAGGCAGCGAGTTACGCGCGCATCTTTTCAAGCAAGCTGCGGGGCTGGCTTCGCCAGACCGCAGGCGCAGCAGCCCCCTCGGAGCTGGAGCCTGCGGCTCCAAACCTGCTTGAGCAGGTTCGGACAGGCGACAGAAACGAAGCCTCTGGCGAGCGGCGGCCTGCAAGGTGCAGAGAGTTATACAAAGCGAACGAACGTGGGGGCCACATTCAGCGGATCATGAATTTCGGTTCAGCCCATTGCGATGGAGAACCCGCGTCCGGCAGTTCGAAGTCCATCGGCACGCTCTGCAGCGTACCCAGCCCGCTGTGTTGTACCGAAATCGCCTCATGAAGCCGGTGTGCCACATACCAGCTGGAACGCATCCTCGCTTCTCGCGTGTGTGAGCCGAGACGGGGAGTGATAAACAGATTTTTAAGTCCCCTGAGCGGCGATCCTTCCCCCTGAAAGCCGACCTCGGCACCATCCAACACGCAGGCTTCAATGCGGCCATCGCACAACGCCGTAGCCAGCGCACCTTCGTCAAACAATTCGCTGCGACTGATGCCGACCCATAACTGGTTGCGCTTGCAGGTAGCCAGCAGTTTGTCGTTAACAAATCCCTTGAAGCGGGTGGCATAGAGCATTTGCACCGACACCGCGTCTGCACGGCTCATGAGTTCGGGCAGGGAAACCGGTTGAATATGCAGGCGCTCCCAGATTGGCGCGGTATGGTGTACGGCGGGGTCGTAACCAATCAGGCGCACACCCAGACCATGCAGCATGTTGGCCAGGGTGTGTGCGGTGGGCGCCAGTCCCAAAATGCCAACGGTGCTGCCATGCAGCTCACGCCCCATTTGAGCGCCTGGATGGCGGCGTCCCATCAGCGCCGACACCACGCCACGGCGATAGAGCAGCAACAGACTGCTCAGTAAATACTCGGCATTGGAGCGCACATTGGCGCTGCTGGCATGAATGACCTTGATGCCGCGCTCGCTGCAGGCTTCAAGGTCGGCGTTGTCGGTGCCCACATGAAGGCGACAGACAGCCTTAAGTCTGGGCAAAAAATCCAGAAATTCGCGTACGAGCACGGTCTGCCGGGGAAAGACAATTGCCTTGGTCTTGTAGGCGACCTTGCGCAGGGCCACCAGATCCTCGGCAAGCTCTGGCCTGTATTCGATGCTGTGCCGCGTTTCAAGCCAGGCCACGGCCTCGGGCACCAATGCGTCTAAAAGTAAGATGTCCACCCAGCTGTCCTTTTTATTAGCCGTACAACCATTGTGAATTCAACTGTGCTTTTTGACGTCTTTGCTTCGAGGGTCCGTCTGACGAATCCTCAGTGACTTCAACACAATACTCTATGCTTATTTCCCCCTAAAGTCGATGCAAAAAAATACCAGTTTAAACAAAGCCGTTTTCCCCGTCGCAGGTCTTGGTACACGCTTCTTGCCAGCCACCAAAGCCCAACCCAAGGAAATGTTGCCAGTGGTGGACAAGCCGCTCATTCAGTACGCTGTAGAAGAAGCTTACGCCGCCGGCATCCGGCACATGATTTTCGTCACCGGACGCAATAAACGGGCCATCGAAGACCATTTCGACACCGCCTATGAGCTGGAAACCGAACTAGAAGCGGCCCAAAAGCTGGCCCTGCTGGCGCTGGTGCGGTCAGTTCAGCCCAAAGACATGGACTGCTCCTATGTGCGCCAGCCGCGTTCCCTGGGCCTGGGTCACGCGGTGCTTTGCGCCGAGCATCTGGTCGGCAACGAGCCTTTCGCCGTGTTGCTGGCCGACGATCTGATGGTGGGCCCACCAGGCGGGCAGCCAGTGCTGGCGCAAATGGCGGCACAGTTTGAAACACTCCAGCAGTCCTTGATAGCCGTACAAGAGGTGCCGCTGGCCCATACCCGCCGCTACGGCATTGTGGCTGGCAAGGCAGTGGACGGCATGAACGAGCGCTTGATGAAAGTTAACGCCATGGTGGAAAAACCTGCGCCAGAAGTCGCCCCATCACGCATGGGGGTGGCGGGCCGTTATATCTTGACGCCTGATGTTTTTAAACATATCCGCAACCAGCCGACAGGAGTTGGCGGTGAAATCCAGCTCACAGATGGCATTGCGGGATTGATGAGCGAACAGGCTGTTTATGCCTTTCAGTACGAGGGCAAACGCTACGACTGCGGTAGCAAGGAAGGCTTTTTAGAGGCCACAGTGGAGTTGGCCTTGCAACACCCAGAGGTCGGCGCCCACTTCAGGGATTATTTGGCAAAGCTCAAGCTGGGTTAACTTGGCAGATGCCGACTACTGCGGCAGTTCAGCGGCGTTTAAGCACATGAAAAAAGTCTGCTCCAGCGCTGCTTTGTTCTACTAGCTCATTGCCGGTTTGTTTAGCAAAAGCCTGGAAATCACGGGTGGAGCCTGAGTCAGTCGACACCACGCGCAACAACTGACCGCTCAGCATGTCTGTCAGCGCTTTCTTGGCTTTCAAAATGGGCAGCGGGCAGTTCAGGCCGCGGGTGTCGAGTTCTTTGTCGATGTTCATTGGTGTCCTTGGGCGGGCCTGCAGGTGCAGGACCTACGTTGATTTTAAGGGCGCTTGGCCCACTCCACAAACTCGGGCACGTGGCCTTGCGATGTCAACCAGTCGGCAAGCGCGTAGCCGGTTCCGGCCGGCCAGCATTTGATCTGGTCCGGCGCGTAAAGCTTGTACTCCACCAGTTCGGGTGACAAGGCCACCTCACCGGTACACACCGCATGGTAGGCGATGATGATCTGGTTCATGCGCTGGAAGTCGTACACGCCAATCAGGTTCAGTGCGGTCGTGTCCAGGCTGGTTTCTTCCTTGATTTCGCGTTGGATGCCTTCCTGCGGCGTCTCACCTGCTTCCATAAACCCGGTGATCAGCGCGAACATGCGGCCAGACCAAGCCGCATTGCGCGCCAGCAAAATCTGCCCCTGGTACTCAATCACCGCCGCCAGAACTGGCGTGGGATTATTCCAGTGGGTGTAGTCACACGCCGGGCAGCGAAGACGCGCTTTTTCACCGCCATCTTCGAGTTGCGTCACCATGGCCAGCAGTGAGGCGCACTTGGGGCAGTATTTGAATTCGTTGGTCATGGCATTTTCTTGTCGCTGGTTTTTTTCATTGGTCGTGGTTTATAGTTGTTTGCTACGTAATTCATAGCGAATAGCGACCGTCTTTGCTGCCGCAAAGGCATTTTTTATCTCTCATTCGGCAGCCTGGTCAGGCCGGGAAGACGCCCGTCGACAAATAGCGGTCGCCCCGGTCGCAGACGATAAACACGATGACGGCATCGTGCACTGTTTTGGCAATCTCCTGCGCTACCCAGCAGGCTCCGGCGGCCGAAATGCCAGCAAAGATGCCTTCTTCACGCGCCATACGGCGGCACATGTTTTCTGCGTCAAGCTGGCTGACCAGTACCAATTCATCGACGTGGCGGGCATCGTAAATTTTAGGCATATAGGCCTCGGGCCACTTGCGGATACCAGGAATGCGGGAGCCCTCACTTGGCTGTGCGCCAATGATCCTGACAGCCGGATTTTTTTCTTTGAGGTAACGAGAAACACCGGTAATCGTGCCGGTTGTGCCCATCGCACTAACGAAATGTGTCACCCGCCCTGACGTTTGTGTCCATATTTCGGGGCCGGTGGTCTCGTAATGAATGCGCGGGTTGTCCAGATTGGCAAACTGGTCCAGCACGTGGCCTTTGCCATCCTTTTGCATTTGCGCCGCCAGATCGCGGGCGTGTTCCATGCCGCCGCTTTTGGGGGTGAGCAGCAGCTCGGCGCCAAAAGCCTTCATGGTCTGGGCGCGCTCGATCGACAGGTCCTCCGGCATGATCAGCACCATGCGGTA
>JANXTM010000172.1 GCA_025352405.1 Polaromonas sp.
CCAACCCCCTTTCGGGAAGTTGTATGTATTGCACCAGACCACGCCGCATTTCGCAAAGGAATTAGGCTAAAAAAGCCCGGTTCGTTGCATCACTACAACAAATGCACAGCACAGTGTTAACCCTAGACAACAAAGCGATGACAGCAGGGCGTGCGCATCACAAAAAACCAATGCCGGACGAAAGTTGCCTGTCCCCATGCGTCAAGACCGGCTGCGAACTTTCTGAGCCGCGTCACAACGCTGCTCTGTCGTATTAAGACCACGCCCGCTTTAAAATAGGGTTATTGACCTAACCCGCATTTGCAAGCACAAATGTGCATCGGCTTCCGTTGGAATAACCAGACGGAACGCAGGATTTTGGGGGGCGTTTTCCAAATTACATCGTCATTCAGGGCTTTTTCCACCCGTGCAAACGCCTTAACAATTTAAGGGTTTTCCCCTGTCACAAAAGTGATACCGGGGGTGTTACCACTCTTTACGCACCACACCATCCCCTTTAACCTCAGGTTGTAATTTAGAAAAGTTGCCAACGGCAGCTCTAACCAGCAAATTTTCAGCAAAACTTTGGAGACTCAATGAAAAAACTAAGCCTCGTTGCAACTGCAGTTCTCGGCCTCGTGTCCACCACGGCCATGGCGCAGAGTAATGTGACCATCTACGGCATTCTTGATGGTGGTTACAGTTATGTTTCTGGCCTCAGAAACGGTTCCTCAAACGCCATTGTCAGCGGTATCATGGATGGCTCGCGTTTCGGCCTTCGCGGCACCGAAGACATCGGCGGTGGCTACAAGGCCATTTTCACGCTCGAAAACAGGCTGGAACTCGATACAGGCTCTGTCACCAACCGCCCCGCATCGGGCACGCAGCTGCCAGACCGCATGTCAACTGCCGCGGGACTTGGCCTCAGCACGTTGCCAATTCCCGCAGCGAGCACAGCAGGCTTGATTGGCGCGGTCAACACATCGATTGCCAGCGGTTTGGGTGTAAATATTGCCGGTAACCTTTTTGATCGTCAAGCCTTCGCTGGCCTGGTAACCCCGGTTGGCGCGTTTACCCTTGGCCGGCAGTACACACCCGGTTACTTGGTAGGCGCTACGTTTGACGCCTCGCAAACCCAGTCCAGCCTTGCAGTGGGACAGGTTGCAAGCTTCCCGCCTGCGTTTGATATTCGCCTGAGCAACACCGTGCAGTACGGCATCCAGTTGAACGGCGTCACGGCCGCATTGATGTACGGCGCAGGCGAAGTAGCAGGCAGCAGCAGCAAGGGTCGTTTCCTGGGCGCAATGGCTATTTATAAGGCTACCGGCTTCTCGTTGGGCTATGGCTACAACCAGCGCAATAACGAGCTGGCGCAGAAGTCCCTGACAAACAACGTGTTTGGCGCGACTGTTGACGTCGGTCCAGGTACTTTGTACGGCCAGTACGCCACCATTAAAGACGACAATCCTACGGGTCTGTCGACGATCGGCGCGACCGTCACGGGTGCAAGTGGCAGTGCGGCAGTGGGCGCAGCCTTTCAAACCGCCTACAACCAGGCGTTTATGCAGGACGCACGCCTGATGCACATCGGCTACAAGCTGACCAGCGGTGTTCATACGGTGGTGGTTGCGTTTAATCGCTTGAGCGACAGAACCACTAAAAATGCCAGTACCGACTCCTATGGTGCCACTTACAGCTATGCCTTGTCCAAGCGCACCAGCCTGAATGGTGTACTGACTCGGTTCAATAACAAGGGCAGCGGTCAGGCAGCGCCTGGCCAGGCAGGCTTTATCGGCGGCGTGACATCCACCGCAGGCACAGGTTCAACCAACGTGGCGCTGGGCATCAATCACAAGTTTTAATCTGCGCATTGCGTATTGAGAAATTGACCAGCCCACAATAGCTGTCTGGGAAAGGCCTCCTTACAGGAGGTTTTTTTTCGTCTGGTGTTTAATCAATAGACAACTTGAAACTTGACCTTATTTCATTGAAGGTGCTCATGAACTCATCTCTGGATACCGTACTAAACACCGCCGACAACGCCTTGCGCACCCTGTTCGCTAAACCTGGCGCGCGCCGGACATGCCCGACAGTCCCGGAGCACAAGACGGAACTGACGCCACAGGACAAGGCAGCAGCGGGCGCCCTGATGCGGGTCAACCATGTGGGCGAAGTCTGCGCGCAGGCTTTGTACGCTGCACAGGCCATGAGCACCCAGGACCCGGTCTTGCGCCAGCACTTCAAGGACGCCAGCGCAGAAGAAGGCGACCACCTGGCCTGGACGCGGCAGCGGCTTGATGAACTGGGTGCGCGGCCCTCATTGCTCAACCCGCTGTGGTACGCAGGTGCTTTTGGCTTGGGTCTGCTGGCTGGACGTCTCGGAGACCGCGTCAGCTTGGGCTTTGTAGTGGAAACCGAACGGCAAGTGGAGGCGCACCTGGCCTCCCATTTGGAAAAACTACCCATGGGCGACCACGAATCACGCGCAATCGTGGCCCAGATGAAGAGCGATGAAGCGCGCCACGCGCTCGAAGCGGCCAGCGCTGGTGCGCTTGAGCTGCCGGCGCCACTTAAAACTATGATGGGCATTGCGGCAAAAGTCATGACACGGACTGCACATTACGTTTGACACGCGCGTGCCCGGCCTGTCAACGTCACCAAAGCTTACGCCTCTCTGATCTCAAAACCA
>JANXTM010000191.1 GCA_025352405.1 Polaromonas sp.
GGACGGCGTGTATGCCTCGCCCGAGTTGCAATGCGTGCGGCCGCTGCTGGAGCTGCAGCAACATTGGTCGGCCCTGCCCACACCGCACACCTTGCTGGCCGAGGTGCTACAAACGCGTGAAGGCACGCACTTGTTTGTCTACCCGTTTGCCGGGCGGCATGTGCATCTGGGGCTGGCCAACCTGATTGCCTGGCGCGTGGCGCAGCGTGCGCCGCGCACGTTTTCTATTGCTGTCAATGACTATGGGTTTGAGCTGCTTTGCGCCAGTGCGGTCGACTGGCCGCTGTTGCTGCCGCAGGTGTTGGGCACAGGCGCGGCGGGCCAAAGCGGCGCACCGAGCTTGCTGGAGGAAGTACTCGCCAGCCTGAACGCCAGCGCCCTCGCGCAACGCCGCTTTCGTGAAATCGCGCGCGTGTCGGGCTTGATTTTTCAAGGCTATCCGGGCGAAAAACGCAGCAGCAAACAATTGCAGGCATCGTCGTCGCTGTTTTACGAAGTTTTTCGTAAATACGACCCGGCCAACCGTTTGCTGCTGCAGTCAGAGCAGGAGCTGCTGGCGCAAGAGCTTGAAATCGGCCGTTTGCGCAGCAGCCTGGAGCGCATGGAAAACCAGCAACTGGTGCTCAAGGTGTTGGCGCGGCCCACGCCCTTTTCGTTTCCCCTGATGGTCGAGCGGCTGCGCGAGCAGTTGTCGAGCGAGAGTGTGGCTGACCGCATCGCGCGCATGGTGCAGCAGCTTGAAAAAGCGGCGGGGCAACCTTCGGACAGTCTTGATGACGGTGATGGTGATGGTGATGGTGATGGTGATGGTGATGGTGATGTCGGCCAGGCGACGCAAAAAGTACGTGCTGCGCTGGCTTTTGGGCAAGACACGCTGGCGCCGTCTGGCCCCCCCAAGCGCGGGCGCCAACGTGTGCGTATGACTGGCAAGCGGGCATGAGTTGGCTTGAGCTGAACCAGAGGCTGGATGCGCCGCCATTGGGCAAACCGTTGGCCATAGACTACGCCGGGCAAACCGTCTGGCTGCTGCCCGAACACGCGCTGTGGTGGCCTGCCGAGCGTGTGCTGTTCATCGCGGACCTGCACATGGGCAAGGCGGCTACCTTCCGCGCCCTGGGCCAGCCTGTGCCGAGTGGCACCACAAACGAAAACCTGCGCCGCCTGAGCCAGTTGCTGCGGCATTACCAGCCCGCGCAACTGGTGTTTCTGGGTGATTTTTTGCATGCTGCGCAAGCCCGTACGCCGGCGGTGTTGCAGGCGCTCAGCGCCTGGCGTGCCAGTTTTGCCGGGCTGCACTGCGTGCTGGTGCGCGGTAACCACGACAGCCGCGCCGGGGACCCGCCACCGGCCTTGCGCATGGACGTGGTCGATGAACCCTACCTGGTGGGCCCGTTTGCAGCCTGCCACTACCCGCAAACGCATGCAAGCCATTTCGTTCTTGCCGGTCACTTGCACCCAGCGCTGCGCTTGCACGGCCCGGCACGTGACCGTTTGCGGCTGCCGTGCTTTTGTTTTGAAGACCGGCAAGCCATATTGCCCGCATTTGGTGAATTCACGGGCGGCTGGCTGGTCACGCCGCAGCCCGGTTTGCAGCTGTACGCAGTGGGCGGGCAGGCCGTGTGGCCCTTACCGGCCCATTTTAAGTAATAAAAAAGACTGGTTGGCCAATCAATGCGGGGGCTAATCGCTATTGATAAGTGAGCATTCAAGCGCTGTCAACGGTACTCTGGCGTGCAACCCTTGCCAGCGCTGGTGCGTTCGGCACAAAAAAGCCGCCATTGAATCAGCGGGTCTTTGGCACAAAACTGTTGGCTGGCTGCGGACTACCTTAAGCTATGAGGCTCTGCAAGCCGGGTGAATCATTCAGCCGATCCGCCCGTGGCAGATGGCGGGTATGGCGCTGCCGAAAGCCTTATTCACACAGCCATACCAACGTGGCCCGGTAGCCAGTCCGGGTCGAGCTCGAATCCAGACGGCGATTGAAGCCGTAAAAAAACCGAATAGGCAGCTATGCGAAAACCTAAATCTCCTCCGGTTGACACCATTAGCGCCGACGACATTGAACGCGCTTTTTATGAAGCCCTTCAAAGCGGCGACATCGACAAACTGATGGCTTGCTGGGCGGATGAAGACGACATCGTCTGCGTCCATCCCGGTGGCCCACGCCTGTTGGGGGCCGGCACCATACGCGCAGCCTTTGACGCGATGTTTGCCCACGGCAGCATTCAGGCCCGCGCAGAAAAAATCTACCGGGTGGAAGCGCTGGGCTCCAGCGTGCACAGCGTTCTGGAGCGCATTGAAGTGGTCACTGAAGAAGGCCCGCGGCACGCCTATGTCATTGCCACCAATGTTTACCAAAAAACCCCGCAAGGCTGGCGCATGGTCGCCCACCACACCAGCCCCGGCACGCCACACGAAATGCAGGAGGTGGCCGACATGCCCACCGTTTTGCATTGAGTGCAGCGCCCGATATGAATTACGTTGCGCCCTGGTGGCTTCCCGGTGGCAACCTTCAGACCATCTGGGCTGCCGTGCGCGCCCGCCGGTTTATGGGGCCGCCGCCAGTGTTCAGGCGCGAGCGCTGGAGTACGCCTGACAGCGATTTTGTAGATGTTGATTTTTCAGAGCACCCCAGCCCGGCAGATGCACCACTGCTGGTTGTTTTTCATGGGCTGGAGGGTTCGTCTGGCAGCCACTACGCCGAGGCCCTGGCGGACGTTGCCCGCGTGCGCGGTTGGGCCTGTGCCGTGCCGCATTTCAGGGGCTGCTCGGGCGAACTGAACCACGCCCCCCGGGCCTACCATTCAGGTGATTTTGAAGAAATCGACTGGATTCTCCGGCGCTTTAAAGCCGGCCGCAGCAGCCCGGTACTGGCGGTCGGCATTTCGCTGGGCGGCAATGCCCTGATGCGCTGGGCGGGTGAACTGGGCAGCCAAGCTGGGGCGGTGGTCGGCGGCGTTGTTTCGGTGTGTTCGCCGCTCGACCTGGCGGCCAGTGGCTGGGCCATTGGCCGCGGTTTTAACCGGCAGGTCTACACCCGGATGTTTTTGCGCACCATGGTGCCCAAGGCGCTGCTTAAACTTGACCAGCATCCCGGCCTGTTTGACCGCGAGGCCCTGCTGGCCACACGCGACCTGTACGCGTTTGACAACGTCGTTACTGCGCCTTTGCATGGCTTTAAAAACACCGAAGACTACTGGTCACGGGCGTCGGCCAAGCCGCATTTGCACAACATTTGCGTCCCGGCGCTGGTCCTCAACGCGCTCAATGACCCATTTATTCCCGCTTGGAGCTTGCCGCGTGCACAAGAGGTCGCCCGCAGCGTCACCCTGTGGCAGCCGAAGCAGGGCGGCCATGTCGGCTTTCCGTCGGCCCCCTTTCCTGGTGACGTCCGGGCCATGCCACAGGCTGTCACAGCATTTTTAGCCGCCCATCTTTAAAAAAGGTAAACCGTTCCATGGATGACATCGTCAAAGCCGCATTGGCCAAATGGCCGAACGTTCCCAACTGCTACGGCTGGCTGGGGTTAGATGCACGCGGCAACTGGTACATGCGCGACGACCAGGCGCAGGCAGCGGGGCCGTTTTGTGCGCCGTCTCATGAGCCTGGCAGGCAGGCCGCCAGCAAGGGCTCGCTTTTAAAGCACGACAAGCTGATCGACTTCATTCAGCGAAATTACGAGAGCGACCCGCAAGGGCAGTGGTTTTTTCAAAACGGCCCGCAACGCGTGTATGTGGAGCTGGAAGCCACGCCACTGGTCTGGCGTGTGGAATCTGCGCCTGCCTTTGCCGTGACAGCGCACACTGGCATGGCCGCCAGAGTCCAGCGCTGCGTGATGGACGAGCATGGCCGTCTCTACCTGGAAACCGAGGCCGGGTTTGGCCTGGTCCACACGCTCGACATGCTGCACGCAGCCGATGCGGTCGAACAAGGGCTGTGGGTGCCGCAAGAGGTGCTGGCCCATGACTTGCCAGGGCGGTTTGGGTATGTGCGCAGCCCGCAAATTCTGCAAAAATCATAGCGTTTGGCCCCCGTATTTGCTGCGATAGAAGCAATTTTTTATTGATTTTTCAGAAAAGTAACAAATAAAAAAACCGGTCACATGGACCGGTTTTTTCGGGAGGAGGAAGTCAGTGCGATGCAATTACTTCGCCGCACTGACCATGAACTCGACAGCCGCGCGAATGTCTGCATCAGAGGCCGCCGAGCCACCTTTGGGCGGCATCGCGCCTTTGCCCTTGATGACGCTGGTTGTCAGCATGTCCAACCCGGTTTTGATGCGCGGGGCCCAGGCGGCCTTGTCGCCGAATTTGGGTGAGCCGGCGAGACCTGCGGCGTGGCAGGCAACGCAGACCTGCTTGTAAAGGGCTTCTCCAGCGCCTGCACTGGCGGTTACTTTTACAGCGGCTGCCGGGGCTGGGGTGTTGGCGGCGGCCAGTGCTGCAACCACTGCGGCGGCCGGGGCAGGCGCTGTTGCAGGCGCTGCGGCGTCCGCTACCGGGGCAACAGCAGCGGGGGCGGCAGGTTCGGCAAACTTGCCACCCGCAGCCGCCGTCATGTAAACCACGGCACGGCCAATTTCGAGATCCTCAAAATCACCGCCGCCCTGCGCACCCATGGCGCCCTTGCCTTTAAGTGCTGAGTTCCACAGAGCTTCAAAACCGGTGTTGATGCGCGGTGCCCAGGCACCAGCATCGCCAAATTTGGGTGCACCAGCTGCGCCGGCTGCATGACAGGCCACGCATTGGGCTTTGTAGACCTCCTCGCCAGTTTTGAGTACGCGGTTGGCATCGCGAATTTCAACGGCACCTATTTTCTGGATGCGCTGTGCCAGCGCTTTCTGGGTGTCTACAGCACCGGCAGCCGGCTTGTTGGCCGAGGTCACGTAGTAAACCAGGCCAATGATGGCAAAAATGGGAACAACAAAAGAGAAAAAGACCGCTGCCAGCAACTGCTTGGGGGTTTTGATCGGGCCTGTGTGGGCTCCTTCGTGGGCCTCAGTGTGCGAGGTGTGGTTGTCGTTAGCGCTCATGGCGTCCTCAAAAAACTAAAGATCGGTGGCAGATCAGGGTGCGTGGGGTGTGCTGATACAAGGGCCATTCAGCAACGACGCATTATAACGGGGGCCTTGCAAATCCTAAGAGATGCCATCACGCGCCAGCCGGTCCCAAAGGCAGCGCATCAGCCTGTCGTGCCAGGCAGTGCGCGTCAAACGCGGTTTTCTTCCACAGCGTGACAGGCGATCTTGACGCCGCCTGAAGCCAGCAACAGCGGTCGTTCGGCCCGGCAGCGGTCATTGGCCAGCGGGCAGCGCGGGTGGAAGGTGCAGCCTGTGGGCGGATTCAGTGGGTTGGGCACCTCACCCTGAACGGGAGTACGGGCGCGACCGGTGTCGTGCATCTTCGGAATGGCTTCGAGCAGCATGCGCGTGTAGGGGTGGCGCGGATTGGCAAACAGGGTTTGTTTGTCTGCCAGCTCCACCAGACGGCCGAGGTACATCACACCGACGTGGTCGCTCACATGGCGCACCACCGCGAGGTTGTGGGAAATAAACAAATAAGTCAGGCCCCGCTTGCGCTGCAGGTCTTTCATGATGTTGAGCACCTGCGCCTGCACGCTCACGTCAAGCGCAGAGGTGGGCTCGTCACACACCAGAAATTCAGGCTCGGAGGCCAGTGCGCGGGCAATCGAAATGCGCTGCCGCTGCCCACCCGAGAACTGGTGCGGGTATTTCACCATGTCCATCGGCGATAGGCCGACCGAGATCAACAGGCTTTCGACCCGCATTTTTAGGTCGGCCTTGCCCGTCACCAGGCCGTGCTCCCAGAGCGGCTCGCCCACGATGTCTTCTACGATCCAGCGTGGGTTCAGGCTGGCGTAGGGGTCCTGAAAAATCATCTGGATACGTCGGCGCAACTGTCGTCCTTCAGGTGTCTTGAATGCGGCATGAGCATCCTGGCCATCGAAGTTCAAGCCGCCGCGCGTGGGCTCATACAGGCCCACCAGCAGGCGGGCAACGGTGCTTTTGCCGCAACCGGATTCGCCGACCAGCGCCAGCGTGCTGCCTTTTTCAATCTCGAAACTGACCCCGTCAACGGCCTTGAGCAACTGCCGGGGCTTGCGCTCTAGGACCCGGTTGAGCCAGGGCGGCGACACGTCAAAGGTTTTGGCCAGGTCGTGAGCTTTGACCAGTGGAGTTGTCCCTAGGCTTGTTGTGCTCATACCGTTGCACCTGTCTGAGCGTGCAGCCAGCAGGCGGCGCGCGTTGCACCAGCGGGCAGCAGGTCTGGCCGGTCTTGCGTGCAGCGGTCAAAGCGCTGTGGGCAGCGCGGGTTAAAGGCGCAGCCCTGCGGAATTGCATTCAGGCGCGGCATGGCGCCGTCGATCTGGTGCAGATGTTCGCGGTCTGCCGTGATGTCGGGGATGGCGACCATCAGGCCCGAGGTGTAAGGGTGGGCCGGGTGGTTGATGACTTCGTGCACCGGCCCGATCTCGGCAATGCGTCCGGCATACATCACGGCCACACGATCGCAGGTCTCGGCGATCACGCCCATGTCATGGGTGATCAGCATCACGGCGGCGCCACGCCTGGCACAGATGTCTTTCAGCAGCATAATGATTTGCGCCTGGATCGAGACATCCAGCGCGGTGGTGGGCTCGTCCGCCACGATCAGCTTGGGCTCTGCGGCCAGCGCGAGTGCAATCACCACCCGTTGCCGCATGCCGCCAGAAAACTGGTGCGGGTAATGGTCAATGCGTTGCGCCGCAGCAGGTATGCCGGTGTCTTCAAGCAGCGTGATGGCCCGTGTCCGGGCCTGGCTTGCCGTCATGGGCAAATGGGCCTGAATGGTCTCGACCAGTTGCCGCCCAATGGTGTACAGCGGGTTGAGTGATGTGAGCGGGTCCTGAAAAATTGCGCCAATCTTGCGGCCGCGTATAGGCCGCATCTGCTCGTAGCCGAGGTTGTCGATGCGCTGGCCTTCAAGAAAAATTTGCCCGCTGGCTACGCGTCCTGGTGGCTCCAGCAGGCCAATGATGGCCGCGCCCGTCAGCGATTTGCCGGCCCCTGACTCGCCCACCACGCCCAGGATTTCACCGGGCGCGATGTCAAATGAAATATCGTCCAGCGCGCGCAGCGTGCCGCGTCGGCCGGGAAACTCCACCACCAGATTTTTGACTTGCAAAAGACTCATTTTCTGCATCCCTTAGCGCAAGCGCGGGTTCAGCGCATCGCGCAGCCAGTCGCCCAGCAGGTTGACGCTCAGCGCGATCAGCACCAGCATCAGGCCCGGGAAAACCGTGATCCACCACTCGCCTGAAAACAAGTAGTCGTTGCCCACCCTAATCAGCGTGCCCAGTGACGGTGAGGTGGGCGGTGCACCCACACCCAAAAAAGACAGGGTAGCCTCGGTGATGATGGCAGTCGCCACCTGAATGGTTGCCAGCACCAGCACCGGGCCCATCACGTTGGGCAGCACATGCAGGCGCATGATGCGCAAGGGGGCCACACCCGTGACACGCGCGGCCTGTACGTACTCCTTGCTGCGTTCGACCAGCGTGGAGCCGCGTACCGTGCGGGCATATTGCACCCAGCCGGTCAGCGTAATGGAGGTGATCAGTACGCCAAACGCCACGCTTTCGTGCGCGTTTGGAAATAAAGCCCGCCCGACACCGGCAATCAGCAGCGCTACCAAAATGGGCGGGAAGCTCAACATTACATCGCACAGGCGCATCAGCACGGTGTCTATCCAGCCGCCGCGATACCCTGCCAGCAGCCCCAGCGACACGCCAATCAACATCGACAGGATGACTGACACCACACCCACCACCAGCGAAATACGTGCACCGTAAATCACGGCCGACAAAATGTCACGGCCCTGGTCGTCTGTGCCTAACAAGTACTTTGAACTCCCGAGAGCGCTCCAGGCCGGCGGCAGCCGCGCATCACTGAGTTCGAGCGTGGCCAAATCAAACGGGTTGTGGGGCGACACCCAACCCGCAAAGACCGCGCAAAAAATACAGACAAAGGCAATGAGAGCTGCGGCCATGGCAACTGGCGACGTGCGAAAGCTGAAGCCCACATCGCTGTCAAGCCAGCGTGCGATTGTTTTTTTCATCTGGGGTGGCAAACGTGGACGACGCGCTGGCAGCGCACTGCATGCGCCGCGAGTGCACCGGAACGACGCTTATTTCTTGATGGTCACCCACTTGAACAACATGAAATTGTCAGCCAGCTGAACCAATTCCACCTTTTTGCTCATGCCCCATGCCAACGCCTGCTGATGCAGGGGCAGGTGACCGATGTCAGCCGCATGAATATCAAAGACTTCCTTGATCATTGCGCTGCGCTTGGATTTGTCGGTTTCAGACTGGATTTTTTTCGTCAGCTCATCGACCTTGGGGTTGCAATACGCCCCCAGATTAAATTGGCCAGCGCCCTTGTCGTCAACACAAGAAAGAACCGCGTTGAGTGCGTTGTGGGCGTCGTAGGTGCTGGGCGTCCAGCCGAGCATGTAAAAGCTGGTGTCGCGGCGAAGGACTTTAGGGAAGTAAGTGCCCTTGGTTTCTGCCTGCAGGTTGATCTTGACGTTGATGCGCGACAAGTTGGCAGCCACTGCCTGACAGATCTTGCTGTCGTTCACATAACGGTCGTTCGAGCAGTTCATAGCCAGTTCAAACCCGTTCGGGTAACCCGCTTCCGCCATCAGCTTTTTGGCAGCTTCCGGGTCATAGGGCAGGCGCTTGTTCTGTTCGGCCAGAAAACCGTTGATGCCTGGTGCGACCATCAACGCTGAAGGGGTAGAGGCACCGCGCATCACGGTGCGTTTGATGCCGTCAATATCAATGGCCTGGTAGAAAGCCTGGCGCACGCGCTTGTCCTTGAACGGGTTTTTGCCCTTGACGCTGGAGTACAGCAGCTCGTCGCGCTTTTGATCCATGCCCAGAAAGATGGTGCGCAGCTCAGGGCCTGCCATAACCTTGGTGCCAGGTGCACCGTTGACCCTGTCAATGTCTTGCACTGGCACGGGCTCCATCACGTCAATTTCACCCGACAGCAGGGCCGCCACGCGGGTGGCGTCGTTGCCAATAGGGGTGAAGACAACCTCTTGGGCATTGCCCTCAATCTTGCCCCAATAGCCGCCGTTGCGGGTGAATGTGGTGCGTACATTGGGCTGGCGTTCGCGCAGGCGGTAGGGCCCCGTGCCGTTGGCCCGGAAAGAGGCAGCGTTTTCGATGCCCTTGCGACGGTCTACCGGTTTGACTGCCTGGTTGGTTTCACACCATTTTTTGCTCATCATGTAGACCAGCGAGATCACATCGGGCAGGATGGGAAAGGGCGCCTTGGTTTCGATCTCGACAGTGAAGTCATTGATCTTGCGGACTTCCTTGAAGTCGTTGGTGTAGCTCTTCATGTCGGAGCCGTCGGCCTGGGTACGTGCAAAGCTGAACAGCACGTCATCGGCCGTGAAGGGTGTGCCGTCATGAAACTGCACGCCCTTGCGCAGCTCAAAACGCCACACCGTTGGCGACGTCTGCTTCCAGGCGGTGGCCAGACCCGGTGCCAGGCTCAAGTCCTTGTTGCGCAGAACCAGGCCTTCGTACACATTGCCGGTCACGCTGAACTGCAGTGACTCGCTCAATGAGTGCGGGTCCATGGACAGTGCATCGCCCTGATTGGCAACTCGCAAGGTCTGTGCAGATGCTGCAAAATTTGTAGCAGATAGCGCACATAAAACAAGTGCGGAAAGCAGACTCTGCTTGAATTTCATTAGAAACTCCTGAAAGGGAAAAAAATTAAAGGTAACAAAAAAGGAAGACGTGGGTTGCCAAATGCGACGTTAGTGACCGCTCGCATTACCGATGCGTAGCCGTGGGTCGACCACAAAATAGAGCAGGTCAACCACCAGGTTGATGATTACAAAAATCAGTGCGATCAGACACAGGTAAGCGGCCATTACCGGAATGTCGGCAAACGTGACCGCCTGGATAAACAGCAGGCCCATGCCCGGCCACTGAAAGACGGTTTCGGTAATGATGGCAAAGGCGATCAGCCCGCCAAGCTGCAGGCCCGTGATCGTCATCACTGGCACAAGCGTGTTCTTGAGCGCATGGCCAAAGTGAATCACCCGATTTGACAGACCTCGCGCGCGCGCGAACTTGATGTAGTCGGTACGCAGTACTTCGAGCATTTCAGCGCGCACCAGTCGCATGATCAAAGTGAGTTGAAAGATCGCCAGTGTGATGGCTGGCAGAACAATGTGGTGCCAGCCATCTGCGTTCAGAAGGCCGGTGCGCCACCAGCCAATCTGTACCGTGTCGCCACGACCGAAACTAGGGAACCACCCGAAGCCTACCGAAAACACCAGGATCAGCAAAATACCGATCAGAAAGGTGGGCAGCGAAACCCCCAGCAGAGACACCATCATGAAAAACTGGCTCATGAAAGAACCCCGGCGCAGTGCTGAATACACCCCCATCGGGATACCGATGAGCAGTGCCATGAGGGCTGCGACCAGCGCAAGCTCCAGCGTGGCTGGAAAACGCTCGGAAATGAGCCGGGAAACTTTGGCACCCTGACGCAAGCTCAAACCGAACTCGCCCTGCGCCGCGTTGACCAGGAAGTGTCCAAACTGAATGAAGAACGGTCTGTCCAGACCCAGATCGCTGCGCATCTGAGCGATTTGAGCCGGATTGGCATCTTGTCCGAGCAAAAACACCACGGGATCGCCCACGTATTGAAACAGCATGAAAGCAATCAGGGCCACTACGATCATGACGATGACGGCTTGAAGCAGGCGGCGAATAATAAATGCGGGCATTATTTTTAATCAGTGATCTTTAAATGCTAGCAGAGCAAGGGCCGTGCCCGTGCGCGGGTTTACTTTAAGGTTGAACAAATAAAATAGCCCGACAATCTGATCGAAAATCATGCACCGCTGCGCTTCTTTGGGGCGTGGCCGCAATGTAATCGTGCGTGGTCGGCGATTGAGCGCAACGCTTTGAATTCTGGCAGACTGCATGTTCTCATTACGCATTTCCAACCTGCAGGGCGTTTGTGCATCCGGCACATTCAGCAAGCCAGCAGGCCACATCACCATGAGGCTTTCATGAAAATCATCGACTCCATCGTTACGCAGGCAGCGGGTATAGCGGCTGTGCGCCGCGATATACACGCCCATCCCGAACTGTGCTTTAAAGAAATACGCACGGCGGATGTGGTGGCCCAAAAGCTCACTGAGTGGGGTATTCCGATTCATCGCGGCATGGGCACAACCGGCGTGGTGGGAATCGTCAAAAACGGTACTTCAAAGCGCGCCATTGGTTTGCGCGCCGACATGGACGCGCTCCCGATGCAAGAGTTCAATACGTTTGAGCATGCCAG
>JANXTM010000262.1 GCA_025352405.1 Polaromonas sp.
GACCAGATCAGCACTTTCCGAAAAATGATCATTTATGAAAAACCAAATGACCGTTTCATGGTGCTGCTGTCTGCGGGCAACCTGTCGATTTCGCAGTCGGTGCGCGAGATTCTGCAAATCGAACAACTCAGGGACCATGACGGTGGGCCGCCCATCACCATCTGGAACGCCAAAAGCATGTTTGACGCAGCTCGCGTGCTGGGCTCAGCAATACGCCGCGTGCATGACCGTGATGGAGACGACCTGAAGCAATCTGGCGTTGACTTCAATGTGTCGCTGGTATTTGGTGGGCAAATCAAGGGTGAAGGCATGCGCCTTTTCCAGGTCTATTCAGCCGGCAACTTCATTGAGGCCACACCCGAGACGCCTTACTTCCAGGTCGGTGAGTCGAAGTACGGCAAGCCGGTGCTTGACCGTGTCATTACTCCCGAAACGCCACTTGATGAAGCCGCCAAATGCGCGCTGGTGTCGATGGACTCCACGCTCAAGTCCAACCTGTCTGTCGGCTTGCCGCTGGACATGGTGGTTTATGAAGAAGGGGCTTTTCAAAGCAACAAGGTGGTCTGCATTGACCACGAAAACCCCTACTTTCGGATGTTGCATGACAACTGGGGGAAAAAGCTGCGCGAGGTGTTCGACAGCATTGAAGACCCGATGTGGACCGGCGGCGAAACACAAGTACCGCTGCTCACGCCGCTGACGCGCAACCAGCCCTTGAGAAAAATCACATCGCCTGAAGAAAAGCTTATCTAGTGCCCACTCTTGCAAAACCGCTGATTATTTTTTCCCACGGCAACAGTTTTCCCGCCAGCACCTACAGCGTGCTGCTGCGTGGCCTGGAAGCACGTGGTTTTCAGGTCAGGGCCATTGAAAAATTTGGCCACGACCCGGCTTACCCGGTGACCAGCAACTGGCCGTACCTGGTGCAGCAACTGGCTGACTTCACACAGCAGCAAGTGCTTGCCGCTAGCCAGGGCGCGTTTATGGTGGGCCACTCGCTGGGCGGGTTTTTAAGCCTGATGTGCGCTGCCACGCACCCCGAACTGGGTGGCAAGGCCTTGCGCGGCGTGCTCTTGCTTGACTCGCCACTGATAGGCGGCTGGCGCGCCACCGCGCTGGGCGTAGCCAAGCGGGCCAGGCTGGTGGGCTCGATTTCGCCGGGGGTCATCAGCCGCAAACGCAAAAACCTGTGGCTCGGCAAAGAAGAAGTGTTTGCGCATTTCCGCAGCAAAAAAACATTTGCGCGTTGGGACGAGCGGGTGCTGCGCGACTACATAGAGCACGGCACGCACGATACGCCGGACCATGCTGAAAAAGGCGCTGAAAACCAGCGCCACTTGAGCTTTGACCGCAATGTTGAAACCGCCATCTACAACACCCTGCCTGACAACCTTGACCAGCTCATCAAGCGCCACCCCCTGAAGTGCCCAGCAACCTTTATAGGTGGTCGCCAGTCCGTCGAGATGAAGCAGGTCGGCATGGCGCTGACGGAAAAAGTGACCAAGGGCCGCATCATGATGCTGGACGGCAGCCATCTTTTTCCGATGGAAAAACCAGTGGCAACAGCAGCAGCCATTGAGGCTGCATTGCTCAATATGTCCAGCTAACCCGGCTCACGCAGCCCAGGTCACCCACCCAGTCCACGCCGTCACCAGCACCACGATGCCGAACGCGATGCGGTACCAGGCAAACGGCACAAAGCTGTTGGTCGAGATGTAGCGTAGCAGCCAGCGCACGCACAGCCAGGCGCTGAGAAATGAAAACAGCAACCCGACCATGAACATTGGCAAGTCGGCCAGCGACAGCAGCGCCCGCTCTTTGTAAAGGCTATACACCCCCGCGCCTATCAGCGTGGGTATAGCCAGAAAGAACGAAAAATCAGTCGCCGCCTTGCGTGACAGGCCGAGCAGCATGCCGCCAATAATCGTCGCGCCGCTGCGGCTGGTGCCGGGGATCATGCCCAGGCACTGCACCATGCCGACCTTGAAAGCGTCAAGCGGCGTCATGTCGTCAATGTCCTGAATGCGCGGGGTCAGCGTGGCTTTTTTCTCAACC
>JANXTM010000287.1 GCA_025352405.1 Polaromonas sp.
ACGCGGCCTGCCTCTGGCCTATGCTGACTATGTGGGCGATGACCCCGAGCGCATCACCGCGACCCTGGCGCGCGCTTTTGCCGCGGCGCGAGCGTCTGGCGATGTCGTGTTTTCATGCGGCGGCATAGGCGCTACACCCGATGACCATACGCGCCAGTGCGCAGCCAAGGCATTGGGTGTTGAGCTGGCCCTGCATCCGCAAGCCAAGGCACTGATAACCGAGCGTATGCAGGACACAGCCAAAGAGCAGGGTGTACCGTTTGACCCGGACCGGCATGACAACGTCCACCGCCTGAACATGGGCGTGTTTCCGGTGGGCGCGCAGATTATTCCCAACCCGTACAACAAGATCCCAGGCTTCAGTTGCCAAGCGGGAGAGGGTGCTGTGCACTTTGTTCCCGGTTTCCCCGTGATGGCTTGGCCGATGATTGGATCGGTACTTGACAGCTGGTATCCACATCTGCACCAGACTTCGGTCTATGTCGAAAATTCCATCATAGTTTTTGGTTCAATGGAAGCGACCCTCACCCCCCTGATGCTGGACATTGAAGCAACCCACCCCGGCGTCAAGGTGTTCAGTTTGCCCAGCGTCGACCACCCCACTTATGGCCGCCACATCGAACTGGGTGTCAAGGGCGCGCCAGAAGCCGTCGCGTTGGCCTACCCGGCCTTGCTGGCCGGGCTGGGGGCTTTTGACTTCAAACTCGGCCCTGAATTGGTGCGTTAATTTTTTTTGCACCAATAATGTGCAAATATACGTGCACCAAGATAAGCAATTCATTTACTCGGCCCTTCTTTTTAGGTTTTTTGGCTATCTCCACAAGAGATAGGTCCAAGTAGCGGCACAATCTAAATGGTCGATTGAGGGTCTGCAAAAAAGCTGAGGAAATTATCGGCTTTGGCACAAAAAGTGCGTTCGGCAGTTCCCGAAGAGTTTTTTTAACAACCATCCAGCAACAGGAGATTTTGATGGCAAAGACCGTCGCAGACGTCATAAAAATGGTCAAGGAAAACGAAGTCAAGTTTGTTGACTTCCGTTTTACCGATACCCGGGGTAAAGAGCAGCACGTGACCGTGCCGGTCTCTCATTTTGACGAAGATAAGTTCACGTCTGGCCACGCGTTTGACGGTTCGTCCATTGCTGGCTGGAAGGGCATTGAAGCTTCCGATATGCAACTCATGCCTGACCCCAACACGGCCAACATTGATCCGTTTTTTGAAGAAACGACGATGATTTTGACCTGCGACGTGGTCGATCCCGCCGACGGCAAAGCCTACGAGCGCGATCCCCGTTCGCTGGCCAAGCGTGCAGAGGCGTACATGAAGGCTTCCGGTTTGGGTGATACCGCCTACTTCGGTCCTGAGCCCGAATTTTTCGTCTTCGACAACGTCCGCTGGAAAAACGACATGTCGGGGTGTTTCGTGAAAATTGGCTCAGAAGAAGCCGCCTGGAATACCGGCAAGGAATACGAGCACGGCAACAGCGGGCACCGCCCGGCTGTCAAGGGCGGTTATTTCCCTGTTCCACCAGTGGACAGCTTTCAAGACATGCGCTCTGAGATGTGTCTGATACTCGAAACCCTCGGCATTCCTGTCGAAGTGCATCACCATGAAGTCGGCAACGCCGGCCAGATGGAACTGGGCACCCGCTTCAGCACGCTGATACAGCGCGCCGACTGGGTACAACTGCAAAAGTACGTGATTCACAACGTAGCCCACGCCTATGGCAAAACGGCTACCTTCATGCCCAAGCCCATCGTTGGTGACAACGGTTCCGGCATGCACGTTCACCAGTCGGTCTGGAAAGACGGCAAAAACCTGTTTGCTGGCGACGGTTATGCAGGCCTGTCAGATTTCGCGCTGTATTACATCGGCGGGATCATCAAGCATGCCCGTGCCCTGAACGCCATCACCAACCCTGGCACCAACAGCTACAAACGTCTGGTGCCTGGTGTTGAGGCACCGGTCAAGCTGGCCTACTCGGCTAAAAACCGATCGGCTTCGATCCGCATTCCTTATGTGGCCAACCCCAAGGGTCGCCGCGTTGAGGCACGCTTTCCAGATCCACTGATGAACCCGTACCTCGGCTTCTCGGCGCTTTTGATGGCTGGTCTGGACGGCGTTGAAAACAAGATCCATCCGGGCGAAGCTGCCAGCAAGGACCTCTACCATCTGCCGCCAGAAGAAGACGCGTTGATTCCAACCGTTTGCCATAGCTTGGACCAGGCACTGGACTGCCTCGACGCAGACCGCGGCTTCCTGACCAAAGGTGGCGTGTTCACTGATTCGTACATCGACGCTTACATCGAACTCAAGATGCAGGAAGTTACGCGCATGCGCATGGCCACGCATCCGGCGGAATTCGACATGTATTACTCACTCTAAAGTTGAGGTATGACTATCAAGCCGGCAAGCTTTCGCTTACGTCTTGTGGTTTAGAAAGGACGGCACATGCCGTCCTTTTTTCATACCGCTGTACGGTTATAGCCTGTACGCTTTGAGTTTTTGGGTCTTTGCAGGATACTGGCAGACCGTTTTCGCCTCAGGGGCGTCCAGGATTGCGTATGAAACACATATTACTGCTGCCGGTTTTTTCGCTGTTACTCACTTTTTTTAGCGGCCCACTGCTGGCTCAAATTTATCGCTGCAACGGTGCAGGCGGTGGAGCGCCCGAGTACATCAACAATGCCAAAGATGCGCAATCACGTGGGTGCAAAATGCTTGAAGGCGGTAACGTGACGGTGGTGCAGGGGCAGCCGATGCCGAGAGTACCCGTGCGTGTGGCTTCGGTGTCACCGTCTGGTTCTGCAACACGTACCGACAGCGGACCGGAGCAAAAGGCACGCGACAGTGATTCCCGCAGTATTCTGGAGTCAGAGCTGAAAAAAGCCGAGGCCAAGCTGGGCGAACAGCAAAAAGAATACAACAATGGTGAGCCTGACAAGCAGGGCATTGAAGGCCGTAATTACCAGCGTTACCTTGATCGTGTGGGCGAGCTCAAAGATGGTATTACCCGTAACCAGAGTGATATCGCCGGCCTTAAACGCGAAATTTCGCGCTTGCCAGCAACCAATTAGGTACAGCGGCGCGAGCCATTGCCTGAAGGCAATTAAAACTACCCGGTCATGCGTTCTGCGCCAAAATAGAGCGCTTGAAAAAGCTTAAATTCTTACCTGATGCACCATCAGATGCCGCTACCGGGTCGCCGCGTTTCCAGGCGTTTGATCTGCTTGCAACGCTGGTTGCCGTGGTGCGCACGGACGGCGTAGTGGTGTTCGCCAATGCCGCACTTGAAGACGCGCTGGGCACCTCTCGCCGCACCATTGAAGGCTCGTACCTTCCTGACTGCTTCACTGAGCCGCGTATTTTGCAAAATGCGCTGGAAGGCGCAGGCAGTAACGAATTTGCGGCGCTACGCTACGACGCATGGCTCAAACGCCTGAGCCAGGAGCCCATGCCTGTGCATGTGGTGCTTGCACAGACTGACACAGCGGGCGAAGCCATCATCGAACTGCTGCCACTGGAGCAGCAGGCCAAGCAAGACCGTGAAGAACGCCTGATGGACCAGGCACAGGCCAACAAGGAACTGATTCGCAACCTGGCCCATGAAATCAAAAACCCGCTGGGCGGTATTCGGGGTGCGGCGCAGTTGCTGCAGATGGACATCGACAAGTCACTGACCGAATACACGCAAGTCATCATTCATGAGGCCGATCGACTGCAGGCCTTGGTAGACCGTTTGCTGGCGCCGCACCGTCGCCCGCATCTGGTGGGTGATGTGAACATACACGAGGTTTGCGAGCGAGTGCGTTCTCTGATCCTTGCCGAGTTCCCCCGGGGGCTGCGCTTTATGCGTGACTACGACATCTCGATTCCCGACTTTCGGGGTGACCGCGAGCAGCTGATTCAGGCGGTACTCAACATTGCCCACAACGCCGTACAAGCACTGGCTGAACGCATTTCTGCGGGTGAGGCACAAATTACTTTCAAGACCAGAATCGCCCGACAAGTAACTTTTGGAAAGCAGCGCTACCGCCTGGCATTGGAATTGCATGTTGTCGACAATGGACCGGGCGTGCCGGACGCCATCAAAGACCGGATTTTCTACCCCCTCATATCAGGACGGGAAGGCGGTTCCGGGTTGGGGTTGACATTGGCGCAAACCTTTGTGCAGCAACATCACGGATTGATTGAGTGCGACAGCGTCCCGGGGCGCACAGATTTCAAGGTCCTAATACCTCTGCCTTGAAATTTTTCAAGCAGAAACTTGTTCGTAATTGTTTGACATTTTTTTTGACAAACGTAATGACAAATAAAACGGGTCATACCCCAAGGGATCGCACAGCATGAAGCCTATTTGGATCGTTGACGATGATCAGTCCATCCGGTTTGTTCTGGAAAAGGCTTTGCTGCGTGAAGACCTGCCGACCCGCAGCTTCACCAATCCGCGTGAAGTGCTGGCCGCGCTCGAAGTTGCTACCGAAGAAGACGGCCCGCAAATCATGGTCAGTGACATCCGCATGCCGGGTGGCTCTGGCCTGGAGCTTCTGGACAAGGTCAAGCAAAAGCTGCCGGGCTTGCCCGTCATCATCATGACGGCATTTTCGGATCTCGACAGTGCAGTGTCTGCTTTTCAGGGCGGCGCGTTTGAGTACCTGCCCAAACCGTTTGACTTGCCCAAAGCGGTCGAGCTGATTCGCCGGGCCGTTGAAGAAAGCCAGCGCGAGGAAGTCGCAGAAGAACGCATGGCCGCCGCGCCCGAAATGCTCGGCCAAGCCCCTGCCATGCAGGACGTGTTCAGGGCCATTGGCCGCCTGAGCCAAAGCAACGTCACGGTCATGATCACCGGGGAATCAGGCTCGGGAAAAGAGTTGGTGGCACGCGCGCTGCACAAGCATTCCACCCGCGCCAATGGGCCATTTGTAGCTATCAACACCGCCGCCATTCCCAAGGATCTGCTGGAGAGTGAGTTGTTCGGCCATGAGCGCGGCGCGTTCACCGGTGCACAAACCATGCGCCGCGGCCGCTTTGAGCAAGCCGAGGGCGGCACGCTGTTTCTCGATGAAATCGGCGATATGCCATTTGATCTGCAAACCCGCTTGCTGCGCGTGCTGAGCGATGGCAACTTCTACCGTGTGGGCGGCCACAACGCCATCAAAGCCAATCTGCGCGTGATTGCGGCGACGCACCAGGACCTTGAGCAACGGGTTAAAGACGGCGTGTTCCGTGAAGACTTGTTTCACCGTCTGAATGTGATTCGCCTGCGTTTGCCGGCCTTGCGGGAACGCCGTGAAGATATCTTCATGCTGACCCGGCATTTCCTGCAGCAAAGCGCCAAGCAACTGGGCGTAGAGCCCAAACGCATTTCTGACGCCGCCCTGCAGCAGCTCAGCACCTTCGGTTTCCCGGGCAATGTCCGCCAGCTTGAAAACATCTGCCATTGGCTGACGGTGATGGCTCCGGCGCAGGTCATTGAGCCGAAAGACCTGCCGCCGGAAGTTGCAGGTGCCACGCTGGAGCCTGCCAGGGGCGTGCTACCGCCAGTGACCAGGAGCGAACCTTCCACTCATGCGCCAGTGGCTTCTGAATGTTCTGTCGTCTTGGCGCCAGTCGTTCAGCTGGGCGCTGCAGATGTGGCGCACGCCTCGTGGGAGGAAGGCCTCGAAGTTGAAGCTATGGCTTTGCTGGCCACCGGACGCAGCGATGTTTGGGATGTCTTGAGCCGGCGGTTTGAGTCCAAATTGATTCAGACCGCCTTACTCAATACCAGGGGCAGGCGCATAGAGGCCGCCCAAAAGTTGGGCATTGGTCGCAATACCATTACGCGCAAGATCCAGGAGCTGCACCTGGAGTAGAGATGTGTCCCCCACACTCCTCACTGCGTGTGGTTCGCTGCCCCCCGAGGGGGCGCTGCGCCTGCGGCCTGGTAGAGCCAGTCCGCTGCTCTTGCTGCCAAAAGCCTCACTTCGCTAATTACTGCTACTAGCCCAACTCCACGGTCACAGGCGCGTGGTCGCTGGGCTTTGCCCATTTACGGGGCACGCGGTCTATGGCGCATGACTTCACGTGGCCTTTCAGCGCATCGCTGACGAGTACGTGATCAATACGCAAGCCGCGGTTTTTCTGGTAGCCGAGCATGCGGTAGTCCCACCAGGAAAAGCTTTTCGGCAATTGGTCAAACATGCGAAAGCTGTCGGTCAGACCCAGGCCCAGCAATTTCCGGAATTGTTCGCGCTCTGGCGTGCTGTGGTGGATGGTTTCGCGCAGGCCGTCGGGGTCGTAGGAATCGCGGTCTTCCGGCGTGATGTTGAAGTCACCCAGTAAAACCAGCCGCGGATGCGCCGCCATTTCTGTTTGTACGTAGGCATGCAGGCCGCCCAGCCAACGCATCTTGTAAGCAAATTTTTCGCTACCGAGCTCCTGCCCGTTGACGAAGTAGCCGTTCATCACGCGGATTTCACCGGCGGTACTGTCTACCGTGGCGGCAATCACGCGAGAGTGCTGATCTTCAAAACCTGTGATGTTTTTTACCACTTCGCGCAGCGGTGCGCGTGACAGGATGGCCACGCCGTTGTACGTTTTCTGGCCAAAAAAAGCCGCTTCATAACCCACTTCGCGAAGCGCATCAATCGGGAACTTGTCGTCCGTCATTTTGAGCTCCTGCAGACAGAGCACGTCGACGGGATTGGCAGCAAGCCAGTCCAGAACATGCTGCAGGCGTGCGGTTAGTGAATTGACATTCCAGGTAGTTATTCTCATGGGGACTCAGGTGTGGACTGCAAGAAGGCGAGTAAGTTCGGCGGCAGGGATTTCGCGACAACCGCTTGTGTTTTGTCCCGACCAGAGAGTTGAAAAATCATCGCGACCGATCTTTTCGGCCGCTGCCTTCAAGGGTGCCAGGGCGGCGGTAGCCATCGGAAAAGCCGGCGGAGCGTCATTGAGCGGTCCCAATTCGCGCATCAGGCGATTGAAGATGCCGCGAGCCGGCCGTCCGGTGATCAGGTTGGTTAACGCGGTGTGACGCCTGCGGTCGCTTTTAAGTGCAGCCCTGTGTAGCGGGCTAGTCGTGGCTTCGGGGCAGAGCATGTAGGCGGTGCCAGCCTGGACACCGGCTGCACCAAGAGTCAAGGCAGCCCGGACACCCTGCGCATCTGCGATACCGCCGCTGGCGATGACCGGGATACGAAGGGCGCGCACCAGTTGCGGCAACAAAGCCATGGTACCGACCTGCGTTGTAAGGTCGCTGGTCAGAAACAGCGCGCGATGTCCGCCTGCCTCCAACCCCTGGGCGATCACGGCGTCAACGCCGCGGGCTTCAAGCCAGAGCGCTTCTTCGACTGTGGTGGCGGAGGACAGTATTTTGCTACCCCAGGACTTCACGCGGGCAAGCAGGGACGCTGCAGGCAAGCCGAAATGAAAACTCAACACCGGCGGTCGGAAAGCTTCCAGTACATCAGCTACGTCATCGGTAAACGGCATGCGGCTGCCGCCCGCGGAAATCGTCGCAGGATCAATTCCGAATTCTGTGTAGTAGGGCGCGAGGACCTCACGCCAGCGTGCTTCGTGCATTGCATCCGGTGCCGCAGTGGTGTGACAGAAAAAGTTGACGTTGTAAGGCCGGTTGATTTGAGCGGTGATTGTCCGCAATTCGCCAGCCAGAGCTGTCAGGTCCAACATCGCGGCCGGCAGCGAACCCAGACCGCCTGCATTGGAAACGGCTACTGTCAACGCGCTGCCTTGCACACCGGCCATGGGTGCCTGAATGATGGGTAAATCAATGCCCAGCAGCTGTTTTAAGCTTGACATACTTTTTTTTGCCACGAAATCAATCCAGAGCCCTGGTCACACTTGCATGACTTCCCATCAAATATGTAGCGCTGCGAGCGCGCCGACGAGCACTCCCACGCTGGCCAGCGCGAACATGCCGTATTCCAGCCATTTTTTGCGCGTCAGCAAGGCAATGGCCGCCAGCGCGATAGATACTTGAAGCACCGTTGTGGCCTGCGCCCAGCGGTGGTGCTGGTGCATTTGTTCGTCAGAAGCTCTGTCCCAGGTGGTGGCCTCAAGCTCGAGCTTTTCAGCCCCCAATTTAATCTCGGTTTTTTCTTTTTCGTAGCGATCAATTTTCGCCTGGTACTTGTCCCGGGTGGCCTCGGGTGACAAATCACGGGAGACCTCGGCCAATGACTGCTTGGTACTTTTGGCCTGAAAGAAATTCCATTGGTTGGCGGCTTCGGTCTTTTTGATTGCCGCATTGTTTTTGTACAAACCGGCATTGGCCTGCGTCGCTCCGCCCATGTACGAAAAAATAGCACCAACTGTTGCGATGATGGCCGTGATGACGGCGATCTGGGCAATCATGCCGCCGCCTTTTTCATGGCTGTCGTGGCCGCCCTGGGCCGCATGCTCGAGCTCATGGTCATGTGGGCCGTGTACGTGAAATCCAGATCCAGACATGTTATTTTCCTGTGTGTTTGTTGTAGGTAATAAAACTGAAATTTAGCCCGCTGGACGATACATGACTTTCATGTGCCGCCTGAATCCACTGACTGCCGAGCTTGGGAGCAAATGCATCGCCATCAAAATCTTGCGCTATTTCCGTGACTTCAATCCTGTCCGCCAGCGGCTCGGCTGCGGCATAGAGTTGCGCACCGCCAATCACCCAGGCCTGCTCAACGTCGCCGCACTGCGCAAGGGCGTCTTTGATGCTGTTGGCCATGTTTGCACCGGGCGCCATCCAGTCGGTCTGCCGCGTGACCACAATGTTGGTCCGGCCTGGCAGCGGGCGAAAACGCGGCGGCAATGAGTCCCAGGTCTTGCGCCCCATGATGACGGGCCAGCCAGTGGTCAGCCGTTTGAAGCGCGCCATGTCTTCGGGCAAGTGCCAGGGCAACTGATTGTTGTTGCCGATCACGCCGTTTCTGGCTCTCGCCAGGATCATGTTGACTTGCATGCAAACTAAACCGCGACGGGTGCCTTGATGGGTGCGTGGTGCTGGTAGTTCACAAATTCAAAATCTTCAAATTGGTAGTCAGAAATTGAACTTGGAACGCGTTTGATGTGCAGTGCCGGATAGGCCAGGGGCACGCGGCTGAGCTGTAGGGCTACTTGCGCGCTGTGGTTGCTGTAAATGTGGCAATCGCCACCCGTCCAGATGAAGTCGCCAACGTCGAGGTCACATTGCTGCGCAAGCATGTGCGTGAGCAGGGCGTAGCTGGCAATATTGAAGGGAACCCCCAGAAAAATATCGGCACTGCGCTGGTACAGCTGGCAACTGAGTTTGCCTTTGCCATTTGCTTCGGCCGCCGGTGCCACGTAAAACTGGAAGAACGCGTGGCAGGGCATCAGCGCCATCTTGCTCAGGTCGGCCACGTTCCAGGCACTGACGATGATGCGGCGTGAGTCGGGGTTGGTTTTGAGCGTTTTGATTACTTCGCTAATCTGGTCGATGTGCCCGCCGTCGGGTGTCGGCCAGCTGCGCCATTGCACGCCGTAGACCGGACCAAGGTCGCCGTCTTCGCGCGCCCATTCATCCCAGATCGTTACGCCGCGTTCGTTGAGCCAGTTGTTGTCACTCGAGCCCTGCAAAAACCACAGCAGTTCATGCACAATGGACTTGAGGTGGACTTTTTTGGTCGTGATCAGTGGAAAGCCCTCGCTCAAATCAAAACGCATCTGGTAGCCAAACACGCTTTTCGTGCCGGTACCGGTGCGGTCAGCCTTGAAGACGCCATGGGTGTCTACGTGGCGCATGAAGTCTTCGTATTGGGAGCGGATAGAAGGAACTGTCTGAAGTTGCATCAATAACTTCCGAAAAGGGTGTCCAGGGCGTCCTGGACGATCAATTGTTGAGCGCCCAGGTTGGCCACTGGCCGTTTAAAGACGGTAGCTGGAACAGCGCCTATCGCCGGTGTGTCCATCACTACTCGTTGACCGGCAAGATCAAACTCGGGGTTGAGGTTTTCACTAAGGTCGGCGAGAAGCTCGGATTTCCAGAGGGACACGACAACCCGGCTCTGCAGACCTTTGACACGGTCACTTTGAACGTCGAGGAAGAGAGGAATCAGCCTACTTTCCTGCTTGTCGGGATTGGCGTAAACATCAAAACGGGCCACTTCGCGTTTCCTCCTTGCCGTCGCCCAGGCTTTTGCCGAAGCTGCGGTACTCTGCCAGCGGCAGTCCATGCTTTGCAATACGCGCGTTACAGGCATCAATCCCGCTCTTGTTGCGCCCATTCCACTGCTCCCAGTAAAGTCGTTTGACTTCATCTGCGAGCAAGGTGTCTACCGTTTGTGAAATGTTCAGGCCCATGTCGCGGGCGGCCTGGAGCACTTTGGAGTTCAGGGAAAGATTGGTTGCTTTTTTTGGAGCATGGTCAAATTTAAGCATAAATTTTCTCCATAAAAAGTGCGCAGATTATATGCGCACCACCCGGCCCGGGTTCATCACGCCACGCGGATCCAGCGCCTGCTTGATGGCGCGCATCATGCCCAAGGCTACGGGTGATTTGTGTTGCTCCAGCTTGTCTACTTTCAGGCTACCCACACCGTGCTCGGCTGAAATCGAGCCATCAAAGCGCGCCACGGCGTCGTAGACGATGGTGTTGACCGCATCCTCGTAGTCGCGCAAAAAAGCCTTGGCATCGCCGCTTTCAGGCGCTTGTACGTTGTAGTGCAGGTTGCCGTCGCCGAGGTGGCCGAAGTTGACCAGTCGCACGCCGGAAATGGCGGTTGCCAGCAATGCGTCGGTGGTTTCCACAAATTCGGGGATGCGTGACACAGCGATTGAAATGTCATGCTTGATGTTCAGGCCCTCTTCGGCCTGCGCCAGCGGAATGCTTTCGCGTATATGCCAAAGCTGGTGCGCTTGCGTCAGGTTCTCAGCCACCACGGCGTCGGTGACGCAGCCTTGCTCAAGCGCCATTTCAAGCAGGCTCTCAAACTGCGCGCGGGCATGGTTTTCTGACTCATGGTCGGAGTTTTCGAGCAATACGCAAAAGGGCGTGACTTGCCACAGGGGCACGCGTTGCTGCGGGAAGTGCTTGGCAACCAGACTCAGCGCAAACTGGCCCATGACTTCAAACCCTGTCAAGCCCGCGCCAAGGTGTTTGTGCGCCAGCCCGAGCAACGCTACAGCGTGCGTCATGGACGGCACCGCGGCCCATGCCGTGAGTTGTGCCGCAGGCAGCGGATAGAGCTTCACCGTGGCGGCTGTGATAATGCCCAGCGTACCTTCGCTGCCTACAAACAGGTCACGTAAATCGTAGCCAGTGTTGTCTTTGCGCAAGCCGTTCAGGCCTTCCCATATCTCGCCTTGGGCGGTGACCACTTCCAGGCCCAGGCACAGGTCACGCGCATTGCCGTAGCGCACCACCTGGGTGCCGCCCGCATTGGTTGCCAGGTTGCCGCCTATCGTGCAGCTGCCTTCAGCCGCCAGACTGAGGGGAAATAAAAAACCGGCTTTTTCGGCCACCTCTTGAAGGGTCTGCAAAATGCAGCCGGCCTCGACCGTCATTGTCAAATTGGCGGCATCGATATGGCGCACCGCGTTCAGACGCTGCAGGCTCAGTACCACTTGCCGACCTGAGTCGTCCGGCGTCGAACCGCCGACCAGACCGGTGTTACCACCTTGCGCAACGATGCTGATGCCAGCGGCAGCACAGGCTATGACTATGGCGGCAACTTCGGACGCCGTGCCGGGCCGCACCACAGCTAGCGCTTTGCCGCGCGAACGCTTGCGCCAGTCCAGTTCCCACGCTGACAAATCGCCTTCAAACAACACGTTGGCTTTACCGCTGATGACGATCAGTGTATTTAATAAGTCCTGGCTCATGCCGCCGCCTCCGTTTCAATCCCGGTTTTCTTCAGTCTCACCCGCACATGCAGCGAACAAGCCACAAATAGCAGTAGGCACAGCGCAACTTCCACCATAGCCAGGTAGTTACCCGGGGGTTTGTCGCTCCAAGCCCGCACAACGCCCTCAGTGAAGTACAGCCACACCAGCAGGCTGATCCAGCGGTAGGTGTACATGCGGTTTTTCAAAATGCCGGCCAGCGGCAGGCACAGGGGCAGCACCTTCAGGGCCAGCAGCGATCCGCCGGGGCGTATGGGCGCCAGCCACATTTCCCAGGCCACGCCCAGCACAATCAGTCCCACCATGCTGCCCAGGGCCACCCAGCGGATGGATTCGATTTGGTTTGCTTTGTTCATGTAGAAGTTACTTCGGTCTAGGGCATGATACCGGGGATGACGTTTCAGCAATCCCTGCGGGCCTTCGCGATCAATATGGCCCATTTCCCGTGGCGTGACACCTTGTTGACCTTGCGTGACCGCTTCCGGGAAGACCACATGGGCCTGACGGCCAGCAGCCTGACCTTCACCACCTCTATCGCCCTGGTGCCTTTTTTCACCGTTGCGCTCGCCATCTTCACTGCTTTTCCGATATTTTCAAAGCTGCAGGGCGCACTGCAAGGCTGGCTGATTGAAAGCCTGATTCCCGACAACATCGCCCGGCAGGTGCTGGGGTATTTGACACTCTTTAGCCGCCAGGCCAACAAACTTGGCGTGGCGGGGCTGGCGGTGCTGTTAATCACTGCTATTGCCCTGATTTTGACGATAGACCGCACACTGAACAGTATCTGGCGCGTCAAAACGCCGCGCCCCTTGCCGCAGCGCGTGCTGATCTACTGGGCAGCCATCACACTGGGACCGCTGCTGCTGGCTGTCAGCCTTGCCGGGTCATCGTACGTGGTGTCGGCTTCTAGCGGCCTGGTAGGCAGCATGCCGGTCAGCTTGCGCTTTTTGCTGGATGTGTTTCAGTTTGTGCTGGTGGCGGGGGGGCTGGCAGCGCTTTATCACTATGTTCCCAACACTTACGTGCGCTGGGCGCATGCCTGGGCGGGCGGGGTGTTTGCAGCGGCGGGCATCGAGCTGGCCAAAAAAATCCTCAGTCTGTATTTGAGCTACGTGCCGACCTACTCCATGATTTACGGCGCTTTCGCGACCTTGCCGATTTTGCTGGTCTGGCTTTATGTCGCATGGGTCATCGTGTTGATGGGTGCGGTTATCGCTGCCTATTTGCCGAGTTTGCTGGCCGGTGTGGCGCGCCGCGGCGGCGGGCACGGCTGGCAGTTTCAGCTGGCTATTGAAGTTTTGCAGCAGCTGCACCGCCAGCGTTACACGACATGCCGCGGCTGTGGTGCGTCCGCACTGGCGCAGGCGCTGCAGGTTGACGTGCTCCAGTTGGAGCCCGCGCTTGAAGTGTTGACAGCACTGCAGTGGGTCGGTCAACTGGTGGAAGAGCGCGACGTGGAGTCGCGTTACATCTTGCTGGCAGACCCGGACCAGACACCGCTGGAGCCTTTAATGGAGTTGCTACTGCTAGACAAAACCGACTCGACGCTACCGCTTTGGACGCAGGCCAATTGGGACGCGCTCAGCTTGCGACAGGTGCTGTGAAGCTGTTGCGCTAAATCTTGACTTTGCCCAGCCAGATGTCTTTGTACATTGTCCAGTCACCCCTGAAGCTGAGCAGGGGGCGTTTGAAAGAGGCGGGTTTGTTTTTCTCAAAGCCAAAGTGGCCAATCCACGCAAAGCCATAGCCGCAAAGCAAGCCAGCAAGCAACCAGAGCGGGTTGCGCGTGACCACCAGCAAGGCCAGGCACACCAGGCTCAGGCTGGCGCCTGCAAAGTGCAGGCGCCGGCAGGTCAAGTTGCTGTGCTCGGCCAGGTAGAAAGGGTAAAACTCGGCAAAATTTTCAAAGCTTCCCGGGTCAACGCTGCCCGAATTGTTGACAGGAGCTGCGGGCGCGTCAGGTAGGGTGGGCATGCTTGTCTTCCGAAATTGGAGATAAAAAAGTTCTCTGCGGCAATAAGTACGGGCGGTAATAGCTATGTATTTAATAGCGCCAAGGGGTTAAAGAAAGAAAATGAGGGGTTACACAAGGGTCTGGCAAGACGGCTTGCGCTGTTTATAATTGCAAAAAATCCCGAATCGCAAACAACGTGGCTTCCGGTGCTTCTGTCATTTGGTGGTGGCCAACCGCCAGATGGACAACCGCCACAGTTTTTCTGCTCGCTTGGGCTTTGTCAATCAGCAACTGCGCGGCTTTAACCTGTGTCATCTGGTCTTGTGCGCCAAGCAAAAAAAGTACTGGGCAGGTAATGCGGTCGATGGCGTTTTCGCCGTTTGCATAATCGTTGCAGGCCTTGAAGCCGCAGTGAAAAACATTGACGCCCTGGTTGCTGGCCAGCACGCGTCGGCCCAAGGCCATGCTGGCGCCGTACACCCAAGTGCCCGGCCCCAATGCG
Source organism: Polaromonas sp. (assembly GCA_025352405.1). Taxonomy (GTDB): domain Bacteria; phylum Pseudomonadota; class Gammaproteobacteria; order Burkholderiales; family Burkholderiaceae_C; genus Polaromonas. Next base: position 14,310 of record JANXTM010000287.1, read on the forward strand.
GACGGCGGGGCGCTCAGTGTGCTGCGTGAAAACACATTCACCATTTTCAAAGCCGCCATCGGGTCACCCAAGGACGCATCCAGCAGCGCCTGCGACACCTTCAT
>JANXTM010000294.1 GCA_025352405.1 Polaromonas sp.
CAAACGGCGTGGGCCGCTTCGCGTGCGGCTTTGCCGTCGGCAATCTGGTCGGCTACGCGGCGCAGGTTTTCAATCAGCACCACTCGCAAGGTGGTCGGCAAAGCCCATAACTCACCGAGCGTCAGTTCGCTGACATCCTGGTAGGCATTTAAAAAGGCTGTGAACAGCAACGGGTCCAAAACGCTGTCGGTATGCGCCACATAGGCCCAGACGATGCCATACACACGCGGCAGGCCTTCAAGTTGCTGGTCTGCCAGTTTGGGCAGGTCGGCGTAGTAGCGGCGTGGAACACCGTCATGAATTTGCTGAAGCTGCGCCTCTACCAGATGAAAGTTGTCGAGCAGCCACTCTGCGGCAGGCGTCACGTACTGGCCACCGTGCGAGATGGTGGCCACGTAGTCGTATGCCTGGCGCAGCGCTGCAATGTTCTCTTGTACCCGGGGGAAGAAAGAAGGCCCAGCAGTGTGGAGAGACTTTTTACGCACCGTTTGCGCTGCAGCCAGACTGCGCCCATGCTGCTCAAAGCGCTGCGCACCAAACAGCTCGGCACGAATCAGCGGCTCCGACTCACCGGGGTGCGCGTTCAGGATTTTTCTGGCGTACGAGCTCAGGTGCGGCCCCAGGTTATGGACCAGGTAAGGGCTTAGCGCATCCAGCCGGTCAACGGTATGGTTTTTCACATCCTCAGACCATGCCGACTATACCCAGCATGCCGACAGCCGCCACCGCAATCAGTGCGCAAGTGACCATACGTGAAAAAAACAGTGTATGTGCGGACTCAAATGCCGCGTGCAAGCTAAAAAAGCGGCTGCGCCCATTGGCACAATGGCTCATGTGCGAGGCCAGGGCAGCCGAATCGCTGGAAATAAAATCAGGCGCGATGTGCTTGCTGGCGGCTGGGGATTGGCTTGTTTTTGTGAAAGTCGTCATGTTGTGCGCTCCGTAGGCTTTTATGATTTGCAGGTCTCTAAGCGCAGCTGTTTGGCGAACGCGTGACCTTCGAAACAATGCTACGGACAAACCCTTGTTTGCCGTATAAGACGACGCTGCAGTTGGTGTAGGGCTGGGCCTACAGTTGGGGTGGCAGGGTGGGCGGCTGCTGGTTAGCACAGACAAACGATTTGCCACCGATTGACCGCCGCCGTTTGATGCAGTGCGGCTGGACCTACGGCGCCAGGGCGCTGGAGCCTGGCGCATTAGATGCACAGTCCGATGTGATGTGCGCGGCCAACACCATCTTCTGGAAGACCTCTAGAGCGATGTCTTCTGCCGATCCCGTCAACATCACCGTGCCGGTGGCGGGGTCCTAGCTCGACTTGGCGTAAATCCTTGTACCAATGCGCACGATGAGGACTTTGGTTTGCAAAGGCCTTGAGCGAGTCGCACATCTGCGAAGCGCTGCCCAGACCAGCCACACCCAGGGCAACAGCACAGCCTCAGAGCGCTCTGAGCGACGAAAAATACGACTCTCGACCTTCATGGCGCGCATCCAGAAAGTGATGGTTATCTTTCGTATTTAAAGCTATTTTGTGATTTAAGAGCGAGAATTAAAGCGCTTTGATATGTGGGTTGGTCAGCATGATGTGTAGTGTTGGAACGGCTGTTTTTCGTACATTACCGTGCGGCTCAGGTATTCCAACTCCAAAAGATTTTTTTGGCCCGCGAGGCCGAAAAATGCAGCGGTAACGTGCTACAAATTAAATAGCAAAAAAAACCTCACCCCGTGTTCCGCAAACCCGCCGCAATGCCGTTGATCGAGATGTGAATGCCGCGCTGTACCCGCTCATCTGCCTGGCCGTCGCGGTAGCGCCGCACCAGTTCAACCTGCAGGTGGTGCAGGGGGTCGATGTAGGGGAAGCGGTGGCGGATCGAGCGTTGCAGGGCGGGGTTGCCGGCCAGCAGGGTTTTTTCACCGGTGATCAGGGTCAATGCGCTCACGGTGCGATGCCATTCGGCTTCGATGGCGCTGAAAATCTTTTTGCGCAGTTTGGCGTCGCGCATGAGTTCTGCATAACGTGACGCCAGAGCCAGGTCGCTTTTGGCTAGCACCATGTCCATGTTGCTGAGCAGGGTGCGAAAAAACGGCCACTGTTTGTACATTTTTTGCAGCATTGACAGTGCCTCTTTGCGACTGGCAGCGGTGCCACCTTGCGCAAGCCAGGCCTCAACAGCCGAGCCAAAGCCGTACCAGCCTGGCAAGGCCAAGCGGCACTGGCCCCAGCTGAAGCCCCAGGGTATGGCGCGCAGGTCTTCTATGCGAGAACCACGTGCAGCGCTGTCTGGAGATGAACTTTCTGACGGGCCGCCCCCAGGAAATTTAGTTCCTTCGGGGGGCAGCGCAGTACGCGAAGCGACAAACGTGGGGGCCACGTAGCGTGAGGCGGGGCGTGAGCCGATGTTGAGCTCTGCAATTTCCCGGATAGGCGTCGTGCTGAAAAAATAGTCGGTAAAACCGGGTGTCTCGTACACCAGAGCCCGGTAGGCAGCCATGCTGGTGTTGGACAGCTCGGCGGCGGCGTTCAGAAAATCTTTGGTGGCGGGTTTTGTCGGTTGCAGCAGCGTAGCCTCGAGCGTGGCGGCGACCAGGGTTTCGAGGTTGCGGCGACCGATCTCCGGGTTGGCGTATTTGGAGCTGATCACTTCGCCTTGCTCGGTCAGGCGGATTTGCCCGCGTACCGTGCCTGGTGGCTGCGCCAAAATAGCCTGGTAGCTGGGGCCACCACCGCGGCCCACAGTACCGCCGCGGCCGTGGAACATGCGCAGCTGAATATGGTGTGTGCTGGCAAGTTGGTCAAACAAGTCGACCAGTGCGATTTCAGCCCGGTACAGCTCCCAGTTGCTGGTGAAAATACCGCCGTCCTTGTTGCTGTCAGAGTATCCAAGCATGATGTCTTGCTCGGCACCACTGCGCTGCACCAGTTGGGCAATGCCGGGCAGGGCGTAGAACTCGCGCATGATGGGCGCGGACTGCGCCAAGTCTTCAATGGTTTCAAACAGCGGCACGACAATCAGGTCGGCCCTGGCGCGGTCTTCCAGAATGCCTTGCATCAGGCCGACTTCCTTTTGCAACAGTAGCACTTCCAGCAAATCGCTGACGCTTTCGGCATGGCTGATGATGTAGTGGCGTATGGCCTCGTTGCCAAAGCGTGCGCGCGCTGTGCGTGCGGCTTCAAAAATGGCCAGCTCGCCCTGGGTGTGGGCCGAGTAGCTGGAACCCATCACACGCAGGGGGCGTGCGTCATTGAGCAGGCGCATCAACAGTGTGCGTTTGGCGGGCTCTTTCAGGCTGGCGTAGTGCGGCTCAATGCGCGCTACCAGCAGCAACTCGGCCACCACTTCCTCGTGCTTGTCAGAGCTTTGACGCAAATCAACCGTCGCCAGGTGAAACCCGAACACATCGACCGCACGAATCAGCGGGTGCAGGCGTTGAGCAATCAGTGCTTCGCCGTGGTGCGCGCGCAGTGAAGCTTCTATGGTGCGCAGGTCGGCCAGAAATTCCTCTGACTTCGCGTAGGCGTTTTGCGGGGCCACAGCGTGGCGGGCTGCGTCGCCTCCCGTGAGGCTTTTGAGGGTCGCCGCCAGCCGAGCATACACGCCCGTCAGGGCACGGCGATAGGGCTCGTCCTGGCGGTGTTCGTTAGTGTCGGGTGAGCTTTCAGCCAACGCCTGCATGGCTGGGCTCACGTCAATCAGCATGGCGGACAGCGACAGCTCACCACCTAAAAAGTGCACCTCGGTCAGGTAATGGCGAAGCGCCAGCTCGGCCTGTCGGCTAAGGGCGTAGTTGAGGGTTTCTGCGCTGACATTGGGGTTGCCGTCACGGTCGCCTCCTATCCACTGGCCCATGCGCAAAAAGCTGTGCACGGCATGGTTGCCCAGCTCGCGCTCCAGGTTGGCGTAGATCTTGGGGATCTCGCGCAAAAAAGTGGCTTCGTAATAACTCAGCGCATTTTCGATTTCATCGGCAACGGTGAGCTTGGTAAAACGCAGCAGGCGGGTTTGCCACAGCTGCATCACGCGGGCACGCAGGTGAGCCATGTTTTCAGCGAGTGCCCGGGGGCTCAAGGCGTCTTTGGCAGCGCGGGCGGGGCTGATGGCGCTGACAGACAGGGCAATGGCCTTGATGTCATCGCGCGTCGTCAGCAATTGCGCAATGTCGCGTTCAGCGTCGAGAATGCTTTTGCGCTGCACTTCTGTCGGGTGTGCCGTGAGGACCGGTGAGACAAAGCTGTGCGCAAGGGTGTTGGCGATGGTTTTTGGGGCGATGCCGGCCCAGCGCAGGCGGGCCAGCGCGACTTCAATGCTGCCTTCCTGCGTGTCTCCGGCGCGTTCGTGAATGGCACGGCGGCGAATGTGGTGGCGGTCTTCGGCCAGGTTGGCCAGGTGGCTGAAGTAAGTGAAAGCGCGAATCACGCTGACCGTCTGGTCACCCGACAAGCCTTTGAGCAGTTTCTTGAGGGCTTTGTCAGCCTCCTGGTCTGCGTCGCGCCGGAAGGCCACCGAAAGCTTGCGCACCTGCTCTATCAGCTCAAAAGCAGCCACGCCTTCCTGCTCTCGAATGACGTCGCCAAGAATCCGGCCCAGCAGGCGAATGTCTTCAACCAGCGGGCGTTCGTTGTCGCGCGCCCGGGGTTTGCTGCCCCCACGTTCGCCTGGAAGGGTGGGCTCGGCAAGGCGTCCGCTGCTTTCGACGTCAATGGTTGCACTGTTCTTTTTTGCACGCACGGAAGTAGCCATCTAGACCCTCTTGTTCTTGATCTTGCATGCTAGCATTGCCTTTACCCCCAAGATTACAAACAGGTTACGAGTGATGGCCATGCTGCAAAGTGTCGAGAAACCAGCTGAAAAGCTGGCCCTGGTGAGTATCAAAAAAGTGGTGATTGCCACCCGCGAGAGCCGTTTGGCCATGTGGCAGGCCGAGCATGTCAAGGCCTTGTTGGAATCAGCCCTTGGCTGGCAGGTGGAACTGCTGGGCATGACCACGCTGGGCGATCAGATTTTGGACCGCTCCCTGAGCAAGGTGGGCGGCAAGGGCTTGTTTGTCAAAGAGCTTGAAGTCGCCCTCAGTGAAGGCCGCGCCGACATTGCCGTGCATTCGCTGAAAGACGTGCCCATGGATTTGCCCGAGGGCTTTGCGCTGGCCTGTGTGCTGGCGCGTGAAGACCCGCATGACGCCTTTGTCTCCAACCGTTTTGCGGCACTTGCAGACCTGCCGCATTGCGCTGTGGTGGGCACGTCCAGCCTGCGCCGACTGGTGCTGCTGAAAGCCTTGCGGCCAGATCTGAAAATTGAACCCCTGCGCGGCAACCTTGACACGCGCCTGCGCAAGCTCGATGAGGGGCAGTACGACGCGATTGTGCTGGCTGCGGCCGGGCTCAAGCGGCTCGGGCTGACAAACCGTATTCGCAGCAACTTTGCCACCACCGACATGCTGCCTGCCGCCGGGCAGGGTGCGTTGGGCATCGAGGTGCGCGCTGACCGGGCTGATTTGCTGGAAGCGCTTGGCGCGCTGGCTGACCGGTCGACCTGGCTCGCGGTGACGGCCGAGCGTACCGTGTCGCGTGCCATGGGCGGCAGCTGCTCAATGCCGCTGGCGGCATTCACACGCGGACCGGCCTCGGGGGGCGTGGATGGCGTCGGCGTGGCGGGCATGTTGCTGCAGGCCGCCTGGGGCGACCCGGCCAGTACCGATGCAGGCTCGCGTTTGCCACCCACCCCGCTTGTGTACGCAGAAAAAACCGCCGTGGTGCGCAGTTTCGAAGACGCCGAGGCCTTGGGTGAAGCTGTGGCCGCCGAGCTGCGTGCCGGTGGTGCCGTGTGGGCTGCCAACCCCGCTGCCGATCCTGGCGCCATCCCCATGCCCATCACCGCGCCGTGATACCGCGTGAGGCTGTGGGTGCCCGCCGCGTCATCGTCACCCGGCCCGCGCACGACGCTGGCGACTGGGTCCGGCAGCTGCAACACAATGGGTTTGCCGCCGAGGCCTTGCCGCTGATTTCGATCGCCGCTGCCTCACGTGCCGCTGATGTTCAGGCCGTGGCGCAGGCCTGGCAAGCCATCGGCAGCTACGCCGCCTGCATGTTTGTCAGCGGCAATGCAGTACGCTTTTTTTTCGAACAAAATAAAGCTCTACGGCAGCATTTGCGGGGGCTATTTGCTATTGATAATGTAGCAAGTCAATTCCGGGAGCCATTGCCGCCCACCCTGCGTTTTATGGCGCCAGGCCCTGGCACTGCCGCCGCGCTGCTGGCCGCCGGTGTGCCTGCCGGGCAAATAGACGCCCCGCCACTGGACGCCGACCAGTTTGACTCTGAAGCCCTCTGGAAGGTGGTGGGCCAACGCGACTGGCGGGGCCGCCGCGTGCTGGTGGTGCGCGGGGTAATGGGCCAGGCGCAGGAAGCGAGTGAGACAGGTGAAATAAGCGCCACTGTTGAAAGGCTTGCAGTGTCCTCTGGCCGGGACTGGATCACGCGCCAGTGGCAGGCTGCAGGCGGTGACGTTGACTTTGTGGGGGTTTACGAGCGCCGTGCCCCGTTATGGACGCCAACGCAAGTCCAGCGCGCCCGGGTTGCCAGCGCCGACGGGTCGGTGTGGCTGTTCAGCAGCTCGGAAGCGGTGGCCAATTTGACCGGCTTGCCTGGCATGCAGGCCGTGGACTGGCGCCCCGCGCGCGCCATCGTCACCCACCCCCGGATTGCCGAGTCTGCAAGAGCTGCGGGCTGGGGTGTTGTTGTTGAGTCACGCCCGGCCCTGAAGGACATCCTGAACACCATGCGCTCGATAGAATTGGCTCACCCATGAGTGACATCCCATCCGATTCGCCTGTTCCGCCTCTTTTGCCTTCTGCGCATCCGGCACCTCCTGCGCCCAAGCCCGGCCAGGAGCGGCCATTGGCGATGCCTGAAGTTGTCAATTTGCCGCGCAAGTGGGCGCTGCTGGTGGCTGCGCTGGCCGCAGTCGGTTTGCTGGTCAGTGGTTTGCTATGGCAAAAGCTGAGCTCGATTCAGGAGGAACTGGCCCGGCGCAGCACCGATTCAGGCGCGCAGGCCATTGAGGCGCGCACCCTGGCCAGAGCCGCCCAGGACGGCATGCGCGAGTTGACGGCGCGGCTGGCCTTGCAGGAAAACCGCATCAGCGAAGTC
>JANXTM010000312.1 GCA_025352405.1 Polaromonas sp.
GAGGACATTTCACAAGACGACGTGCTGGCAGCGATTTGCGCCCAGTCGGGCGTGGACGCTGCGGCCTTTATGGCGGGCATCGCACAGCCCGAGATCAAGGATGCCCTGAAGGCCAACACTGAAGAGGCGATTGCACGCGGCGCATTCGGATCGCCCACCTTTTTCGTCGGCGATGACATGTATTTTGGTAACGACCGCCTGCCGCTGTTGGCTGCCGCCGTGAGACGGGCAGCGAGTATTTAACGAGGTGTCAGCTCAAGAGCCTTTGCCGGGCTTTTTGTTGAGCTGGGCCAGTGCAGCGTCTTTGGCCACCTGCTTGGCGCGCCGGTTAAAAGACGCCAGGTCTGCTTGAAAGTTGCTGTCCCCACCAAGGGTCGTCTGATGCGGCAACTGCTCTTGTTGTGCCTCGCCCAAAAAAGCCGCCCGCATCGACGTGCCTTTAGGCAGATCGGTGAGCACCACCACGGTGTAAGCGATGCCGCAATCTGCCAGCAGTTTTTCTTTGAATGCGCGCTGGGCTTGGCTCAGCCCGCGCTTGCCCGGCAAATCAACGCAACCGACCACCAGGCCCTGGGGCGTACACACGGTGTAGGTACAGTGCACGCCATTGAGAATATCCTGCCGGCGCCGGGTTTCGTGATTTCCCCCCTTGGGTGTAGGCACCGTATAGCGCAGCACTGATACCTTGACCATCACAATATGGTCATGGAAGGCGGCGGTCAACCATTGCAATACCTTGCGCTCTTCGCCGGTCAGCAAGCTGCGGGCTGCCAATGGCCACTTGTTTGGCGCAAGGTGTTCTTCCGCCCGTCTATTGCGCAGCCACAACGCATGCAGTCCGGCGCCAAGCAGGGCACCCGCTGCGATCCACAAACCCGTCATCCACCATGTAGCAAAGTCCAAGCTGCCTCCGTTTTTTTGTGGCTGTCGACCGCTTGCCTGCTGCAATCACCGCCTGTTGCCGATGTTAAACCGGTCTGGCGCGCTGGCAGCACCTGCTGACAGGACGTTGTCGCGTGTTACGCCCAGTTGCAAATATGGTCTCACTTTTTGTAAAAAAGGCACTCTGACCTTATGCTGTAATTTTTTTAACAGGAGCGCCCGATGCCACTCAAAACTGCTCAGGATTTTGACCAGGAACTGTTGATTTTGTTTGACGCTTACGTGCACGGCACGCTAGACCGGCGCGGCTTTCTGGAGCGTGCACAAAAATTTGCCGTCGGCGGCATGACGGCTGGCATGCTGCTGACCGCGCTCAGCCCTGATTTCGCGCGCGCACAGGTCGTAGCCAAAGACGACAAGCGCATCAAAACCGAAATGGTTGACTACCCGTCAACGGCGGGCACCGGCACGGTGAAGGGCTACCTGACCAAGCCAGCCAACGCCACCGGCAAACTGCCCGTGGTGCTGGTGGTGCACGAAAACCGCGGCCTGAACCCGCACATTGAAGACATCGCCCGCCGCCTGGCCCTTGACAACTTTGTCGCCTTTGCGCCTGATGCACTGACGCCACTGGGCGGCTACCCCGGCGACGAGGACCAGGCACGCGAGTTGTTCGCCAAACTTGATCAGAAAAAAGCCACGGAAGATTTTGTAGCCGCTGCCAATTATTTGAAGAACCGGCCCGAATCCAGCGGCAAGATAGGTGTGGTCGGGTTTTGCTACGGCGGCGGCATGGCACACGTGCTGTCGGTGCGCATGCCCGAGCTGAATGCGGCAGTGTCCTTTTACGGCAACCAGCCTGCGGTGGAGGACGCTGCCAAGGTCAAGGCCCCTTTGCTGCTCCAGTTTGCAGCGGTGGATGAGCGCATCAATGCGTCGTGGCCAGCTTATGAGGTAGCGCTGAAAGCAGCAGGCGCGCGCTACACCGCCTACCAGTACCCCGGCACGCAGCATGGCTTCAACAACGACACCACGCCCCGCTTTGACACCGCCGCGGCCAAGCTGGCGTGGGAACGCACCACCGCATTTTTCAACCAGCAGTTGCGCACCTGAAGCGTTATGGGACGGGTGGGTTTAGCCCCACACAACCGATCGCATCGAGATCGAGCCGCCCTGAAAGCTGGTGTTAAAAAACCGCATCGGCTCTTTCCCGTCTACCGCGCCAGCGGCGTACAGCAGCGGCAGGTAATGCTCGTGGCTGGGGTGTGCTATTTTGGCTAGCTGGCCGAGCTTGAGAAAGTTTTGCAGTGCGCCCAGATTGCCCTGCTGCAGGTAGCCACCAATCGTCTGGTCAAACTCCAGCGCCCAGTCATAGGCCTGGTTGCCGGGGGCGCCGCGCTGCATCTGGCGCAGGTTGTGCACGATATTGCCGCTGCCCACAATCAGCACGCCGCGCTGGCGCAGGCTTTTGAGCTGTTGCGCCAGCGCATAGTGGTCTTCTGGCGGCCGGCTGTAGTCCATGCTGAGTTGAATGACCGGGATATCTGCATCTGGAAACATCGGTTTAAGCACCGACCAGCTGCCGTGGTCGAGCCCCCATGCCGCTACATCCAGCCCCAGCGGCAGCGCCCCCCGCTGCCTGACCATCTGGCTGATGGCTTGTGCGGCAGCAGCGTCGCCGGACACCGGGTAGCGCTGGTCAAACAGCTCCTGCGGAAAGCCGCCGAAATCATGGATAGTTTTGGGTTGGTCCATGGCAGTGAGCCACCAGCCTTCGGTGAGCCAATGGGCAGAAATGCACAAAATCAGCTGCGGGCGGGCGATTCGGGTGCCAAATTCAGCGCCAAGCGTGTGCCAGCTCTCGTGGTATTCGTTACCCGAAAGCGCGTTCATCGGACTGCCATGGCCCAAAAACAGCACCGGCATGCGGTCAGATTTTTTAAGCGATGCGATGCGCTCGAGCGCAAAAACGTCTGTGGTGGGCTGCATTTTTTTCCAGTGACCGCACTTCAAAGGCAAGTTGAGCGAAAGTTTATAAGCCTACTCGGTTAATAGGTGGTTATCCTCAAACTTTCAACCCTTCAGCCTGTTATATTTGTTGCAGTGCAGCATAATCTGCTTACTTACTAATTTAAACCGAGACAGTCAAAGGTCTTTTCCATGCTTTATCAAGTCTATGAATCCCAACGCACGCTGATGGAGCCCTTTGTTGACTTTGCGCAAGCCGCCGCAAAGCTTTATGGCAACCCCTTGTCAGCGGTCGGTCAAAACCCGTTCGCGCAACGCGTGGCAGCCGGCTACAGCTTGATGTACAGACTCGGTAAGGACTACGAAAAACCAGCGTTTGATATTCAGACGCTTGACGTTGACGGCACCAATATCGCCATCCATGAGCGGATTGAAATCGACAAGCCATTTTGCGAGCTACGCCGCTTCAAGCGCTTTACCGACGACCCGGCCACGCTGACCAAGCTCAAGGGGCAGCCCGCAGTTCTGATTGTCGCGCCCCTGTCTGGTCACTACGCCACGTTGCTGCGCGACACCGTCAAGACCATGCTCAAGGACCACAAGGTTTACATCACCGACTGGAAAAACGCCCGCACGGTACCGCTGTCTGACGGCGCTTTCCACCTGGATGACTACGTCAACTACGTGCAGGAATTCATTCGCCACCTGCAATCAAAATACGGCAACTGCCATGTCATCAGTGTGTGCCAGCCCACCGTGCCAGTATTTGCCGCCATTTCCCTTATGGCCACACGCGGCGAAACCACCCCGCTGTCGATGACCATGATGGGCGGCCCGATTGATGCGCGCATGTCGCCCACATCGGTCAACAACCTGGCCACCACCAAGCCCTACGAGTGGTT
>JANXTM010000060.1 GCA_025352405.1 Polaromonas sp.
GGAGGTGCCGCGCCCCAGCAGGTAGTGGTTGCTTCACCGCAAGGTCTCATGGTGCGCGATGCACGGCTGGAGGAACTGTTGGCTGCGCACAAACAACTGGGCGCAACGTCTGCATTGCCTGTGCCGTCAGGGTTTTTGCGAAACGCGACTTTTGAGACGCAACAGAGTTCGGGGCGTTGAGCCGTACCGAGCAGAGAACAGCTTCATAAAACCATGAATTTCAAGCCCTTTAGCTTTCTTGTGCTGGCCATGCCTGCGCTTTTAGCTATGAATTATGTAGCAGCTCAGGTTCCTTCCCCTGTTACCGCTACATCTGCTGCAGCCGCAGCGGAGTCCAGAAGCATCAATGACTGGTTGATGCGCATGCACGAGTCATCGAAAAATCGCACCTACATTGGCACTTATGTGGTGTCGTCCGGCGGTGTCATGTCGAGCGCAAAAATCTGGCATGTTTGTGAAGGCAATCAGCAGATGGAGCGGGTTGAGACGCTCACCGGTGCACCGCGTTCTATTTTTCGGCACAACGACCGGGTTGTGACCTTCATGCCCGACCATAAATTGGTCCGCAACGAAAAACGTGAATCTTCGGGCATGTTTCCCGAGCTGCTGCAGTCAACAGACAGCAGGATCGCAGATTTTTACAAAATCCGGTCTGAAGGGGTCGACCGTGTCGCTGGCGTAGAAGCCGATGTGGTGGTTCTGGTGCCCAAAGACAGCCTGCGTTTTGGCTACCGTGTATGGACTGAGCAGAAAAAAGGGCTGGTGGTCAAACTGCAAACGCTGGACATTGACGGCAAAGTTCTGGAACAGGCTGCATTCTCGGAATTGCAACTTGACGCACCCGTCAAAATGGACAAGCTTCTTCACATGATGGGGAAAGTGGATGGCTACCGCGTCGAGCAGCCTGTGCTGGTCAAAACCACGGCAAGCGTCGAAGGCTGGTTCTTGAAAGCCCCGGTTGCCGGCTTCAAACCCATGAGCTGCTACAAGCGACCTGCAGCTTCAACGGCTCCTGCCAGCAGTGAAGAGTCTTTGCAGTGGATTTTTTCTGATGGACTCGCTTCAGTCTCACTTTTTGTCGAACCCTCTGAGCGCCAGCGTCACGACAAGGAATCCAGCATGTCGATGGGTGCAACCCAGACCATGACTCGGCAGTTGGGGCCATATTGGGTGACTCTCGTGGGAGAAGTTCCAATGACCACTTTAAGGCTTTTTGCAAATGGACTCGCGCACAAGAAGTAAAGCGAGACAATCGTGCAACTAGAGATACACGGGCTTCCGCCTTGCTCTCAAAAAAGCATCCACAAATTTGCGGGCCTGATTTTTACCATTTACGACGAGGTTGATGATGTTTGAATTGAATTGGAAACCATTGCGGTCCTTTGTGACTGCCGGGCTACTGGCCGCCGTTGCAGGCGCGGCTGTGCTGCCCGCCGACTCCGCGTGGGCACAAGTCCGTACGCTTCCGGACTTCACCGATCTGGTGGAGCAGGTTGGGCCATCGGTTGTAAATATCCGTACGCTTGAAAAAGCCAAGGCTGCTGTATCAGGCGGCGTTGACGAACAGATGCTGGAGTTTTTCCGCCGCTTCGGTATTCCCGTGCCGCCCAACATGCCGCGCACACCACGTGCAGAGCGTGGCCAGCCGCAGCCAGATGAAGAGCAGCCACGTGGTGTTGGCTCCGGCTTCATCCTGACCGCAGACGGTTTTGTTATGACCAATGCTCATGTGGTTGAAGGTGCTGATGAGGTCATCGTGACTTTGCCTGACAAGCGCGAATTCAAAGCAAAAATAATCGGGACCGACAAACGCAGTGATGTGGCGGTTGTAAAGATTGACGCCATTGGGCTGCCCGCCGTAAAAATTGGTGATGTCAACCGACTTAAAGTCGGAGAATGGGTCATGGCCATTGGCTCCCCCTTTGGTTTGGACAACACCGTCACGGCGGGAATTGTCAGTGCCAAGCAGCGCGATACCGGCGACTATCTGCCTTTCATCCAGACCGATGTCGCCATCAACCCCGGCAACTCCGGTGGCCCCCTGATTAACATGCGTGGCGAGGTCGTGGGTATCAACAGCCAGATATATTCGCGTTCAGGCGGCTTTCAGGGCATCTCCTTTGCGATTCCGATTGACGAGGCGGCACGTGTATCTGACCAGTTGCGTGTGAGTGGCAAAGTGACTCGAGGCCGTATCGGTGTACAAATTGAGTCCGTCACCAAGGAAGTGGCTGAATCGATTGGGCTTGGCAAGCCACAAGGCGCACTTGTCAGAGGGGTTGAGGGTGGTGCTCCTGCGGAGAAGGCCGGCATGGAGGCTGGGGACATCATTACTAAATTCGATGGCAAGCTGATTGAAAAATCCAGCGACTTACCACGGCTGGTTGGCAATGTGAAGCCCGGCACCAAGTCCGTGGTCACTGTTTTTCGGCGGGGTGCCAGCAAAGACCTGACGGTCATCATTGCGGAAGTGGAACCTGAGAAACCAGTACGCAAAGCGTCGGCACCAGAACCCAAGGCACCCGTCGCTGGCCCAGCGCAGGTGCTGGGGCTGGTTGTGAGTGAACTTTCCGATGCACAGAAAAAAGAGATCAAGATCAAAGGTGGCGTCAAAGTTGATGCAGCCGAAGGTGCGGCTGCACGGGCAGGGCTGCGTGAAGGCGATGTGATCGTGTCGGTTGCTAACGTGGAAGTCAGTACCGTCAAGGAGTTCGAAGCCGCAGTGGTGAAAGCTGACAAAACCAAAGCCATCAATGTACTTTTTCGGCGCGGTGAATGGGCACAATACGCACTAATACGGCCCATACGCTGATGGTGCGGGCGGGCATTCAGTGGTCGCTGCCGGGTAGCCTGCAGCCCTTCTCAAGTACCCTGTGTGCTTTGTATACCCCGCTTTAGAGGGGGGTTTTTGAAGGTTTTATTGTGGTTTTTTGGCCTGCATTCAATTTATTTTGGAAGTCATGCCATTTAAATTTGTTAGTGTTCACCAACTAAAGGTAATTGAAAATAACGAAATTAGTTAGAATAAGGAGCATTTTTTGTAGTATTCAGGCATATCAAACCAACCGGCATCTGCAATTTCCTTGTAATCGGGCTTATTCACTGTTGATCCACAGATCACCCACAAGTTGTCCAGAGCCAAGCAGTGTAAAATTGTGAATAAGTTGTGTATAAGACTCCTGTTGCTAGCTCGCAACGACATGAATATGGCTATTTCGAGACAGTTGGCTTCTGGCTTTTTGCCTACAATGAAGTTCCAACGTTCGCAGTTGCCATAGATTGTTGGTTCAGGGCGCGTCATTAATCGACGCGCCCTTTTTTATGGTCCGTTGCGAATGATGAAGTTCTCTTCGCAATACAAACAAGCACTTAGGCGTTCTCGTTGATGAATCACATCAGAAATTTTTCGATCATTGCGCACATTGATCATGGTAAATCCACACTCGCTGACCGATTGATCCAGCGTTGTGGTGGCTTGCAGGACAGAGAGATGAGTGCGCAGGTTCTTGATTCAATGGATATCGAAAAAGAGCGTGGGATAACCATCAAGGCGCAGACCGCTGCGCTCAAATACAAAGCGCTTGACGGACAGGTTTACAACCTTAATCTGATCGACACACCGGGCCACGTAGACTTCTCTTATGAAGTCAGCCGGTCGCTGTCTGCATGCGAAGGTGCGCTGCTTGTTGTGGATGCATCGCAAGGCGTTGAAGCGCAGACGGTTGCCAACTGCTACACCGCGCTGGAACTTGCTGTTGAGGTTGTTCCGGTTCTCAACAAGATGGATTTGCCGAACGCAGATCCAGAAAACGCCAAGCAGGAAATCGAGGAGGTGATCGGGATTGATGCGACAGACGCCATTCCATGCAGCGCTAAAACCGGTATGGGCATCGACGAAATTCTTGAAGCTGTGGTCGCGCGTATCCCACCGCCCAAAGGCAATCCGGAGGGTGCGTTGCGCGCCATGATCATCGACAGCTGGTACGACGCCTACGTAGGTGTGGTGATGCTGGTACGCGTGGTTGATGGCCGCCTGGCCAAGGGCGACCGTATCAAGCTCATGGCCAGTGAGGCCATGTACAACGCCGAGCAATTGGGCGTCTTCACGCCGCACACCGAGCCGCGCCAGTCGCTTGAAGCCGGTGAGGTCGGATTTATCATTGCGGGCATCAAGGAGTTGCAAGCCGCGCGCGTGGGTGACACCGTGACGCTGATCAAGGCTGGCAGCGGTGGCGCGGCCTTCACAGCTACCCAAGCCTTGCCGGGATTCAAGGAAATCCAGCCGGCGGTGTTTGCCGGCCTGTATCCGTCGGAGGCAAGCGAGTACGAGTCGCTGCGCGATGCACTCGAAAAACTCAAGCTCAACGATGCGTCGCTGCACTACGAGCCCGAAGTCAGCGAGGCGCTTGGTTTTGGCTTTCGCTGCGGCTTTCTTGGGCTGCTGCATATGGAAATCGTGCAGGAGCGACTTGAGCGCGAGTTTGACCAGGACCTGATTACCACCGCACCAAGCGTGGTGTATGAAGTGCTCAAGGCCGATGGTGAAGTTATCAAGGTCGAAAATCCTTCGAGGATTCCGGATGCAGGGCGCGTCCAGGAAATTCGCGAACCCATCGTCACCGTGCACCTGTACATGCCGCAGGACTACGTCGGTGCCGTCATGACGCTGGCCAACCAGAAGCGCGGCATACAGCTGAACATGGCCTACCACGGCAAGCAGGTCATGTTGACGTATGAAATGCCACTCGGCGAGATCGTGCTCGACTTTTTTGACAAGCTTAAATCGGTGTCACGCGGTTATGCGTCCATGGACTACATCTTCAAGGAGTTTCGCGCATCGGATGTTGTAAAAGTCGATATTTTGCTGAACGGTGAAAAGGTGGACGCGCTTTCTATCATCGTGCACCGCAGTCAGTCAGCCTACCGGGGACGGGCAGTAGTCGCCAAAATGCGCGAAATTATTTCGCGCCAGCAGTTTGATGTCGCCATTCAGGCGGCCATCGGGGCTAACATTATTGCGCGTGAGACAATCAAGGCGTTGCGGAAAAACGTTATCGCCAAGTGCTACGGCGGCGATATTTCACGCAAGAAGAAGCTGCTCGAAAAACAAAAAGCGGGTAAAAAACGTATGAAGCAAATCGGTTCAGTGGAGGTGCCTCAAGAGGCCTTTCTCGCCATCCTGCAGGTTGAAGATTAATGTCCACAGCGATTACAAAATCAATGAGCTCCCTCACAGCGATCGTGCTGGCTGTATTTGCAGGCTACGGCACTGCATGGTACTTCGGCATGGTGGAAGGCAACTTCTCGCTGCTGCTGTTCCTGGCCACGGTCGTTACGGGTATTTATTGGGTGGCAGAGCGGTTTTACTTTTTGCCACAGCGCCACCAGGCTGCGCAGGCGCTGGAGGCCAGCACCCTGAAACGGCAGACCGAGCTTGCCAACATGGGCATCACGCAGGTTGACCGCGACACCGGGGACGCTAAAACCCGGCTCATCATGCAGCCTTGGTGGCTGGACTGGACTGCCGGCTTGTTCCCGGTGATTGTGGTCGTCTTTTTGTTGCGTTCCTTTTTATTCGAGCCCTTCAAAATTCCCTCTGGCTCGATGATTCCGACCCTGCTCATCAACGATCTGATACTGGTCAATAAATTCCATTACGGCGTGCGCCTGCCGGTGATCAACCTCAAGGTGCTGAACAACAACAGCCCGCAGCGAGGCGATGTGATGGTGTTTCGCTATCCACCCAAGCCCAGTCTGGACTACATCAAACGTGTGGTCGGCTTGCCTGGCGACGAGGTGGCTTATCTGAACAAAAAGCTGACCATCAACGGCAAAGCTTTGAGCAAAACGGCGTTGCCTGATTTTTTCGATGAAGACAGCATGCGTTATGCCAAACAGTTTGAAGAGGTCACCATCACCAACAAACACTACCGCTTGCTCAACGACGACGACCGGCCGGCTTTCATCCCTGGCGCTGATGATTTTCCCAACAAGCAAAATTGCCGCTACAGTAGTGAAGGGGTTGTCTGTAAAGTACCCGAAGGGCAGTACTTCATGATGGGCGACAATCGGGACAACTCCCTAGACTCCCGCTATTGGGGATTTGTGCCAGAGAAAAATATTGTAGGTAAAGCTTTCTTTGTCTGGATGAATTTCGGAAATCTGAAGCGTATCGGCGCCTTTGATTGATGCCTGGCGATATCTGAAGCAACGAGCCGGACCCAAACTATATTTCAGCGAGCTTAAGACTCCCATTCAAAAGAAACGCATGAAAAGTAAACAACAAGGCATTTCATTTATTGGTATCTTGTTCGTGGGTGGCGTGCTGGCTTTTTCTGGTGTCATCGCAGCGCAGGTTTTTCCAACCCTGATCGAGTTTCAGGCCATCACTAAAGCCGCCAGCAAGGCCAAGGACGGCAACTCGGTGGCAGAAGTGCGCGGCATCTTTGACAAGGCCGGACAAATTGACGACATTAAATCCATTAGCGGCAAAGACCTTGATGTGAGCAAAGAGGGCGACAAGACAGTGGTCAGGTTTGCCTACAACAAGGAAATACACATTGGCGGGCCCGTGTATCTGCTGCTCAAATACACCGGCAAGTCAAAGTAAATGCCAACCAAGTACCAAAATTAAATAAGTGCGTCCAAGTCTCACCACAAGCCCGAATTTGCTGGCGCTGCAAAAGCGTCTTGAGCATGTTTTTTCCAATCCCAAGCTGCTGGTGCAGGCCCTGACGCATCGCAGCTTTTCATCAGACCACAACGAACGCATTGAATTTTTAGGTGATTCCGTGCTCAATCTGGCGGTTGCCAGTTTGCTGTACGAGCAGCTGGGCGAATTGCCCGAGGGTGACCTTTCAAGAGCGCGGGCCAACCTGGTCAAGCAGGATACCCTGCACCAGGTTGCGGTTTTCCTGGGGCTTCCAGACATGCTGCGACTGGGCGAAGGCGAAGCCAAGTCGGGTGGGCAAAAACGCCCGTCCATCCTGGCCGATGCGCTGGAGGCCCTGATTGGTGCGGTTTACCTTGATGCTGGTTACGAAGCCGCTTCATCACTTGTGCGCCGCCTGTTCAAGGATGTGGAGATCAACGCCCAGATGCCCGCGATTGGAAAAGACCCCAAGACCGAGTTGCAGGAGTGGCTGCAGGGCCGCAAAATGAATTTGCCTATTTACCGGGTCGTGGGCACGCAGGGTGCGGCGCACAAGCAAACCTTTGATGTGGAGTGTGAAATCGTTGAATACCGGCGCGCAGAGCGGGGCATAGGCGGCTCCCGTCGAGCTGGGGAGCAGGCTGCTGCAATCGCCATGCTGGCTTTTGTAAAGGCACTTTAGAAACAACCCCAACGCGCAGTTCTTGATGCCTGCCGTTCATGACCAATAACCGCCCTTCAGGCGCAACCCAAACATCGGCAGACCATGACTACCCGTAAAAGCAATCCTTCCCGCCCGCCATCGCCCGCAGATCAGGCGATGCATGCCCCCGTTGACCCACAAGCCCAGTCTATCGACGCCATGCTGTCCAGGGCCTTGTCGGCCCGCAGCAGCATGGAGCCCGCCACCGGTACTGCAGAGCCGCTGGCGCCACAGACGCCACCAGAGAGCACCCAGCACTGCGGTCTGATCGCGATTGTGGGCAAGCCCAACGTGGGCAAGTCAACCCTGCTCAATGCGCTGGTCGGCCAGAAGGTCAGCATCACGTCACGCAAGGCGCAAACCACGCGCCACCGCATCACCGGCATGCGCACGGTTGGCCCCACGCAGTTTGTCTTTGTGGATACCCCAGGTTTTCAAACCCGCCATGGCAATGCGTTGAACCGCTCGCTCAACCGCACGGTGGTCGGTGCCGTCAATGATGTGGACTTGATTGTGTTTGTGGTTGAGGCCGGGCAGTTCAATCAGGCAGACGAAAAAGTTCTCGGCCTGCTGCCTGACAAGACGCCGGCTATTTTGTTGGCCAACAAATTTGACCTGATCCACCGCCGCGCAGACATTGCGCCGTGGCTCAAAGCCATGCAGGAGCGCCACAGCTTTGCCGAGTTTGTGCCGATGTCGGCCAACAACGCCAAAGATATCGAGCGGCTGTTTGGCATCTGTGAAAAATACCTGCCACTGCAGCCGTGGATGTATGCTGCCGATGAGTTAACTGACCGCAGTGACCGTTTCATGGCGGCCGAGATGATTCGCGAAAAGCTTTTTCGCCTGACCGGTGACGAGCTGCCTTACACCTCGACCGTCATCATCGACAAGTACGAGCAAGAGGGCAACCTGCGCAAAATTGCTGCGACCATCGTGGTCGAGCGTGATGGCCACAAGGGCATGATCATCGGTGAGGGCGGCGAAAAACTCAAACGCATCGGCACTGAAGCCCGGCACGAGCTGGAAGCGCTCACCGGCGGCAAGGTGTTTCTGGAAATCTGGGTCAAGGTCCGCTCCGGTTGGGCAGACGATGAAGCGAGAGTAAAAACTTTTGGGTATGAGTAGAGTCCCCACGCTTTTCACTTCGTGTAATGCGCTGCCGCCCGAGGGAGCCGCTGCGCCTGCGCCCTGGCAAAGCCAGTTCCGCGGCCCTTGCTTGCATCTGGACCACTCGCTATAACCTGCCGCATCCGCCGTGGTTACAAAACGCATCACTGACGAACCCGCTTACGTCCTGCACCGTTATGACTGGAGCGAATCCAGCCTGATTCTGGAGGTTTTCACCCGCACCCATGGCCGCGTGGCACTGGTGGCGCGGGGTGCTAAAAAACCCAGTTCCAGTTTTCGGCCCATTTTGTTGCCATTGCAGCTCCTGCACCTGGCGTTTGGCGGCGATGCCGAGATCTGCAATCTCAAAAGTGCCGAATGGCAGGGCGGGCATGTGATGCCGACCGGCGACGCGCTGCTGTCGGGCTATTACCTCAATGAGTTGCTCATGCGTTTGCTGGCGCGCGACGACCCGCATCCTGCGCTGTTTGATGCCTATGCCGCCACAGTGCAGTTGCTGGCCAACCAGCGCATTGACACGCTGCAGGTGGCCCTGCGTGCCTTTGAGCTGCGCCTGTTGCGCGACATCGGCCTGCTGCCCGTGTTGGACACGCAAACCGCAACGCTCGCAGCGCTGGAGCCCGATGCGCGCTATGTGTTGCTGGCTGAGGCCGGTCTGCGGGAAGCGCATGACGATGACCGCAATGCCCTCAGTGGTGCGCAGTGGCTGGCATTGCAGCAGGCGCTCGATGGTGATTCGCCGTTTGCCGACACCATGCATGCCTGCGTCAACCATTTGCCGGAACTTAAACACCAGCTCCGCAGCCTGCTGCACTACCATTGCGATGTGAAGGTTCTTAAAACCCGGCAGATGATGATTGACCTGCAAAGCCTGTAAAAAATATGTCTAATTTTTTGAGCGATACGTCCAGCATTCAGTCCACTGACCTGTCCAGATACACACCGCCGGGAAAAACCGCGCTTTCTGTCAACGTCAACAAGGTCGCGCTGCTGCGCAACACCCGCCACCTCGGCATTCCCGATGTGGTGCGTGCGGCGCGCCTGTGCCTGGAAGCGGGCGCGCAGGGCATCACCGTGCACCCCCGGCCAGATGAGCGTCATATCCGGAGCGATGACGTGTATGAAATCGCCGCCATGATGAAAGACTGGCCAGACCGTGAGTTCAACATTGAAGGCAACCCGTTTCAGAATCTGATGCACTTCGTGCGAGACCTCACGGCACGCGGCCTGCCGCTGCACCAATGCACTTTTGTGCCCGACAGCGAAGACCAGTTCACCAGTGACCACGGCTGGAGCTTTCCGGCAGATGCCGACCGCCTGGCGCCCCTGATTGATGCAGCGCACGACCGCCGCGTCCGCGTCAGCCTGTTCATGGACCCTCTGCCCGAGGCTATGGCGGCGGCCAAAGCCGTGGGCGCAGACCGGGTCGAGTTTTACACCGAAACTTATGCGCGCGCCTGGGGAACCGCCCAGGCGGCAGAGGCGTTAAGCCACTTCACCCGGGCCGCTTTGGCTGCGCACGCTGTCGGTTTGGGCGTCAACGCGGGCCAT
The DNA here is from genome assembly GCA_025352405.1 of Polaromonas sp. Taxonomy (GTDB): domain Bacteria; phylum Pseudomonadota; class Gammaproteobacteria; order Burkholderiales; family Burkholderiaceae_C; genus Polaromonas. The sequence goes on from JANXTM010000060.1 coordinate 10,038, forward strand.
GACCTGAACCGCGACAACCTGACTGAATTTCTCAAGGCGGTGCCTGGCGTGCGCGAAGTGTCGATCGGCCATGCGCTGGTCGCCGATGCGCTGGAGCAGGGGTACGCGGTCACCGTCAAAGACTACCTGCACTGCATCGAGCAGGCATTTTTGCCAGCATGATTTTCGGCATAGGCACCGACATCTGCGACATTCGCCGCATTCGTGCCAGCCTGGAGCGGCACGGCGAACGCTTTGCCGGAAAAATTCTCAGCGATGGTGAGCTCAAAACCTGGCAAGCGCGCAGTGCCCGCTGGCCAGACCGCGGTGTCAGCTACCTGGCCACCCGCTTTTCGGCCAAGGAAGCCTTCAGCAAGGCCATAGGCACCGGCATGCGTATGCCCATGACCTGGCGCAACTGTGAAATTGCCAAAGCCGCCAGCGGCAAGCCGGAAATCGTCCTGCACGGCGCACTGAAGGTGTGGTTTGAGGCGCAGCAGCTAAGCGCCCACATCACGGTGACCGACGAGACAGATTACGCCGCCAGCTTCTGCGTTGTAGAGAAAAAAGCCATTTAGGGCATAAAAAACCGGCGTTAGCCGCTATACATTTAATAGTAAGTAGACCGTTCATGACCCAGCACGCCCCCCTCATCATCGACATCGCCGGTACCACCCTGACGAAGGACGACCGTCGCCGCCTGAAAAACCCGCTGACAGGCGGCATTATTTTATTTGACCGCAACTGGCAGAGCCGCCAGCAGCTGGCCAGCCTGTGCGCCGCCATCAAAAGCCTGCGCCGGGACCTGCTGATTTGCGTGGACCATGAAGGCGGCCGCGTGCAGCGCTTTAAAACCGACGGCTTCACCCACCTGCCGACCATGCGTGCGCTCGGCGAGTTGTGGGTTAAAGACCAGCTTGCCGCCACCAATGCCGCCACCGCTTGCGGCTATGTGCTGGCAGCCGAGCTGCGCAGCTGCGGCGTGGATTTCAGCTTCACCCCCGTGCTGGATCTGGATTTTCAAAATGATGCTCCCACGCAAGCGCAAGCGCTTGCTGCCCCCCGAGCGGGCGCGATCAGCTTGGGGCGGCCCGGCGCTTCCCGAAGCAGTGTCATCGGCGACCGCGCTTTCGGCCGTGATCCGCGCGTGGTGACCTTGCTCGCGAAAAGCCTGATGCATGGCCTGCTGCAGGCTGGCATGATGAACTGCGGTAAGCATTTCCCTGGCCATGGCTTTGTCAAGGCAGACTCACACACCGACATTCCGGTTGACAAACGCAGCCTCAAAGCGATTCTGGCGGACGATGCTGCACCTTACGAGTGGCTCAACACCACCCTCACCAGTGTCATGCCAGCGCATGTGGTCTACCCCAAGGTCGATGCACGGCCGGCCGGTTTTTCAGAAAAATGGCTGACCTACATCCTGCGCGGCCAGCTCGGTTTTGGCGGCGCGATTTTCAGTGACGACCTCAGCATGGCCGGTGCCCGCCTGATCGACGGCAAGCAAGTCAGCTACACCGAAGCCGCTGTGGTGGCGCTTAACGCGGGTTGCGACATGGTGCTGCTGTGCAATCAGTCGGTCGATGGCGGCGAGGCCGTGGATGACCTGCTGGACGGCATGGCTGAGGCGCTGGTCAAAGGCCAGTGGGAGGCCCTGGAATCCAGCGACATGCGCCGACTTGAGCTGCTGCCCACTACCCCCGCCCACGAATGGGACGAGCTGATGTTGCACCCGGCCTACATGCACGCGATGGGTTTGATACCCTGAAAATTTTCAGCTGGTTTGTGAATGCTATATTTATAATAGCATATAGCCCCCGTATTCTCTGACTAAAAGACATTTTCCATCATTTTTTTTGGTATGGGCAAATTTGACGCAGCGCGTCCCCGATGCGGTGTTTGTGCACGGCGGCGTTTTGTAATTCCCGTCTTACGCCTGGCCGGGGCCAACTGGGTTATCGTCAAAATCTTCGACTTCGTGTTTTCTCTCTTGTTTGCTGGTTCACTTCCAAAGGGATACCCACCATGAAATCAATCCAACGCCGTGCGGCCTTGCTGCTGGTCGCCACGCTTGCAACCGGCAGTGCGCTGGCGCAATCTGCCACACCGGTGCGCGTCGGCTCGAAAATCGACACAGAAGGCAAGTTGCTTGGCAACATGATCGTGCTGGTGCTGGAGGCCAATGGCATCAAGACCGAAAACAAGTCGTCTCTGGGTACCACCAAGGTCATGCGCGGTGCGATCACCGCTGGTGAGATTGACCTTTACCCGGAGTACACCGGCAATGGCGCCTTCATCTTTTCAGAAGAGACTAACCCAGCGTGGAAAAACGCCAAGGCCGGTTATGCGCGCGTTAAAACGCTGGACTATGACAAAAACAAAATCGTCTGGCTGGAGCCGTCTCCGGCCAACAACACCTGGGCAATTGCTGTGCGCAAGGACGTGGCTGCCGCCAACAAGCTCAAGACCCTTGACGACTTGGGCAAGTGGCTCAACGCTAACCCATCGGCTGGCCAGTTCAAACTGGCGGCATCGGCCGAGTTTGTCGAGCGTTCGGATGCGCTGCCAGCTTTCCAGACCGCCTACAGCTTCAAGCTCAAACCCGAACAAATTCTGACGCTGGCCGGGGGCGACACAGCGGTCACCATCAAGGCTGCCGCTGAAAAAACCTCGGGTGTTAACGCCGCCATGGCCTACGGCACCGATGGTGCAGTGGCCGCGCTGGGCCTGGTGATCATGGACGACCCCAAAGGCGTGCAACCGATTTATGCGCCTGCACCCATCATCCGCGAGGAAGCCCTCAAGAAAAACCCGAAAATTGCCACTGTACTGGCCCCCATGTTCAAGCTGCTTGATGGCCCAACGCTGCAGGGCCTGAACGCCAAAATACAGCTTGAAGGGCAAGACGCCAAAAAAGTAGCGAGCGACTTTTTAAAGTCCAAAGGACTGCTTAAATAAATCCTGTCCAGGGCTTTTTGGGCTTTGTGAGTCTGCAGCTTGAACATCCACAGCCCCCAAACCGGCCTGCCTGGCCCACGCTGGAGCGCCGCGCAGGCCGTGTTGTGCGCGATGGTGGCCCTGGCGCTGGCGGGCTTGCCGTTTTTGCGGGTTGCGCCCAACCGCCTGGTGTCAGGTGAGGCCGTGTATTTCGCCTCGGCGCTGCGCGGCAGCTGGTGGATGCTTGTTGTGCCCTGCATCGTTTTGGCAGGGCTTTGTTTTTTTAAACCCTATCGGGCTGGGCTATGGCCCACGGTGGCCAGCGCGGCCAGTTTGCTGGTAGGCCTGGCCGCGCTGGCCGCAGCGCATGCCTCTTTTGTAGCCCTGGCGGGCGGGCCGCTTACCCGCACCTCGCTGGGCGGAGGGTTCTGGCTGGCGAGCGCGTTGCTGGGGCTGGTCATGGCAGATGCCCTGCAGCGCTTGCGGGCAGGCCGTGCCACCCGAATCTGCTTCGCGGTTGCGACGGCTGGAGTTTTCTCGGTCCTGCTGGTATCCGGCTGGTGCGATGAGTTGTCGATCATGAAAGAGTACGCCAACCGTTCTGATGTGTTTTTCCAGGTGGTGGCGCGGCACCTCCAAATCGTGGCTTTGGCGGTGGTTTTGACCTTGCTGGCAGGTCTGCCGCTGGGCTGGGCGGCCTGGCGTTTTGTCCGTGTAGGCCACGCGCTTTTTCCGGTGCTCAACATCATTCAGACCATTCCGTCGCTGGCCTTGTTTGGCTTGCTGATGGCACCGCTTGGCTGGCTGGCGACCGGCTGGCCTGCCGTGGGCCAGGCCGGTATCAGCGGGGTAGGGCTGGCACCGGGGGTGATTGCGCTGGTGCTTTACAGCCTGCTGCCGGTGGTGCGGGGCACGCTGGCCGGGCTGGCGCAGGTGCCGTCCAGCGTGGTGCAGGCGGCCAACGGCCTGGGGCTGACGCCGGCCCAGATCTTTTGGCGCGTAGACGTGCCGCTGGCTTTGCCAGTGGTGCTGGGCGGCGTGCGCACAGCCACCATTCAGGCCATTGGGCTGGCCGCTGTCACGGCCTTGATAGGCGCGGGCGGCCTGGGCGGCATCATGTTTGAAGGGCTGTTCAGCAGTGCGCAAGACCTGGTGCTGCTGGGGGTGTTGCCCATCATCGTGCTGGGGGTGCTGGCTGATGGTTTGTTCAAGGGCTTGATACGGCTGTCCAGCCCGTATGGACCGAGCACATGATTGAGTTTCAGGCTGTTTCAAAATCCTACGCAGCGGGTGCGGCTGGCAGCGCCGCCGTTCAGGCCATTGATGGCCTCAGCCTGAAGATTGAGCGGGGCGAGTTTGTGGTGGTGATTGGGGCGTCTGGCTCGGGTAAATCGACCATGCTCAAAATGATCAACCGCATGGAAAGCCACGACGCCGGGAAAATTCTGCTTGATGGCCGTGAGATTTACAGCTTTAAGGTGCGCGACCTGCGCTTGCGCATGGGCTATGCCATCCAGTCGGTCGGGTTGTTCCCGCACTGGACGGTGGAGCGCAACATCGGCGTGGTGCCGCACATGCTGGGCTGGAGTAAAAGCAAAATCAGTGATCGCGTGACGACATTGCTGCAGCTGTTTGACCTGGACCCAGCCACCTACCGCACCCGCTGGCCGCATGAGCTGTCGGGCGGCCAGCAGCAGCGGGTGGGCGTGGCCAGGGCGCTGGCCGCTGATCCGGATGTGCTGCTGATGGACGAACCCTTTGGCGCGCTCGACCCCGTCATACGTGCATCGCTGCAACTGGAAATGAAGCGCATTCACCAGACATCCGGCAAGACCATCGTCATGGTGACGCATGACATTGACGAGGCGCTGCTGCTTGCCACCAAAATCGTTTTGCTGGACGGCGGCAAGGTGGTGCAGGTCGCATCACCGCTGGCGCTGTTGACGGAGCCGGCCAATCAATTTGTCGTGGATTTTGTGGGCCGCGGTGACATCGGCATCAAACGGCTGTCGCTGCAGCCGGCCAAAGGCCTGGCGCGCCATCAAGCGCGCCAGCCTGGCCCCAAGCTGCGCGCGGACTGCAGCTTGCGCGAAGCCGTGTCCTATCTGGTGATGCATCGGCTCGCCTCTGTCAATCTCGACGATGGTGCGGGTGCCCATGCCGGTGTGCTGCATGCGGCGGACATTTTCAGCCAGCTGCGGCCGTCTGTGCCAGAAGTCTGATGATGCCGATTCTGATGCGGGTACTGAAGGACAAATTGTTTTGGGCTGTGCTGACACTGGCGGCTTTGGTGCTGTGGCTTCCGCATTCGCAGCCGGTGTTCGCCGTTCTCTTCCCGCAGCTGGAGCGCCCCGTCTACACCCAGGAGCCGTTTGCGCAATTGCTGCGCCAGCACTGCGCACTGGTGGGGGTATCAAGCTTTTTTTCTGTGCTGGTGGGTACCGCAGCAGGCGTGTGGATCACCCGGCCCATCGGCCAGTCGTTCAAGCCCGTGGTGGAAACCGTGGTCTCCATGGGGCAGACTTTTCCACCGGTTGCGGTGCTGGCACTCGCTGTGCCTGCGGTCGGGTTTGGTGAACTGCCCGCGCTGATTGCGTTGGCGCTTTATGGGCTGCTGCCGGTGGTGCAGGCTACGGTGTCGGGCCTGCAGTCAGTGCCGGCAGCAGTCCAGCAATCCGCCAGCGCTATCGGCATGTCGGCGTGGCAGCGCCTGCGTCAGGTCGAAGGGCCGTTGGCATTGCCGGTGTGGTTGTCGGGTGTGCGCACGTCTGTCATCATCAATATTGGCACCGCAGCCATTGCCTCAACTGTAGGCGCCAAAACACTGGGCTCGCCCATCATTGTCGGCTTGAGCGGTTTCAACACCGCTTACGTGTTGCAGGGCGCGTTGCTGGTCGGCATGCTGGCGGTGGTGACGGACATGGGATTTGAGCGGCTGGTACGGTCGGCGGCTTGGCG
>JANXTM010000111.1 GCA_025352405.1 Polaromonas sp.
TGCTCACGAAGTGAGCAACCGTGGGGGCGCTATAATCGAAGGCTTCGCTTGCAACATCCGCAGACTCCTCCCAGGATTAAAGGAAACTATTTATGGCTACCGCCAAACCCAAGAAAAAGAACCCGCGCCTTGCATCAGGCCGCAAACGCGTCCGTCAGGACGTCAAAATCAACGCTGCGAACACCTCGCTGCGCTCCAAATACCGCACTGCTGTGAAAAACGTCGAAAAAGCCGTTGCCAGCGGTGACGCAAATAAGGCCAAAGACCTGTTTGCCAAAGCTCAAAGCATTGTCGACACTATTGCCGACAAAGGTATCTTCCACAAAAACAAAGCAGCGCGCGACAAGAGTCGCCTGTCTACCAAGGTGAAAGCCCTGGTACTAGCCGCCCCAAAGGCAGCCTAAGCAATTAGGCAAAACCGCCCGGACAGCTCTTTAAAAAGCCGTCCGCCGTTTTGTAGGGTGCGCTGCAATCGAAGTTAAAAAAGCCGTCTTCTGACGGCTTTTTTATTGCCTAAAATTCCGATCAGATTTTGCCTGCATCAGGCAGCAAACAAGCCTCAACCAGCTGCAAGTCATTGTCTTTGGCAAAATTGATCGCAAAATCCCAAGCCATGGGCTCTACATCGCGCAGCTCTGCGTTGACCACCACGCATTTCACGCCACCAATCACCATCGGCACACACCAGGGTGAATAAGTCAGGTGGCTGCCAGGCTGCGGGCCGCCAGGGCGAAACTGGCTCATGACACCGCACAGCCGGTCTGCCCAATCGCTGGGCCGGAAGGTTTTACCATCGCGGGTGATGCCCTGAATAAAAACTTCTTTGGCGGAGCTAGAGACCATAAGGGCTATCGGGTGACCATCGGGTGGAGGGTTTTCGGGGGTGCCAGGAAGCCTGGGTAGAGCATCATGTTGCACTGCACAACAGATTTTATCTTATAGAAGACTTGCAAGCACCTGGCGATCATTGAGTCAAGACAGCCAAGAAATCCGCTGGCGCATTGCAGTGATGCGGGATCGACACCAATAGTTGCAAGGTCTGCGCCTAAAATCGATATTTAGCCGCTCGAAAAGCGACGTTTTTTAGCCACCCTCTGGAGTTTGTCCATGACCGCTGCCCTGCCCCATTTCATCGAAGCCGCCTCCCCGCACGTGATGAACACCTATGGCCGCTTGCCCATAGCGCTGTCGCATGGTCAGGGCTGCCGTGTCTGGGACGTCAACGGCAAGTGCTACCTGGACGCGCTCGGCGGCATCGCCGTCAATACGCTGGGGCACAACCACCCCAAGCTGGTGCCGGCGCTGCAAGACCAAATCAGCAAACTCATTCACACCTCCAACTATTACCACGTGCCCCTGCAGGAAACCCTGGCCGCCAAGCTGGTCGAGCTGTCGGGTCTTGAGAACGTGTTTTTCTGCTCCACCGGTCTGGAAGCCAATGAGGCGGCGTTAAAGCTGGCGCGCAAATTCGGCCATGACAAAGGCATTGACCGCCCCGAGGTGGTGGTTTATGAAAAAGCTTTTCATGGCCGCAGTATTGCCACTCTAAGCGCTACCGGCAACCCAAAAGTACAGGCTGGCTTTGGGCCACTGGTGGAGGGTTTTATCCGCGTTCCGCTGAACGACATTGAAGCCATCAAAGCTGCAACAGCCAACAACCCCAACGTGGTGGCGGTGTTTTTTGAAGCCATTCAGGGCGAAGGTGGCGTGCACCCCATGAATGACGAATACATGCGCCAGGTACGCGCCCTGTGCGACGAGCGCGACTGGCTGCTGATGATCGACGAAGTGCAGTGCGGCATGGGCCGTACAGGTAAATGGTTTGCGCACCAGTGGTCAGGCATCAAACCGGACGTGATGCCGCTGGCCAAAGGATTGGGCTCTGGCGTACCGGTCGGGGCCGTAGTTTGCGGCTCAAAAGCGGCACATATTTTTCAGCCAGGCAACCATGGCTCTACTTTTGGCGGCAATCCGCTGGCTATGCGCGCTGGGGTTGAAACCATACGCATCATGGAAGAAGACGGTGTAGTTGCCAATGCCGTCAAGGTGGGCGCGCACCTCAAGGCCGCTTTGACACACGCGCTGGCGGACGAAAAAGGCGTCAGGGACATCCGCGGCCGCGGCCTGATGCTAGGCATCGAGCTCAGTGTGCCTTGCGGTGAGTTGCTAAAGCGCGCAGCGGACAACGGTTTGCTGCTTAGCGTCACGGCTGATACCGTGATCCGCATCGTGCCGTCGCTCATCATGACGATGCTCGAAGCCGATGAGGTGGTAGCCATTTTGGCTCCACTGATCAAGCAACTGCTCAAAGAAAAAGCGTCCACATGACTGCCAGCCTGCCCGTCAAACACTATCTGCAGTTCAGTGACCTCAATGCCGGTGAATACGCTTACCTGTTCGAACGCGCCGCACTAATCAAGAAAAAATTCAAGGCCTACGAAAAGCACCAGCCACTGCTGGACCGCACCATGGCCATGATTTTTGAAAAAGCCTCGACCCGCACCCGCGTGAGCTTCGAAGCCGGCATGTACCAGCTCGGTGGCTGCGTGGTCAACCTGACCACAGACAACAGCCAGCTGGGCCGTGCCGAGCCGATTGAAGACAGCGCCAAGGTCATCAGCCGCATGGTGGATATGGTGATGATCCGCACTTACGAGCAGACCAAGATTGATCGCTTCGCCGAGCACTCCCGCGTTCCTGTCATCAACGGCCTGACCAACGAGTTTCACCCGTGCCAGATTTTGGCCGATATCTTTACCTACATTGAGCACCGCGGCAGTATCAAAGGCAAAACGGTGGCCTGGGTAGGTGACGGCAACAACATGGCCAACACGTGGCTGCAGGCGAGCGAGATTTTGGGCTTCAAGGTCCACCTGAGTACACCCGGCGGCTACGAAGTCGACCAGTCGGTGGCAGGCATTCGTTCAGCTGAAAGCTACAAGGTTTTCAAGGACCCGATGCAGGCTTGCGCCGGCGCAGACCTGGTCACCACCGACGTGTGGACCAGCATGGGCTTTGAGGCAGAAAACGAAGCCCGAAAAAAGGCCTTTGCCGATTGGCGTGTTGACCTTGACATGATGAAGGTCGCCAAGCCCGATGCGCTCTTCATGCATTGCCTGCCGGCGCATCGCGGCGAAGAAGTAGACGCTGAAGTCATCGACGGACCGCAGTCGGTTGTGTGGGAAGAGGCAGAGAACCGCATGCATGTGCAAAAGGCGCTGATGGAATACCTGCTGCTCGGCCGCCTGGCCTGAAGCGCAGCGCCAGGGCGCCGATATTCACTGTTCCGTTTTGACACAGGCTGTTCCCCCCCGGTGACAGCGCGGCGCCCAACACACCGGCGCCACCGCTAAACTGGGCTGATTGTGCGGTTTATTCGATGCTCGAATCAGGGTAAGCACCAAGACCCAGGCGGGCCGCCGCTGCTGGCATGGCTTGTGCAAACAGCAGCGCTTGTGTGAAGCCCTTCAGCATTTTTCCGCTGGATGGGTTCATCACTATTCCTTCACCCCCTCGGAGACAACCATGATCTATGCACTTCCCGGCGCCGTCGGCGCCCCCATCGAGTACAAAGCCCAGTACGACAACTTCATCGGCGGCAAGTTTGTCGCCCCTGTCGGCGGCGCATATTTTGACGTCATCACTCCCATCAGCGGCCTGAGCTACACGCAGGCGGCGCGCTCGACCGCCGCCGACATCGAGCTGGCGCTGGACGCGGCCCACGCCGCCGCGCCCGCCTGGGGCAAGACGCCTGCGGCCGAGCGCG
>JANXTM010000128.1 GCA_025352405.1 Polaromonas sp.
GCGCTCGCCCTGAGACAAGGCCAGCAGGTCGTGCCCAGCAAAGCGCAGCTTGTCGGCACGTACCCGGCCGGGGTAAGACACCAGACCCATGAGCGCCATCATGGTGACACTTTTGCCAGAGCCCGATTCACCCACAATGCCGAGCACTTCACCTTCATCGAGCGACAGGCTGACACCATCAACGGCGTGCATCACGCCATTTTGTGACGGAAACTGGACAGATAAATTTTCGATTTCAAGAAGCATCAAGCAGGCCCCTTGCTCGGCTCACTTCGTATAGCGGGATTCCCCCGCTGAGGCGCAACACCTGTAGTCCGGTTATGCCGGTTCCGTGTTGTTACTTGCAAGACATTCATGAGCAGCATGGGGGTCATCGTCATTTCTTCAGTTTTGGATCAAACGCATCGCGTAGTCCGTCACCCAGCAGGTTGAAAGCCAGAACTGTGATCAAAATCGCCAGGCCCGGAAATGTCACGACCCACCAGGCGCGCAGGACAAACTCACGTGCGTCCGCCAGCATGGTTCCCCATTCTGGTGAAGGAGGTTGAGCGCCCAGGCCCAGAAAGCCAAGCGCAGCTGCATCGAGAATGGCGGTCGAAATACCCAGCGAAGCCTGCACAATCAGCGGGGCCGTGCAGTTGGGCAAAATCTCGCTGAACATCAGCCGCATGCGGCCTGCGCCGCTCATGCGGGCAGCTGTCACGTAATCACGTGATGCCTCCGTAATCACGGCCGCACGGGTAATGCGTACATAGTGCGGTAAAACCACTATGGCAACCGCCAACATGGCGTTCATGAGCCCGGGGCCAAGAATCGCCACAATCACGATCGCCAGCAGCAAGCTTGGAAGGGTCAAAATGATGTCCATCAAACGCATAATGGCGATCTCAAAAATCCCCTTGAAATAGCCCGACAGCAAACCCAGAACGGTGCCTACCAATACTGAAACCGCCACCACGGCAATGCCAATGACCAACGACAGGCGGGCACCGTACATCAGGCGCGAAAGGATGTCGCGTCCAATCGCATCGGTGCCCAGCGGATATGTCAGGGAACCGCCTTGTTGCCAGAACGGTGGTTTGAGAAACGCTGCGCTGTTGGTGAGATCGGGTGCGTGGGGCGCCAGTACCGGCGCGAAAAGGGCAATCAGTAATACCGCCACGACGATGATGAGGCCGCCCAGTGCGCCGCGGTTGGCGCTGAAATAAGTCCAGAACTCGCGGAGCGGGCGCGGCGGTGCCGGAATGGCGACAGCAGTTGTCGAAGGTGCGGCAAGAGGGGTCATGGTGGGCGCGGTCATCGCTGGTGCCTGATACGTGGGTTGATGATGCCGTAAGTGATGTCCACCAATAAATTGACGGCCATGACAAGCAGACCAAGCAGCAAAATACCGCCCTGCAACACGGGGTAATCACGTCTGCCGATCGCCTCAATCAGCCACTTACCAACCCCTGGCCACGAAAAAATGGTTTCGGTCAGGATCGCACCTGTGAACAACACGCCGACCTGTAGCCCAATCACGGTGACTACAGGAATCAGCGCATTGCGCAGCGCATGCAGAGCGACGACGCGCAGGCTCGACAAGCCTTTTGCCCGCGCCGTACGAATGTAGTCCTCGCCAAGCACTTCAAGCATGGCCGAGCGGGTCATGCGGGCAATCACCGCCAGTGGATTGGTACCCAGCACGATAGTAGGCAAAATAAGATGCGATGCAGCCGACCAGAAAGCCCCTTTGTCGCTCGACAGCAATGAGTCTATGAGGAGGAAACCGGTGGTCGGTTCGATAAAGTACATGACCGATATGCGCCCCGAGACAGGGGTCAAGTCAAGTTGCACCGAAAACAGCAAAATCAGCAGCAAGCCCCACCAGAAAATGGGCATGGAGTAACCCGTGAGCGAGACGCCCATAACGCCATGGTCCAGCACAGAATTGCGTTTAACCGCTGCAATAATGCCGGCTGGGATACCAATCAGCAACGCAAAAAGCATGGCGCACACGGCCAGTTCGACCGTGGCCGGAAACAGCGTGAGAAATTCGCGCAAAACTGGCTCTTGCGTGATGATTGATTTACCCAGGTCTCCTTGCAGTACACGCCCAATGTAAATGCCGTACTGAACCAGCACCGGCTTGTCAAGCCCGTATTCCTTGAGTAGTTGTGCGTGGCGAATAGGGTCAATACCGCGTTCCCCTGCCAGGGTTTCAATCGGGTCGCCAGGAACCAGACGAATCAGGAAAAACGCCAGCAGTGTCATGCCGAAGAAGGTCGGAATAATCAGGCTGAATCGGGTGAAGATAAAGCGCAGCATGACTACAGCGCCAAGGTAAAGTTATCAGCGCGCGACGCAGCAACCGGTCGCGCAGTGCTTGAACAACTTGAATGTTTTAAATGCATTAACGTGAAAATAAATTTTTTAAAACTTTACTGAAGCGAAATGCTCGCACCTGTTTGATCTTAGCAATCAACCGCAAAATGTATGCTGGTCTACACGACCGTATGCTCCCCAATAACCCTATTGCGTCAGATGCGCTTTAGTGTTGATGAGACCGCCATGGACAGGCTGAAGCTTCCAAGTCAAGCGCTTGTAGGCTATGGAGTTTATGCGTTCATTGCAGCTAAGTCCGCGCACCGTCCTCGATAAATTTTCTGGAATTTTTCGCAGCGCGAAGTACGGATCGTCACAAGGTAACGATTTGCCCTGCAAGTTGCAATGGGTAGCAGAAACGAAAAAGACCGATTTTCACCGGCCTTTGAAATGTCAGGTAAACCCGATTACTTGACGTGCTTGCCAATCAGGCCGGCCATCTCAAACATCGATACCTGGGCTTTGCCAAATACTGCTTTGAGTTTTGCATCCGCATTGATCATGCGCTTGTTGATGCTGTCCTGCAATTTGTTGGCCTTGATGTAGGTCCACAGCTTGCTGACAATCTCGGTACGAGGCAGGGGCTTGTCACCTACTACGGCTGCCAATGCAGGGCTCAAGCTCAGTGCCTTCATGAACGCTGCATTCGGCGTACGCTTTTTCGCAGGTACTTTTTTAACTGCTGGCGCCTTGGCTGCAGCTGTCTTGGCAGGCGCAGCTTTTTTAGCGGCTACCTTTTTCGCAGGAACCGCTTTTGGAGCAGCCGCCTTTGTTGCAGGCGCTGCTTTTGGAGCCGCCACTTTCTTTGCCGGTGCAGCCTTG
>JANXTM010000137.1 GCA_025352405.1 Polaromonas sp.
CCTTGCTGGGTATTTCGCCCGATCAGGCAATTGCCGTGGGCGACGGCGCCAACGACCTGCCCATGATGGGCATTGCCGGTCTTTCGGTTGCCTACCACGCCAAACCCAAAGTGCGCGAGCAGGCCATGGTCGCCATCAACACCGGTGGGCTGGACCGCTTGCTGGAACTGATGGCCTGAACCAGACTAATCCAGACTACCCCACTGATCCGGCCGTGTGATGTATCAATTCCCGTTCGGGTCGAGCTTGTCCGAACCCTAAGGCAAGCGCAGCGCGAACACGGTTCATAGTTTATCGCGCCGGATCAATAGCCCACCCGAGCCAAGTCAATCACCACATGCCTGTTTTTAAATCATTCGAAAAACTTCTTCACGCTTACCCTGAAGCCGAGCCTGCACCAGTTCCCAAGGGTTTCATGGCGTTTTTGTGGGCCTGTACCCAGGGCGCCAGGGGCTATATTTTGGTGTTGGCGCTGCTGTCGGCGTTGATGTCTGCTTTTGAGGCGCTGCTGTTCGCCATGCTGGGACGCATTGTGGACTGGCTGGGCAACACCCGGCCAGGCCAGCTGTGGGCGGAGCAAGGCAGCACCCTCAAAGTGCTGGCAGGGTTGATAGTGGCGAGCATTGCGGTGGTGGCACTGCAGACCATCGTCAAGCACCAGACGCTGGCGGTCAATTTCCCGATGCGCCTGCGCTGGAACTTTCACCGCCTGATGCTGGGCCAAAGCATGGCTTTCTACCAGGACGAATTTGCGGGCCGCCTGACCACCAAGGTCATGCAAACCGCGCTGGCCGTGCGGGACACCCTGTTTGTACTGGCCGATGTGCTGGTGGCCATGGCGGTCTACGTCGCCACCATGACGCTGCTGGCCGCCGCATTTGACGTGAAACTGGTGCTGCCGTTTCTGGTCTGGCTGGCGCTGTATATCGCGGCGCTGTGTTACTTTGTGCCCCGGCTGGGCGCCATTGGCAAAGCGCAGGCCGATGCCCGCTCACTGATGACAGGCCGCATCACCGACGCCTACACCAACATCACGACCGTCAAGCTGTTTTCGCATACGCACCGCGAGGCCGCTTTCGCACGCTCGGCCATGCGCGAATTCATGCACACCGGCTACACCCAGATGCGGCTGGTCAGTGCTTTTGAGACTGTGAACCACGCACTGAGCATGGGTCTGATTCTGGGTATGGCCGGGACCTCGTTGTGGCTCTGGAACCTCGGCCAGGTCGGCCCTGGCGCCGTGGCGGCGGCTACCGCGATGGCGCTGAGGCTACAGGGCATGTCGCACTGGATCATGTGGGAGACGACCAGCCTTTTCGAGAGTGTTGGCACCGTGCAGGACGGCATCAATACCTTGTCCCGGCCACGCGTGATTGTTGATGCGCCAGCGGCCAGCATCTTGACCGTGCCGCGTGGCGAGGTGCACTTTGACAACATCAGCTTTGGCTATGGCAACGCAACGCCCGTGATTGACGGCTTGTCGCTGAAGGTTAGGCCAGGTGAAAAAATTGGTTTGGTTGGCCGTTCGGGCGCAGGCAAATCAACCCTTGTCAATCTGCTGCTCCGTTTTCATGACCTAGGCAGCGGCCAGATACGCATTGACGGCCAGGATATTTCGCAGGTCACACAAGACAGCCTGCGCAGCCACATTGGCATGGTCACGCAAGACACCTCTTTGCTGCACCGTTCCGTGCGCGATAACATCACCTACAGCCGCCCCGATGCGCTCGACGCGGACATGCAGACAGCTGCAGAGCGTGCAGAAGCCCACGGTTTTATCCAGACGCTCAGTGACCTTGCAGGCCGCACCAGCTATGACGCTCATGTGGGCGAGCGCGGTGTCAAGCTGTCGGGTGGGCAGCGCCAGCGCATCGCCATTGCTCGGGTGATGTTGAAAGACGCGCCGATTTTGTTGCTGGATGAAGCCACCAGCGCGCTCGACTCTGAAGTCGAGGCCGCCATTCAAAACAGCCTGAACACGCTCATGCAGGGCAAGACCGTGATCGCCATTGCCCACCGCTTGTCCACCATCGCGGCAATGGACCGCCTGATTGTGCTGGACCAGGGCCGCATCATTGAAGAGGGCAGCCACACCGAGCTGCTGGCGATGGATGGGCTGTATGCGCGTTTGTGGACGCACCAAAGCGGCGGTTTTCTGGCTAACCAAGGCTGAAACACTGCAGCAGCGTCATTTCAGCTTGCGAACTGGCCCGGGACGCCAGCAGTTGGCCAGCATCAACGAGTCAGTGATTGCAAAAAACCGGCCTCAAAATGCTGACCGATGTAGTCGGCCAGTCCGTCAAACACTGAATCGAGCGTCGGCGTGGTCGCCCCGAACAGCGCCTGCAGCACGCGAGGATCTTCAAACAGGCCGTGCAAGTACAAGCCCAGCACATTGCCAGCCGCGTTTTGCCAGGCCAGTCCTTCGGGCATGACCGGGCAGGCCACATCGCCTGCCGCAGCCATGGCTGTATGCGGCGCAGTCTGGCCATGGTGAATTTCGTAGCCCTGCACGCGTACACCCGACAGGCTGGCCCACACCCCCGTCAAAGGTGCGAACAGGGCTTGCTTGCGCTGCACGGTTTTAGCCTGGTCAAACACCGTCACCACAGGCAGCAAACCAAGTCCAGGCCCGTTGCCGTCAATGCCGTGCGGGTCAATCAGCGCCTCGCCCAGCATCTGCAGGCCGCCGCAAATGCCCAGCACCGCTCCGCCGCGCCCGGCATGTGCGGCAACCGCTTGGTCCAGTCCCTGCGCGCGCAGCCAGGCCAGGTCAGCGCTGGTGGCCTTCGAGCCGGGCAAGATAATCCAGTCGCTTGCCGAAAGGCCCAGCAGCTCGGCCGGACTGCGCACCCACTTCAAATGCACGCCGGACACGTTTTTAAGCGGCTGGAATTCATCGAGGTTGCTGATGCGCGGGTAGGCGATGACGGCGATGGTCCTGGTCACCGCACCGCTGCTCCGGCTGCGGTCGTCGAAAACGCCATCTTCTTCGGGTAGGCCGTGCTGCCACCACATTGGCAGCGTGGCCACCGTCGGCACGCGCGTTAAGTCTTGCAGCATCTGCGGGCCAGGTGCCAGTAAAGCCGCATCCCCACGGAACTTGTTCAGCACAAACCCCTTGATGCGCTGCTGCTCTTCAAGCTCCAGCATGGCCCAGGTTCCGTAAAGGTGCGCAAAAGCGCCGCCCCGGTCCACATCAGTGACCAGCAGGCAGTTAGCTTGAGCATGCATGGCGATCCGCATATTGACGATGTCGCTGCTCTTGAGGTTAATTTCCGCCGGCGAGCCCGCGCCTTCAATGACCACCACATCGTTCTCGGCCATCAGTTCGTCAAGGGCCTGCGCAATGACCGGCCAGACATGCTTGCTGCGACTGCGCCAGTCCATGCGGGACAGCTCCGCGTTCACCTGCCCCATCAACACGACCTGGCTTTGCGTATCTTTTTCGGGCTTGAGAAGCAGTGGGTTCATACGCACTTCGGGCACGGCGTTGGCCGCCAGTGCCTGAAAATATTGGGCACTGCCGATTTCACCGCTAGATACAACGCGGGCATTGTTGCTCATGTTCTGCGCTTTAAACGGCACAACTTTTAAGCCCTGGCGCGCATAGTAGCGGCACAGCGCGGTGGTGAGCCAACTTTTACCGGCGCCGCTGGTGGTGCCGAGAACCATCACGGCTTTTGCTGTCATGCTTTGCCTTTAATAACGCTATGCCATGTACTTTTTAGTGCGTCTTGTGCAGCAGGTGGCTGCACACTCAGGCGCACGTGGCCTGGCAAGTTGAATGAGGCGCAATCGCGCAGCTTGATGCCGCGGCCACGCAGGTCTGTGATTGCCGCTGGCTCAAGCCCCGTATGACACACAAAAAAATTCGCGTGGCTGGGTAATATCGTCCAGCCCAATGATTCACACAGCGCCATTTGTTTGCTTTTCCAACCCCGCAAGGTGTCAAGGCTACTGGCCAGCCAAGCTTGCGTGTCTGCTTGCGTCCAGGCCTGCAGCATGGCCACACCGTGCGCGCCTATGGGCCATGACGGGCACAGCGCATCCATCGCCTGTGCATCGGTCTGTGCATCCAGCGGCGCTATCGCATAGGCTGCGCGCACGCCCGTCAAGCCCAGTGCTTTGTTGGGCGTCCAGAGTTGCCAGACCTTTTGCAGTTGCGCAGCCGTCAATGCCAGAGCGCCCTCCAGACGCAGAGGCTCGTAAGCACGGTCCAACACCACTGCGGCCGATACGGGCGCGACAACTGACGCACCGCCGGCATCGGCAAGCCTGCCGAGCCCTTCATGCGCGGCCCCCATTGGACTTGACGGATCGCAAGCCCAGCAAAGTGTGGCAGCACCAAGCTCTGGCACTTGGGCCATGCCGTGCGCCTGCGCCGCTTGCGCGTAGTCGCCGTAAGCGTGAGGCGGCAAGTACACGGCCCGCACGCCGCGCTGCGCGTTGAGGGCCGTTATACGAAAAATAAACTCGCTGGCACTGGCCGCCAGCACCACTCTAACCAGCGCAACCTGATGAAATTCGGCGAGCTGCTGGCGCAAGACCGTATAGCTTGCATCCGGGTAGCGGCTGGCATCCGCCTGCTTGACGGCGTGCAACACGGCAGGGCATGGGCCACAGGCGTTGCTGTTGCTTGAAAAATCATGCAGCGGCACACCATGGCCGTCAGGGCCGCCGTGAATGCGCGCTGTCGGAAGACATAAATTAGTCATCAAGTTAATGCGCTGAAAATATTGGGTATGTTGGGAAAACCAATAAAAGCTATCAAAATAATAGCTGCAAGCGCAGATAAAACGGTGACCTTTACCACTTTTGATGCATATCTCAAAGCTGCAGAGGTGCTTGCGGGCTGCGGCGGTGCACCTGAGGGGTTCAGCGCATACACGCCCGGCTTGTGCAGGCAAACGCCAAGCGCCAGCGCCATGGCAGCCATCGGCCAGCCACTGTTCGGGGATTGCGTTTTGCACGCTTCAAAGCGCAGGCTTGCCAAACGAACACCAGGTGCGACCACGGCCAATAGCAGCGCCGTCAGGCGTGCCGGCAACCACGACAACACATCGTCTGCCCGCGCCGCCCACTTGCCTGCCCATTCCCAACACACACCATTGCGCATGCCGCGGTAACCCCACATGGCGTCAGCCGTATTGGCAAACCGATAGACCGCCGCGCCCGGCAAGCCAAACAACACAAACCAGAAAATGGGCGCGACCACCGAATCGTTCAAGTTTTCAGCCAGCGACTCAATCGCGCTTTCGCGGACTTCGGATTCACTCAAGCTCGCGGTGTCACGGCTGACCAGCCAGCTCAGGCGCTCGCGGCCCGCTGCCAGTGATTCGCCCAACGCAGCTTCAACCGCTTGCACCTCACGGCCCAGCATGGCCCAGGCCAGCATGGGCTTGAGCGCCAGGCCCAACAGCAATGCCGACAACAAAGCAGGTAGCTGGAGCACAGCCCATTGCAAGGCGCCAGCCACCACCCCCACCAACGCCACACCCGCAAGCCATGCAATCGCACCACGTGTGAAAGCTTTTAAATCCCGCACAGCAGGAGACGGCATCGGGTGAACCCGGCGAGCCGCCCAGTCAAGATAGTTGCCCATCCACACAACCGGGTGCAGGCGGATCGGCGGTTCGCCGAAATAGCGATCTACCAGCAGCGCCACAAGCAGCGCACCCGCAAAGGCCAATGCCGTTAGATCAAGCATTGCGTCGATTTTTTGAAACCAGCTCGCCCGGCGCCGTGCACGCGAAAAAAATCATCATGGTCTTCCGGTGTGAACTCAGGCTGGCGGTGCTACCAAGATTGCCCGCTGACCCCAGGTGTCTTCAAACACCATATCCGCCAGCGCAGCACGATGAGCCCATTTTTCGGCTTGCAGCATGGGCTGGTCGTAAAACGCAGCCACCGGACCTAGGCACAAAATCGCAATCGGTCGACTGCCGTCCGGCATGTTCAGCAACTGCGCCAACTGCTGTGGGCAAAATATGGACACCCAGCCCATACCCAACCCCTCCGCACGCGCAGCAAGCCAAAGGTTTTGAATAGCGCAGGCGGTGGACGCCAAATCCATCTCAGGCAAAGTTCGGCGGCCAAAAATATGTTTCTCGCGGTCGGGTGGCATGGCAACGACCAGTACCTCTGCAACATCCAGAATGCCTTGCACCTTGAGCTTCATGAACTCGTCTTCGCGCTCGCCCAAAGCCTGCGCCGTCAACACGCGCTCCCGCTCGACCAGCGCGTGCAAACTGATGCGCAGGGGCCGGCTGCGCACGCGTATGAATCGCCACGGCTGCATCAAACCGACACTGGGCGCATGGTGCGCGGCGCGCAAAAGGCGCTGCAGTTGCTCGTCTGGCACCTCACCACCACTGAAGTGGCGCATGTCGCGTCGCTCGTCGATGGCGCGGTAGACCGCCGCTATCTCAGGCGTGGAGAAGGCATGCGCACCGACGGAATCTTTCATGCCTTGTGCTTCAGTCTTCAATGCCGCGCTGCGCCGGAATGCCCGCCTTGAACGCGTGCTTGACCATGGTCATTTCGGTCACGGTGTCGGCCAGCTCAATGATCTCGGGCGGGCAGCGACGGCCGGTGATGACAACGTGGACGTCGGTGGGGCGGTCAAACAGGGTTTGTATGACTTCTTCTATGCCGCCCAGGGGCTCCATCCAGCCGTAGATCAGCGGGTAGGTGAACTCATCGAGCACCACCATGAAGTATTCACCGCTTTGGATGGCGGCCTTGGCTTTGGCCCAGCCGTCGCGTGCAATCTGGCCAGAGCGCTCCAGGTCCTGACTTTTCCAGCTGAAACCATCGCCCAGGCCTTCAATCGGAATGCCCAGCTGCTCAAACATGCGGTGCTCGCCAAAGCGCGCAGTGGGCACCTTCATGAACTGGAAAATCTTGATTTTTTTGCCGTGAATATGGGTGCGGCCAAAAGCGCGCAACGCCAGGCCAAACGCAGCAGTGCTTTTGCCTTTGCCATCGCCCGTGTTGACGATGAGCAAGCCGCGGCGCTCGCCCACGGGTTTTTCGTAGGGTTTTTCAGCGGGTGGAGTTTCGATCTGCATGGGTTCCAGAAACAAGAATCAAGTGGGGTAAAAATCAATCTTTAGCGCGCTGTTGTGTCGCCCTGCACGCCAACCGCTTCAGTCGGCATCCAATGCACCCGGTCCCTGATGGAACACCAGATCAGCGACAGGCTGGCCACCGACCAGATGCTGCTCAATGATGCGGTCCATATTGGCGGGCGTCACGTTGTAGTACCAGGTACCGTCCGGCTGCACACACATCACGGGCCCGCCTTTGCAGGCGGCAAAGCAACTCACGCGGCTGCGCTTGACGCGCATCTCGCCTTCATGCAGCCCGGCGGCCTTGAACTTGTCGCCCAGGCTGTCAAACAGTTCTTGCGCTGCGCCATCTTGCGTGCAGCGGGGGCCGGTACACAGCAGCAGATGCCGTTTGTAGCTGCCGATCTTGGGCTTGACCACGGCCTCGCTCATGCTTCGGGTTCCTCAATAGCGACGGCTTCTTGAGCCGCGGCATCTTCGACCGGCGCGTTCAAAACCATCTCGATGTAATCAGTCGGCAGCTTGTGGCGCAGGGCCAACGCAGCAACGCTGACGCCATCAGCATGGTCGAGGCGCAGATTTTCGGTCCAGCCGATCAGCCCGGTAGATAAAGACCGGCCGGGTTTCTCGCCCTCACGAGTGCTGCCATCCCCGTGCAGCTCGTACTTGTTGGCGTAGCCGCGCGGGGTGACCATTAAGCCGTGGCGCACAAATGTGTTGCTATTGCCGATCAGCACCGTCGTCAGCATGCCGATGTCGCACTCGCTCATGCTGGCGAGCGTGGTGAACTCGATGCGTTCACGCCTGCGGTAGGCAGACTTAACCACCGCCACCGGTGTTTCCGGGCTGCGATGCCGCAAGAACAACTGCTGCGCCTGCACGATTTGCTGGGTGCGTCGGCCGCTTTTTGGGTTGTACAACGCCACTACAAAGTCAGCTGCAGCAGCGGCGTCCAGCCTGCGGGCAATCACTGGCCAGGGCGTGAGCAGGTCTGACAGCGAGATCGAGCAAAAATCGTGGGTCAGCGGTGCACCGACCAACGCCGCGCAGGCATTGATGGCAGAAGCGCCCGGCACGACTTCAACCGCCACATCGGACTCGGGCGTCCAGCCCGCCTGAAACAGCACTTCGTACGTAGGCCCGGCCATGCCATACACACCGGCGTCGCCACTCGAGATCAAGGCCACTTTTTTACCCGCGCGGGCAAACTCGAGGGCATGCACGGCGCGGTCCAGCTCTTCAGTCATGCCTTTGCGCATCACCTCTTTGCCTTCGAGCAAATCAGCCACCAGCTTGATGTAGGTGACGTAGCCGACCACCACATCGGCCTCGGCAATGGCTGCGCGTGCGCGGTGCGTCATGTGGTCGTGGCTACCAGGGCCAATGCCGACCAGCATGATTTTGCCGCCGCTTTTAATATCGCTCATAGTGTTGATCCTGCTATAGCAGTTGGTTGTGTGTTTTTCTTTACATCGCGGCTCAACAAAGGGTTGATCCAGCGAGCAGCAAGCAAGGCACACAAGGCGCCCAGAAGCAGGCACTGCAGCGCACTGGCAACCGAGGTGGCCACGACAAACTGCGCAGCCAAGGCCTGCATTTGCGGCGCGACTTCAGCACTCATGCCGGCAAACGCACTGCCTTCAGCATGCGGCGCGCCAACTGCAAACGGCAGCGCCAGCAAGGCCAAGCCCAGCACACGCCAGAGCGACGGAACGAAGCACAGTACGGCAAGCCCGCCAGCGCTGGACGCGGCAGTCAAAGCCCACCACAGTTGCCTCGCCTGCAGCGGTGCCGCTTGCACGCCGGGCAAAACCGGGGCTTGCCCCAAAGCTGGCAAACCAAACAGGCACAGCCAGATGGCCGCGCCCCACAGCAATCCTTGTCCAACCAACGCGCCCCTGCTTTTTTGCAGAGCCAGGCCGGCGCGCTGACGGTTAACAAAAGCCACCAAAGGCAGCAGCAGCAAAGCCAAGCCGGTGGCGTTCAGCACATTGGCCAGCACGGTATAAGCGGTGCGCTCAAAGCCGGCTTGTGGCTCCCAGGCTGCGGCGTCGTGGCTGTGGGCTGCGGCACCAGCGGCGTGCGCATGGTCAGCCGCCGGTGCATCGAGCGCACTTTCAAACACTTCGGCAGCAAAAATCAGCGGCACGACTCGCCAACGCTGCACTGCACTGTCAAACAGGCCGACAAGTACGCCGACAAAAAGCGCACATAAAAACAAACGTCGAAACAACATGCAGGGCTCTTGACTTAATGGCAAGGGCGGCCGTTGGCATGGCGCACATCGTGGGCCGCGTTGTGCGCGACAGCCGATTCGCTAAAGCCGACGGCGTAAAGCATGACCAAACCGAGAAAAAGCGCAGCACCCAACTGGGCCAATACCGATGTCGTTGATGCCTGCAGGGCAGCCACGGGGAAGGTAGCGGAAGAAGAAACTGGGGTGGAGACAGAAGCGTTCATGAGAAATCCCTATTTAGTAAATTAACAAAAAAACCGAACGAAAAAAGCTAAAGGAGCGAACAAAACATCAAACAAAAACAACACTGGCAATCGACACCGTGGCATTGCGGCCATCAGCACCTTTGTATCTAAATTTCTCAAGCAATAAATTAGCGTGCTTTGGTTCTGCAGCCCCGCCTTGCGCGGCGAGGATCGCCGCAGCCTCAGACACCGAAGGCGTACCCATGTAGTGCAAGACGGTAGCCGATGGGTTGGGCACAGGCACAACCGCCAGCTCTGCCGCCGTAAAAAACTGCAGCGGCCAGCCGCCCTGCTCCGCCAGCTCAATAAAAGCCAGCTCGTCGCGCTTGGCCTCAATGCTGGCGAGTACGGCTACCTGCGCACGTACAAGGCCGGCATGCAGCAAAGCAGCATCCAGTGCATGCGCGACAGTGGCCAGGGGCGTGCCTCGGTCACAGCCCAAACCCACGGCGACCTCTGGCAGGGTTGTGGTCATGCAGCCAGCGGCGGGCGATAAACCACCAGTCGCTCATTGAGCTGTTGCCAACGCTCGGCGGTTACCTCGGCATGGGTGATCCACAGCACGGCCTTGAAAACCGCCAGGTCAACATCTTCAAAGCGTGAAAATTTATGAATCGTGCCGGGCAATGGCGTTGGCCGTGTCCACCAGTCCGGGCTGCCGACCTCTTGTACGACGGCAATCGGCTCGCCGTTCACCACATGGGCAGAAACTCGGGTGATGTTGATTTTTGGCGCTTCTACCTTCCAGCCCAACTCGCGGCCCAAAATATCAACCGGAATGGTTTTACCAACATCTGACGCAGTGGTCAGCACGGCGGTTGCGCCCAGCAGCGCAGCGACTTGTTCAGCCATGGCGTTGGCACCACCGACATGGCCTGACAACACCGGAATCACAAACTGGGCAGCATCGTCGACCACCAGAATACCGGGGTCTTCGTCCTTGCTTTTTAAATGGGGGGCAATCAGCCGCACCACAGCCCCGAGCGAGACAAAAAACACCACTTGGTCAAACTCGGTGAACAAGGTGGCGATTTCATCGCGAAAGGCACCGCTGTAGGCACGTACCGGGTTGGGCAGGCCCGCCATCAGCGCTGCAAATTTTTCAGCCACGCAGACGCTGGCCTGCGGCAGCTGCCGCGCCAATTCAGCAGTTTGTTGTGCGCCGTGCTTGGTGATGGCGACCAAAACGACGCGTACATCGTTTGCTTGTGGCAGGTTATTGGGGCTCATTGCTGGGTTTCCTCTTCGATTTCGGTACTTGTTTTTTTGCGGCAACCGCGCTGCATTTCGCCGCGTACGCGGTCTGGATTTTTTACCAGAAGTAGTGACAAATAATTGACGGTGGTGCCTTTCAGCTCGGCCACGTCGTACACAATGCGCTCAACCGGCGAGCCCGCTTTTTCAATGAAACGGCTGTGCGGCAGCAGGCCGCGGCGCTCCAGCAGGTTGATCAAGTCGTCCAGCAAGGGCTTGACCTTCATCAGCACTAAAGTGTCAAAGTCGTCCAGCATTTTTTCGACGGCGGCAATACCGTAAGCTGCGGGCACGATGGCGATGGTGTCGTCCTGCTCGGACAAGGGCATCTGCAACTGCGCACAGGCCGCATTAAATGAGGTCACGCCGGGCACGATGTCGATGAGGGCGTTGGCATCGAGCTCGCGCAGCACGCGCGCCAAGTAACAAAAGCTCGCGTAGGTGGAAGCATCGCCTTCGACCAAAAACAGCACATCGACGCCGGTTGCCAGCAAGGCTTGAACGGTTTCGGCGGCTTTGAGCCAGTGGCGCGCGAGTTTTTCAACGTCATGCGTCATGGGAAACAGCAACGGCTGGTGCCGCGCGGGTAGCGCCAACCCGGCCCGCAAGGCAATGTCCAGCGCATAGCTTTCTTTGCGCAAGCTGCGCACCGGGTAAGTCCACACCGTATTGGGGCGCTCCAGCAAGGCCCACGCGCGGCGGGTGATCAAGCCAGGGTCGCCAGGGCCGAGCGAGACACCGAACAGGCGCCCAACCGCCACAGGAAATGCCGTGGGTGAGCCGACTAATTCGGGCGGGGCAATAGAAGTCGATTCACTCATCGCGTTCTTCACTTTTTGTTGATTTTGTCGTTTTTAGAACTACCGGCAGCAGCACTTTTTGTGCGCACACCAGCCACACCGGATTTTCTGCAGCCATGCGGTTCATGTGCAAAATGGGCTTGCTGCGCGAAGCCTGCAGTTGCAGGACGTCCCAAGCCACGCCAAGCGCCTTGACGGTATCGACCGCGCTACTCAAGTTTTCAAGCGTTACGAAGTTCATCACCAGCCAGCCGCCTGGCTTTAAGCGCTGCATGATGAGCTGAATTAATTCCACCAGCTCGCCACCCGAGCCGCCAATAAACACGGTATCTGGATCAGGCCAGTGCTGCAGGCCTTCGGGCGCTTTGCCATGCACCAGCGTGTGGTTGCTGAGGCCTAAATTTTTACGGTTGCTGCGCACAATGGCGCTGTCGTCAACGTTTTTTTCAATCGCATACACGTGGCCCTGGCTGCACAGACGCGCAGCTTCCAGCCCGACCGAGCCCGACCCTGCGCCAATGTCCCAGACCACACTGTTGGCGCGCAGCTGCATGCGGGCCAGGGACACCACACGCACTTCATTTTTCGTAATCAGGCCCTTTTCGGGGTAACGCTGCTGGTAGCTGCTGTCAGGCAAGCCCAACAATACGGGCGATGGACGCAGCTGGGTGCGCCACAGCAGCACGACGTTAGGGTCAGCAAAAGGCATGGCAGCGGCGGCACTGATACGCATGCCGCTGACGACCCGTTCTTCTGGCTGGCACAGGCGCTCGGCCACGGCCATCTCAAAGGCTTCATCCAGACCTTCACTGACCAACATGCGGGCGATACGGTCGGGCGTGTTGTAGGGGCTGGTCAAAATGGCCAGCCTGTCGTTTTGCCGAATATCGCGAAGTAGCGCATACAAGCCGTGCTCAGGCCCGGACTCCTCTACCCAGTCGCCTGCGTCTTTGCTGTGCACTGATGAAAACTTCATGTCTTGCCACGGCAGGCCCAAGCGCGCGCAGGCAAGTTGAAGGGTCGATACATTGGGCAGCACCTCAATGGCCTCAATGCACAGGCGTGATGCCAGAAAAGCCGCAATACCATGACAAAGCGGGTCACCCGTGGCCAGCACAACCACACGCTGGCCATCGGCTTGCGCAGCACGA